>DASTFJ010000253.1:0-10183 GCA_035708745.1 Thermomicrobiales bacterium | reverse complement strand
ACCGGGCTCATCGGCTCGAAGGTCGTCGAAAATCTGAAAGCCCTCGGTCACGAGGCCATGCCCGCCTCGCCCCGCCTGGGGATCGACACCCTCACCGGAAAGGGCCTGCCGAGGGCGCTCGCGGACGCCTCGGTCGTCGTCGATGTCTCCAACTCTCCCTCATTCGAGGACAGCGCCGTGATGAGCTTCTTCGTCACTTCGACCCGCAACCTGCTGGAAGCGGAGAAGAATGCCGGGGTCGGCCATCACGTCGCGCTCTCGATCGTCGGCATCGACCGCTCTCCGGACAACGGCTATTTCAAAGCCAAGCTCGCCCAGGAAGCGCTGATCGACGCGGGCCCGATCCCCTTCACCATCGTCCGCTCCACCCAGTTCATGGAATTCGTCGACGGCATCGCCGATTCCGCCACCACCGGCAACGAAGTGCACATGGCCCCGGTCGCCTTCCAGCCCATCGCCGCCGAGGATGTCGCCCGCGCCGTAACCGATGCGGCGATCAACGCACCCGTCAACGGCCGGGTCGAGATCGCCGGACCCGACCGGCTCCGCTTCGATGAGGTCATCGGCCGCAAGCTCAGTGCGCGAAACGACCCCCGTGTCGTCGTCTCCGATCCGAATGCCATCTACTTCGGCGCAGTCCCCAGCGAGGACTCACTCGTCCCGCTGAACGGCGCCCGTCTCGGCGCAATCCACTACGACGACTGGCTGCGTTTCCCCACCACCCGGTAACCGCCATTTTCCCGCCGTCCGCGCTTCCCCGTGGACGGCGCCCCGTCTCCCCGCCGTCCCGAGCGAAGTCGAGGGACCTCTTCCCATTCCGTCATCCCGAGCGAAGTCGAGGGACCTCCTCGCCGCAGCGAGTGCCACCACCAAATCCGCCTCCAATTCGATCGCCTTTACCCGTACCGGATGTTCGCACCATGACTCAGGAACCGCTCATGAACACCCTTTCCACCCGTCCGCTTCCCTATCCACCGGTCGTCCTCGAACCCGCCGCCCAGTCGTTCGCCGACATCCTCGCCGGCAATCCCGGACCACCGCTGTACACCCGCTCGCCCAGCGACGCCCGCGCCGTGCTCGATACCGCCCAGGCCGGACCGGTCGCTATGCCCGACGCCGAGGTCGAACACCACACGATTCCCGGCGGACCCACCGGAACGATCTCGATCGTGCTGGTCCGCCCGGTCGATCGCAACGGCAAGCTCCCGGCCGTCATCTATACCCACGGCGGCGGGTGGGTGCTCGGCAATTTCGGCACCCACGAACGGCTGGTGCGCGATCTGGCCGTCCAAACCGGTGCCGCCTACGTCTTCGTCGACTACCCGCCCTCACCGGAGGCACGCTTCCCGGTCGCCATCGAGCAGATCTATGCCACCCTCCAATGGGTCGCCCGCCACGGCGCCGAGCTGGGACTCGATCAGGAGTGCATCGCCGTCGCCGGGGACAGCGTCGGCGGCAACATGACCGCCGCGGTCACCCTCATGGCAAAAGAGCGCGGCGGACCGCGCATCCGTTTTCAGGCGCTGCTCTATCCGGTCACCGACGCATCGTTCGAAACCGTTTCCTACCGCGAATTCGCCGAAGGTCCCTGGCTGACCCGCAAAGCGATGCAATGGTTCTGGGATGCCTATCTGCCCGATGTCTCCCAGCGCTGCATGTCGCTCGCATCGCCGCTGCGCGCCACCCTGAGCGAGCTCAGTGGATTGCCCCCGGCGCTGGTCATCACCGACGAAGCCGATGTCCTCCGCGATGAGGGCGAGGCCTATGGCCGCAGACTGCGTGAGGCCGGCGTCGATGTCACCGCCGTGCGCTACGAGGGCGTCTTCCACGACTTCATGATGTTGAACGCCCTCGCGGACACGAACGCGACCCGCGCCGCCATCGCCCGAACCGCCCGCGCCCTCCGCTCAGCACTCGCCGGCTGATCTCCCCTCCGCTCCCTCACGCGCGGACAGTGTGGGCAGTGCCAGGGAACAGCTCGTTGGAGCACTTCTCCCAGGATTGGGAGCATAGGCGTAAGCGTAAGCGTAGGTCAGGGACTCCGTGCCCTGACTCTGTGCCCTGCCGGGGTCGAGGGATGGATGAGGGTCAAAACGCCACCCAGAGCGACCGCCAATCCTTCGGCGCCGGGCCGGCGGGCAGCGTCAGGGGTACTCGGCGGTTTCGTCCAGGAGCCAGATCTCCGGACGAGGCGTGCCGTCGCCCCGTCCCATCGATTCCAGCAGATCGTCCGATTGCGAAAAAAGCCGGGCGCGCACCAGGGAATCCCAGGTCAGGATGACGATCAGCTCATTCGGGTCGTCCGGATTGCGGAAGATCTGCTCATCTTGGCACCCGTTGGCGATGCGGGCGTAGGCCTGTTCGGCAAACGCTCGCCTCCACCAGGCATAGTCGGACACACGCTCTCGGATCAGGAGGGCTGGCATCGGGGAACGAGCGCTCAGCTCGTCCAGGTGGCTGGGTTGCGAACCGCGTCGACCACCGCGCGAATGGCCTCGATCACCAGCTCCGGTTGATCCTGATGAATGTTGTGCCCGCTTTCGGTGGCGACGACGTGTTTGGAGCCGGGCACGAGTCCGGCAGTATCGGCTTGCAACCGGCGCATGATCGCCTCCATCTCCTCCGACGGCCAGCCCGGGAACGGCTCACCGAACGGAATGCCGTGAGAGAGGGTATAGAGCGGCATCGGCCGCATGGGCGAATCCATACGCGCCTGGCGAACCTGCTGCATCGTCGGATCGTCGAGCAGCGGCGTGGTCCAGTTCATCTCGGCCGGCGGATAGGCCGCCAGCAGCTCCTCGTTTCGTACGGTCCCCGCTTCGAAGATGGTCCACTGTTCGGGAGTCAGCACCTTGGCGAACTCGGCCCAGACCTCTTCATTCGTGGCGTCGACCAGCACCATGCCCACCACGTCGTCGGGATAGGTCATGGCGTAGAGCCGCGAATACAACCCGCCGACGGAATGCCCGACGAGCACATAGGGACCGGGCGCCTGCGCCGCCTGCAGCAGATCGTGCAGCTCCTCGACCACGTCCGCGCCGGTGCGCGGTTGGGGCACATCGTCACTGCGGCTGGGGTAGAAAAGCGGTGCGTTGGGATCGAGGCTGTGGTTGACTTCGCCGATCGTCCCGGGCCGGTCGTATTCGATGACATGCGTAAAGCTGGCGACGCTGGGGAAGACCATCTGGCGCGCGCCTTCGGGCTCCTGCTGATCGCGACTCCAGACATCGCCGCGGCCGAGCGCGCCCGCCACCAGCACGACCGTGGGCGCACCCGCGCCGGCCGACTCCATATAGACGGATCGGCCGCCGATATCGACCAGACCCGCGAAGTCGCCCTCGGCCTGATTGGCGGCGGGAGATTGCGCGCGGGTGAGCTTTTTCATTCCAGCAGCGGCCAGTATGCCCAGAGTCAGACCGGATCCGGTCTGCCCGAGGACCCGCCGGCGCGACCACCGCCGGGTTGGGATGGATGACGACCGGGACGATTGCATAGCGAAGCCTTTCCGATGAGGAGTGCGTGAACCGGGCCGCACGGCCGAGCACGACCGGCGGCTCTCCTCCATCCTGCGGCTGCGCGCGTGCAGGCGGCAGCCGTACATGTACTCACCTCCGCGCGCGGTGGGTACTCATTTGGCGGGCGGTTCGGCAAAACCGGCGGCGATCACGGCCGAAGCCGCGGCGGTGCGAGTGTGGACATCGAGCTTGGCGAGAATGTGGGCAACATGGTTTTCGACCGTGCGGACGCTGATGAAAAGCCTGTCCGCGATCTCGGGGTCGGTCATGCCCCGCACCAGCAGGCGGGCGACCTCCGCTTCCCGCGGGGTCAATCTGGCGGAAGATGGCCTGACCGGCCGTACCTGCACCGCCAGCGCCGAGGCGATCGTATCGCCGGCGGAACAGGTGCGCCCCGCCTCCCATGCGGCCCCGAAAGCCGCTTCTCCGAGCATGGCACGGCTTCCGCGGATGGCCAGCTCCAGCGAGCTGCTGCTTTCCGGCTGGATATAGCGCAAACCGGTGCGCTCGCGCAGCGCCTCCGCCGCGCCGGCCAGGGTGGCGCTGCGTTCGGCCTGCCCGGTGCGAAAGGCGACGATGGCGATCGATTCGATGATCTCGATGACGGTGCGCTTGATGGGGTGGGTTTTATCCAGATTCAGCGCCTCCCGATAGCACAGGAGCGCCCGGTCCCATTCGGCGCGGTCGCGGGCGAGATCGCCCAGGTCGCCGAGCGCGATCAGGATGCCCTGCAGATAGTCCTCGGCGCGCGCCCGGTGGAGCATGTCAGAAATTTGCTCGGTGGCGAGATCGAGATTGCCGGCGGCGCGGGAGACGACCCCCAGATTGAGCGAAGCCATGCCACGCACGATCTCGGACAGGCGCCGGTCGAGAATCGAATCGGCCACCCCCCGGCAGGCAAGCAGGCGCGCTTCGCCGAGCGTGTGGTCTCCCTGCAGAATGGCCGCGTTGCCGAGTCCGAGCAGAGCCAGCGCTTCATAGTAGGGCTCGTCGAATACCTGGCAAGCGGACAGCCCGGCGGTGAAGTGCGGTTCGGCGCCGGCGATATCCCCTTGGAGCAGCCGCGCCATGCCAAGCTGGACCTGAATCTTCGCCCGATGCGAAGTGGGACCGGCATCGCTCCGGCTGAGGGCGCGTTCGTGCCAGTACGTGGCTTCGCGGTACGCCGCCGTCGCTGTCCAGAAGTTGCCCAACGCGGCAACCAGGCGCAGCAAACGCTCGGTATCGGACCCGCTATCCAACCAGGACAGCGCCGCTCCCAGATTGGCGCGCTCCAGCATGAGGCGTTCGATGGCGTTGGCGGATGAGGGCAGAAGATCCCCGAGCTCATATCGTTCCGCGACCTGCATGAACGAAACCGCATGCGCCTGGCGGGTGGCGTCCAGCTCGCCGCTCTGGGCCAGCTGCTCCCAGGCATATTCCCGAATCGTCTCCAGCATCCGATAGCGCGCTCCGCCGTCGATAAGATCGATATCCCGCACCAGCAAGCTGGCATCGAGCAAGGGAGCGAGACAGTCGCGCATCGAATCGCTCTGCTCCACCGGCCCATCGAGCTGCGCCAGGACACCCGCGATGGCATCCAGCGACGATCCGCCGTGGAACACCGCGAGACGCCGGAAGAGGACTTGCGCGGCGGGCGAGAGGAGATCGTGACTCCAGGCGATAGCGTTGCGCATGGTGCGCAGGCGGCTCGGGTGGTCGCGCGAGCCATCCACCAGCAACGGCAGCCGCTCGTCGAGCCGGTCGCGAATCTCGGTCAGCGTCAGATGGCGCACCTTGGTGGCCGCCAGCTCGAGCGCGAGTGGAAGCCCATCGAGCCGGCTGCAAATCTCGATGAGCTGGGTAACATCGGCTTCATTCCAGACGAACGCGGGATCGACCGCCCGCGCGCGATCGACAAAGAGCCGGAGCGCCGGTGCCTTGAGCCACTCGTCCCGCGTACGTGACGCCGAAGGACTGGGCACGCCCAGTGGCGGCACCGGAATCGCGTGCTCTCCCTCGACGCGCAACAGGCTACGGCTCGTGGCGAGGATCTTGATGTTCGGACACAGGGACAGCATGCGGGTCAGCTCGGGAGCGGCTTCCAGCAGATGTTCGACATTGTCGATGACCAGCAGGCGGCGCGAGCGGCCGAGGGCGATTGCCACCGCATCGAATGCGTTCTCGGCTTCGAGCTCGCGCAGACCGAGCGCGGAACCGATGGCAGCCAGCACCAGCGATGGGTGCGGCACCGCGGCCAGCGGAACGAAGAGCACGCCATCGGGATACGCCGGGTTGAGCCGGTTGGCGATTTCGATGGCGAGGCGCGTCTTGCCAATGCCCCCGGGACCGGTAAGCGTCAGAATGCGGCGATTGGGCCCGTCGAGCAGCGATTGCGCCAAATCCAGCTCGTCGGTCCGTCCGACGAACGAGGTAAGCGGAAGTGGCACGAGACCTGAGAGGGGAATGATATCCATGAAGATGGGCGATTCTCCGCGGACAAGCGGTCAGGAGCGTGGCTCGTCCGCGTTGCGTGATTATGGCACTGTATGTTCGTTTCGATGTGCGCCAGTGCCGGCGAGTCAGTAGTACCATTCAGCCGAGCGGAGTAATCCTATGGCGCTACGATCCCCAATCGAATCTGACAACTCCGAACGGAGTTCCATCATGCCGAAGGAGGAGGCTCTCGCGTACTTCGAACGCGAAATACAGCGGTTGCTTGGCATGTCAGGAGAAGAGTTCATTCGCAGGTACGACGCGGGCGAGTATGAGGGCCTTGAAGACATTCCCGAGACGCGGAATTTCCTGCGAGCTGCGTTCCTGATTCCCTTTGGCCGGCGCGACTCCTAGGGATGCTACCGACATCCTGGTTGCGCGGGTGCGTGCCGCACTGCAGTGCGTTGCCCGCGCCGAGGTTTTCGCCAGCGGAGCGACGCCCGGAATCGTGAACACGCTTACGATCGTAGGGACGGGCAACGCACCCGCGAACCAATTGCTCGTACGCAGAGCAGACCGGTCGCCCTATCTCTATCTCGAAGTCGCCATCGACTTCACCGTGGCATTTCTGCCAGATGAATCTACTTGGCATGCGTATCAAGCCGTGGTGACCACCTATCTCTATGCGGTCAATGATCTCTCAGGGAGAGAGCTCTTCGCCTAACACTGGCACCCCCAGGGCATGAGTCATGTGAAGACGCCACACCTTCATATCAGCGGCACTGATTCGATACAGCTCCCAGGTCGACCCGGCAATCCTGAGCTGACGAGGTTGTCCTTGAGTCGAGCTCACTTTCCAACTCGTGCTGTCGAGCTCGCCGAGCTGTTGCGATTTCTGATCCGCGATCTCGAGGCCCAACCGAGAAAGCAGGATTGGGCACAGGTGCTCGATGCGCGATAGCGCATTCCTGGATTGATAGCGTGGGGAGGAATCCATTGACCGATCTCTCAGGAAAAGTGGCATTGGTGACCGGAGCGTCCCGCGGGATTGGCGCGGGGATTGCCGAGGCGCTGGCGACGCATGGCGCGGCGGTGGGCGTGAACTACGCCACCGGACAAAAGGAAGCCGACGCGGTGGTGGCGCGAATCGTGGCGGCCGGCGGCCGCGCGATCCCGGTACAGGCCGATGTCTCCAAAGCGGCCGAGGTCGAGCGGATGGTCGAGCAGGTGGCGGAAGCACTCGGCCCGGTCACCATCGTCGTCAACAATGCCGGACTGACCGATACCCACCGCCCCTGGCAGACGATCACCGAAGAGGACTGGGATCGGGTGCTCGATGTCAATCTCAAATCGTGCTACCTCACCCTGCGCGCAACGTATCCCTATATGAAGGAAGCCGAGTGGGGCAGGATCGTCAATATCTCCTCGGTCACCTTCCATTTGGGAATGAAAAACCTGCTCCACTACGTCTCATCCAAAGGCGGCATGATCGGATTCACCCGCACGCTGGCGCGGGATGTCGGCGTGGACGGCATCACGGTCAATGCGATCACTCCGGGCGCGATCCACGTCGAGAGCGAGCTGCATGTCCATCCGGATCAGCAAGCGCTGAAGCTTCGCCTGGACGAGCAACAATCGATCAAACGTCGCGGGTTGCCGGCGGATATCGCGGCGGCGGTGGTGTTCTTCGCTTCACCCGAGGCATCGTTCATCACCGGGCAGACGTTGAATGTCGATGGCGGCTGGGCGATGTACTAGCGCGGAACGTACGGCCCGCGCGCGACTGCCTGGATGGGCAACTTCACGAATCGGTGGTGGAGTGGATCATGGATTCCGGCGACGGTTAGCACGGGACGACGCATGTGGTCCCTCCCGAGCAGCACTCGGCGAAGACGCATCCCGCTCCAGGACCAAGGTGCGATTCGCACTCCGCGTCATCATGGCATGGGAAGCAATCGACTCCGTCGAAACGAGCACAGATGGGCTCCCCATGTTGCAAGACCAGGGAGGCGCAAACGCAGTTGTCCCCGGGGCTACACAGGATGTGCTCACAGAAGTCCGTTCCGGGAATACAGACAATGGGAACGCAAGCTCCGTTGTCGCATGTTCCGGGATTACCCGATTCGATAACCGTGCAGCTCGTGCCAGTGAGCGGAACAAACGTGCACGCCCCTGTATCGGGATCGCACACATCGTCGGTGCAGTCGTTGCCATCATTGCAAATCGGGTAGACATAGCAACCGATGGCGGGAGAACAGGCGGCGCCATTGCACACATCGGCGCCGGGGCAATTCACCGGCTCGCTCTGACATTGGTTGGCGACGCAGGTGTTGGTGGTGCAGGGGTCATTGTCGTCACAGTTCAAATTGGTATGGCAGCAATTGGCAATGGCCGTAGAGACGCATTGACCGGCCAGACAGGCATCGGCGGTGCACACCTCGCCGTCGTCGCAGCCGACGGCACACTGACCACAATTGGTTGGATCCGACTGGAGGTCGACGCAAACGCCATTGCAGCGCGTCAGACCGGGGCGGCAGACGCAGGCGCAGTCGCGGGTAGGATCGGCGAGCTCCTCTGGGGGGCAAATCGTGCAGCCGCCCTTGCAGATGACGCCGGCGCACGGCTGGCAAGTCGTTTTCTTGGTCCCGGCGCAATAGGTGCCATTTTGCTCGGGACAGCAATCGGCCGTGGTCTTGCAGACCTGGTCGATCTGTTTGCAGCGAGGAGCAGCGGATGCGGATTGACCGGCAAGGACGGCCGCCAGCCCTCCTCCTATGCCCCGCAAAACGCGACGGCGGGTCACGCGCTTGGCGAATGAACGGGTCAGGTCGTCGAATCGCTGTGCGTCCATGTTGGTCTCCCGAGATGGTAGTCGGCACGCACGTGGGGACGCGATCAGTCTATCACCGGAGACATAATATGTAAACTAGGCACAGCCGGCGACTCGACCCCTCTCCTTTCTGAATTCTTGGCAAACCTATGAGTCTGCCGAGCGTTGACCGGGAGCAAAGGCGAACGAGTAGCGACGAATCAAACGGCCCAACCTCGCGACCAACATCGATGGCACCGTCGAATCCTCTGGCGGCTGCGCGATGCACAAATTGGGGTTCGAAGAAACGCACCGGCGACTGCGGACGACGTCCGCAGCCGCCGGGCGGGAAGCGTCGCTATTCGGACGCGGCGAAATCGATCGCGTTGTCGATGAGCCACGCCCCATCTTGCTCGACCGCAGTGAGAATCAGCGCAGTCGGCTGGTCGCCGGCGTTCGGATCCAACTGGACGAGCACAGCCGAGAATGAGCCGTCGGGGAGCAGCGCGATGCTGCCGATGCCGAGAATGGTGGTCAGGAAATTCGCTGGCGGCGGACTCGGCGCCAATTTCTGGGCGGCGGCTTCCTCGGTAGCCAGCTCCTCCGCAACCCACGGGAAGATCGTGACGATTGCATGATCGGTCAGCAGAGCGAAGAAGCGGCCGAAATCGCCGGCGTTGAGACAGGCGACTGCCTGATAGATGAGCGCGGTCACCTGCTCGGCGGATGCCGTGTCGGCTGGTTTGCCGATGGTGATGGTTTCGGTGGTCGCAAACGGCATCGGTTCGGTCGGCGTGGTATTGGCAAAGAGCGCGACCAGCTCCTCGGCGGTGCGCGGCTCGACCGTGCACGCGGAAGCCGGCGGAATAACCGGTCCAATCTGCGAGGGCGCATCCTGCGCCAGCGCTCCGGTCTGGAACACCCCCGTCATGATGAGCGACAGAATAATGAGCACGCCAAAACTGCCACGACGGAATCTGGTCGACATATTCGGTCTCCTTTGGCATAGTCGAAGTGGTCGAAGCGATTCGCTGTATTGGGAGACGGGTCGACGGCGCATTTCTTACACGCACGTGACCGTCCGGAGCGAAGCACAGCGTTCCGTGCGTTCGCTTGCCATATACCCTTTGGGGGTATGTTCTTGGTATCATGCCGATTGACGCCCCGACCGAGCTACGGAGGAAGAACGATGGCCGACACGCAGAAAGCAACGCTGTTCGCGCCCGATATCAACTGCGGGCATTGCCAGCAGCACATCACCAACGACCTGGGCAAGTTCCCGGGGATCGGCAAGGTGACCGCCTCACCGCAGACCAAGCTGGTCGAGATCGAGTACGACCCGGACCAGGTGTCGCTCGAATCGATCAAGTCGGTGCTCTGGGCAGCCGGCTACCCGGCCAAGGAAATGCCAGCGAACGCCCCCAAGGCCGCAATCACGCTGTAG
>DASTFJ010000252.1:0-37228 GCA_035708745.1 Thermomicrobiales bacterium | reverse complement strand
TCGCTTTCGAGCAGGACGGAACGACGGTGTACCGCGTCGTGCGGTGAGTCGGGCGGGTTTGACGAGTCCTCCCAGGCTTCCTATACTGGCATGCGCCGTTGGCTTCAGCGGGGTGTGGCGCAGTCTGGTAGCGCGCGGCGTTTGGGACGCTGAGGTCGGAGGTTCGAGTCCTCTCACCCCGACCAATGAGGCACGCGGGGGTAACTCAGTTGGTAGAGTGTCTGCCTTCCAAGCAGATTGTCGCGGGTTCGAGTCCCGTCCCCCGCTCCAGCAGGACCCGCGTTCGGACGCGGGTCTTTCCGTTATCTGCTTTCCGATCGAGTGTCCCTGGACATTGCGCGGTGATATGAACGGCGCCTGTGCCACCGCCCCAAGCCGACAGGAGCCGGTGATCGCGGCTTCGCTATCTGCCGCGCAGGATCGCGTGCGGTCCGGACGGATTACCCACCACCGTGATCATTTCGACCGGATAAGGCATTGCAGCGCGACTCCAGCCTGTCCGTGGCAACCGTGCGCGCTCCGAGCACTGCGCGTGCCCGGAGCCAAATAGTCCGCTAGGGCTGGGCTTTGGCGTTTTCCGCAGAGCCGGTGCGATCGCGCGGGAAGCGCACCTTGAGTACGCGCTCGCGCACACGTTCCTCGTCCAGCGATCGTCCACGTGCCCGCAGCAGGTCGGTCAGCGTGATCAGCCCCACCAGCTGCGTACGGTCTGTCGGATCGACGACCGGCATGCGTGTCAATCCGGTGGTCGCCATGCGCTCCATGACATAGCGCAGCGGCTCGTCCGGATAGGCGACGACAAAGTCGTGCTCGCACAGCTCGCCGAGCGTGCTCTCCGGCGAGAGTTTGGATTGCTGGAGCTCGACCAGCCGGTGCCTGGTGAGCACGCCGACCAGGGAACCATCATCGGCAACCACCGGATAGAGTCCTTGCCCGAGATCGAGTCGGTCGCTACGCAACAAGAGCCCGTCGAACAAAGCCTCGACCGTCATCGAAGCCGATAAGACAACGACTTCGACGCGCATCATCTCGCGGACGAAGAGAATTTCCAGCGGGTCGATTGCATACTCGCGGGTCATGTGATAACCGCGTCTGGAGATCTTTTCGGTGAGGATCGAACGGCGCAGGATCAGCACAGTAAAGCCATGCGCCACGATGGTCGCGGTCAGCAGTGGCAACATCAAATTGACATCGTGGGTGAGTTCAAGGAGAAAGATGATACCGGTCAGCGGAGCACGCATCGTTCCGCCGAGAATGGCGGCCATGCCGATTGCAGGCCAAAAGCCAGGACCCATGTCCGGGAAGATATGGGCCTCGAGTCCACCGAGCGCTCCGCCCATCATGAGCAGCGGAGCGAGGACGCCGCCCGACGTGCCCGAACCGAGCGATATGACCCAAATCGACGATTTGATGAGCAGCACACCGGCGATGATGGAGCTGGTCTCCTTCCCGGCGAGCAACTCCTCGATGACGTCGTATCCAACGCCAAGCGCCTGGGGGAAAATCAATCCCCCGATGCCGACGAAGATTCCGCCGATTGCCGGCCACCACATCCAATGGACGGGGAGGCGAGCGAAGCTGTCCTCGGCCAAATAGACGCCGGAGGTAAGGACCGCGGAGAGCGCTCCAGCGGCAAGACCAGCCAGCACACAGGCAAGGAGAACCTCGAGCCCAATATCCGCCGAATGCAGCGGCGTGGGAAAAAGCGGGCCTTCCCCCAGCAGCGGAGCTCGAACAAAGGCGGCCGTGGCGCTGGCGAGCGCCACCGGAACGACACTGCGCGGTTTCAGCTCGAAGAGCAGGAGCTCGATAGCCAGGGCAAGCGCCGCAACCGGGGCGGAAAAGGTCGCCGACATACCGGCCGCGGCGCCGGCGACCAGCAACGTCTTGCGTTCCGCGCTCGTGAGGTGAAAGAACTGGGCGATCAACGAGCCGACGGCGCCGGCGGTCATGATGATCGGACCCTCAGCGCCAAACGGACCGCCCGACCCAATCGAGATTGCCGACGACACTGGTTTCAGCACCGCGACGCGCGGCTCGATTTTGCTGCCCCCCAGCAGAATGGCTTCGATCGCCTCCGGGATGCCATGTCCCCGGATGCGTTCGGATCCGAACCTGGCCATCAACCCAATGATCAGGGCGCCGATGACCGGGATGATGATGATGGCAACGCCGAGATTCGAGTCCGCCGGCGACACCGCCTCGATACTGATCCGCCCGAAGAAGAACAGGTTGGTAAAGAATGCAATCAGCCGCAACAGCACCAACGCCAAAACCGCGCCGATTGCCCCGAGAACAATGGCGATCGCCGAGAGGACAAGAAGGCGAGGCGTTGTAGTGAAATCACCAAGTTCCTGGCGCTCGTCTGCATGCGGAGGGGCAGCGCCCTCCGAGAGCATTCGTGACATGACTATTAGACTCCTGTGGGGGAAGGGACGCTCCGGGCTTTTGCGCCAAGCACATCGTACTACGCAGCAGGTCGGACGTCAGATCGTCATCTCCAATAAATGTATCGAACATGAATGGATCTCGCCCAAGTGCTATTGCGGGATGATTGGTATCGGCAGGCGATGCAACTCCGACGACGTTGGGCCGTTCCCCACGTGGGAATACGCCAAGCCATCGGTCTGAAATCGGTACACTCTCGCGACACTGGATGAACCGGCGCTCGCTCGCCGAACTCGCGCAAGGATTGACATGCAACCGCCATCCGTTTCCTCGACGATCGATCTCACCTCTCCCGGGAAGCAGATTGGAAGCCTGCGGTATCCCAAGATCTCGAACAACGGCGGATGGGCGTACGATCTAATGCCGATCGCAACGATCGCCAACGACGACGGGCCCACGGTGCTGATCAGCGGCGGGAATCACGGCAACGAATATGAGGGGCAGATCGCCTGTCTTCGTCTGATAGACGAGATCGAGGCGAATCAGGTTCGCGGGCGGCTGATCGTCGTCCCGGTCATATCGCGAGACGCGGCCTGGGCCAGCACGCGGCTGTGGCCGTCCGGCGCGAATTTCAATCGGTCGTTTCCTGGACGGCCGGACGGCGCTCCCAACGAACAGCTGGCTGACTATTTCACCCGAGTGCTCTTCCCGATGGCCGATGTTGTGATCGACCTGCACTCTGGTGGCAACGCCTTCTGGTTCATCCCCTGTTCACATATGCATGTGGTCGAGGACCGGGCGCAACGGAATGCGATGCTGGATGGGATGCTGGCGTGGAATAGCGATTTCCACTTTCTCTATGTCGATGTGAACGGCGCCGGGCTGCTGCCGGTCGAAGCGGAAAACCAGGGCAAGATCGTGATCACCACCGAGCTGGGTGGCGGTGGGCGCGTTCCCGCGTTCGTGCACCGGCTGGCGTGGAATGGTCTCACCAACGTTTTGCGGCACCTGGGGGCACTGGCCGGAACAGTCGAAACGCGAGAGTCGCTTGGACTACCGCCAGCGGTCATCATCGACGGCCGCGAACCCGAGAATTACGTCAATACCGATGAGCCGGGATTTTGGGAAAATTTGCACGAGCCGGGAGACGCTGTCGTCGCTGGAGATCCGGTGGGCCGATTGTGGTTTCCCGAGCGGCCGGATCGAGGTCCGCGTGTTTTCACGGCGCCGCGTGACGGGATCATCGCGGTCGTGCGGGCAATGACTCCGACCTTGGCTGGAGACAGCTTGTTCGTGCTGGGCCAGCCGATCGAGGCATCGGCCATCCGGTAGTTGACGCAACTCACACGTTTCCGGTCAAGGCTGGCCGTCGACGGTTCCTAGGTAGACCTGCGTTTCATACGGGAAGTGCAGAATTCCGTCCTGCGCGTAGGAATCGAAGATTTCCTCGCTACGGTGCCGGATCGCGTCGTGGCCCGGTTGGCCAGGGAGTGGCGTATAGGACGAGGAGAGCAAGCGACCCCAATAGGCTTCGGCATCGAGGAGCTGTTCGTTCGGCAGGGTGAAAAGCTGGTAACCATGAACTCCAAAAAGCACCTTCATCCCCTGAGCGGCGGTGTCGTCTCGGACCGAGACACGATCGTAGTCATGAGCATACCGACGGAGCATGCCTTCGTATTCGTCCAGGAATGCAGACGTGTCCACCGTCCTGCGGTTCCAGATCAACGCGACCCATCCGGGCGCTCGCAGAATTCGCTGGAATTCGGTGCGGGTCGAATCGGGATCGAACCAGTGGAAGGCTTGAGCGGCGGTGACGAGATCGACCGACGCATCCGGCAAGTTTGTCGCCTCGGCAGTTCCAGATACGCTGATAAAGCGTGGCTCACCGGCCATCAGCGCCTCGCCAGCTTCACGCATCGCCCGATTCGGTTCGACGCCGTAAACGGTCGCACCGAATGCGAGGAACTGCCTGGTCAGGTTCCCAGGGCCCGAGCCGACATCGGCGACTGCCCAATCTGGCGCGAGTCCGGTTTCTCGTTGCAGCAGCGGCAAGAGCGCGTCGGGATAGTTGGGCCGATAGCGCACATAGTTTTCGACTCGACTGGTAAATCGTTCGGTGGGCCGTTTGTTCATCCACACTACTCCTAAAGCACGAGCTCAAATAGCGGTCAGCAGTTTATCCGCCCGTTTCCAGGTTTCGATGTATCCCCTGCTCGGACGCGTCGATTTGGGTAGCGCTGAAACGACCATCTCTAGAAGCCGGCATCGAGCCGGTCCGGGAATCTCAGAAAGGGGCGTCCGCGTGGCCAAAGTCAGCACGTATCTCAACTTCAATGGCACGACCTTCGAGGCATTCGAGTTCTACAAGTCCGTGTTCGGCACCGATTATGCAGGCCCGGTCACGCGCATGGGCGATGTTCAGGTCGAAGGGATGCCGCCGGCCAGCGACGACACAAAAGACCTGATCATGAATGTGCAACTTCCGATTCTGGGCGGGCATCTGCTGATGGGTACTGACACGCCCGGTGAATGGGGGGAGCGGTTGATCATGGGCAACAACATCTCGATCACGCTTCACACCGACTCGCGCGAGGAAGCAGATGCGCTCTACGCCGCGCTCAGTGCGGGTGGCAAGGTCGAGATGCCCATGGCCGATCAGTTCTGGGGCGATTACTTCGGTACGCTCGAAGACAAATTCGGCGTGCCGTGGATGATCGTCCACACGCCGGCGAAGTAATACGCAAGCGAGCGCCGCAATTTACGATCGACCGGCGGCTGTGCATGCCGCCGGTTTACTATTACGCCGAGCCGATTTTTACTTCCGAGGGGGCACAGCCGTGGTCTGAGAGGCCATGGAACGTGTACCATCGTTTTACGCCGCGTTTGCCGCTGCGCAAGGGCCTGTAGCTCAGTGGTAGAGCACGGGGCTCATAACCCCAGGGTCGCGGGTTCGAATCCTGCCGGGCCCACTCGGCGCACCGCGCGGCAGGACGATCGATTTTTATGGATACAGGAACGAGCATTTGACCGACACAGTAACCGCCCCTTCGATCGATTCAGCCGACGTCGCCCGCAGCCTGGCGCTGGAGATTGCTGACGTTCTTGCCGATACACCCGCGTCCGACACCGTGGTGCTCGATATCCGCGAGCTATCGACGTTTGCTGATTTCTTCGTGATTTGCTCCGGTGAAAACGAACGGCAGCTGCGCGCCATCTCTGAACGGCTCCAGGAAGCATTGCGCGAGGACAACATCCAACCACGACGCGTGGAGGGTACGCCGCGGTCAGGCTGGATCGTGCTCGACTACAACGACGCCATCGTGCACGTCTTCGACCAGGAGCTGCGTGATTTCTATAAAATGGAGCGACTTTGGGCCGAAGCTCCCCGGCTTCTGGCTATTCAATAAGACCGAAGCGCGTTTCCGCCCGCAGAGATGAACGGCGAATCGAACAGGTCGAGGGCATCATCGTCGTGAAGAAAGAGCGGAATCAGCTTACGTTTTTATTGCCGTTCCTGCTTGGCGCAGTGGTCGGCGGTTTCGGCGGAGCCATTTTCGGCACGCTCATGGCCCCGTACTTCTCGGCCGTGAAGTCGCTTGGTGGCAAGCTGGTGCGGCGGGGCGATTCCGATCAGCCGAAGTTCGAGCTGTTGTTGCAATAACGCCGATACGAGCGATCTCACGAGCTAGGGGTCCCACGCACACCGGGCCGTCCGACTGTGAGCAGCAGAACCACTGCCAGCGCCAGCAGAGCGCCGAGCTTGGCCTCCTTGGTCGGCAACAGCAGCGACAGCACCCCGAAGAAGAGCGAGACACCCCCCACGAATCCAACGATTCGACCGACGCCCCAACCACGCGCCAACAAGCGGTGGTGCAGGTGAGACTTGTCGCCGGCCGCGATCGGTTGACCGCGAAGCGCGCGGCCGATCGTCACCCACGCGAGATCCAAAAGCGGCAATCCCAGCACGAGCAGCGCGGTCGCGAGCTTGGCGCCGCCGACGATAGAAATTGCCGCGATCGTCAACCCGATGAAGTTCGACCCCGCATCCCCAAGCGTAATGCGGGCTGGGAACCAATTGAAGGGCAGAAATCCCACCAGCGCGGCGCCGAGGACGAGCGGCAGGATCGAGATCGTGAACTGGGGATCGTCGCGCGGCCAAAAGTAGGTGTGGAGAAAAAGGACGATGGATGCGACCAAGGTGACGGTTGGCGCCAGGCCGTCGATGCCGTCGATCCAGTTGATTGCGTTCATCATCGCCACGAACCAAATGACCGTCGCCGCCAGGGCCACCGGCAATGCGATGTGCACCTGACCTAATACAGGCGCGTTGAATTGCTCGATGGCGATGCCGTGGTATTGGTTGCGCAAACGCGGCAGCACCATCACGGACGCGACGGCAATCTGGATCGCCAGCTTGGTGCGCGGAGGCAGCCCGAGCGCATCGTCGACCAGCATGAAGAGGACGATGATCGCGCCGGCCAGACAGATGAGCGCGATGCGCTCCACCTCCACGGGAAATCTGGCGACCGGCAGCGCGAAGCTGAGCGCGATGCCGAACCAAAATGCAATGGCGACCGGAATGCCGCCAATACGCGGAGCTGGAACTCCGGAACGATTGACGATCGCGAGCTGACGGCCGATCGGAATAGCGCGCCACACCAGGAAACCGGAGAGCGGAGCAACGATCGCGACGAGCGCGATGGCGATCTGGGCGTTGCTCATGCCGGATCACATTCCTCCCCGGCGCCGGATCTCGTACGAAACTGGGCTACGTTCTCGATCAGCCAGGCAGCCCCGGCAATGGGAACCGGCTCGAAATCGAGAGCACTTCCTCATGCGCGCGCTCGATCAACGCCTCATCCTCCGGCTGCTGGAGCACATCGGCGATCAGATTCGCGACCCATCGAGAATCGTCGACGCCAAAACCGCGGGTCGTCACCGCCGGGCTGCCGATACGGATTCCGCTGGCCTGGGTTGGTGGGCGGGGATCGCCGGGGATGGTGTTCTTGTTGACGGTGATTCCCACCTTTTCGAGGGTCTTCTCGGCTTGCTTGCCGCTCATGCCGATGGAATCGACATCCAGAAGCAGCAGGTGCGTGTCCGTGCCGCCGGAGATGACCTTCATCCCCCGCTCGACGAAGACATCGGACATCGTCATCGCGTTTTCGATGACCTGCTTCGTGTAGGCGCGGTAGGAAGGCAGTAGCGCCTCGCCAAAGGCGACCGCCTTGCCGGCAATGACATGCATGAGCGGGCCGCCCTGGAGACCGGGGAAGATGGTTTTGTCGATCGTCTTGGCATATTCCTCGCTGGTCAGGATCATGCCGCCGCGGGGCCCGCGAAGCGTCTTGTGCGTAGTGGTGGTCGTCACGTGGGCGTACGGCACCGAGGTCGGAATGAGTCCGGTGGCGATGAGGCCAGCCGGATGAGCGATATCGGCAAAGAGATAGGCGCCGACCTCGTCGGCGATCTCGCGGAAGCGCTGGTAGTCCAGCGCGCGGCTGTACGCGCTGGCGCCGGAGATGATGGCCCTGGGCCGGACTTCCTTGGCGCGGGCGAGAACCACATCGTAGTCGATCAAACCTGTTTCCTGATCGACGCCATAGAAGTGCGCGTCGAAGAGGCGGCCGCTGAAGTTAACCTTCAGGCCGTGCGTGAGGTGCCCGCCCTCGGCGAGGCTCAGGCCGAGGATCTTGTCACCGGGGTCGATGAGGGCAAGATAGGCCGCCAGGTTGGCATTGGCCCCGGAATGGGGCTGAACATTGACATGCTCGGCGCCGAAGAGAAGCTTGGCCCGATCGATGGCGAGGGTTTCGACGACATCGACGAATTCGCAACCGCCGTAGTAGCGCTTGCCGGGATAGCCTTCCGCATACTTGTTGGTCAGGACGCTGCCGACCGCGCGCAGCACCGCGGCGGAAACAAAGTTCTCCGACGCGATCAGCTCGATACCGAGCCGCTGGCGCTGTTCTTCATCCCGGATCGCATCGGCGACCTCAGGATCTGCGGACAGCACGTCGATCGCGGAAGTAACCATGAGCGCCTTTCTGAATGGGAATAGAGGTCGTCAAAAGCGCCCGCATTGTACCATCGCGCCTGTGGATGCCTTTGGCTGGCGGCGGGTTTTCCAGCGGTTCGATTGGAGGGGCGATGCGCGTTTTCGTGACCGGCGGTGCGGGATACATCGGAAGTGTGGGGGTCGAGAAGCTGCTGGACGCGGGTCACGAGGTGATCGTGATGGACAACATGCGAACTGGACGACCGGCTTCCATTGCATCGGACGCCACTGTCATCACCGGCGATCTGCGAGATGGCGCCTTCGTCAAGGACGTGCTGGCTCGAACCGGGCCCGACGCCATCATGCACTTTGCCGCGGCCACGATCGTGCCAGAGTCGATGACGAAACCCGATCTCTATTACGGAATCAACATGGTCGGCGGCTATAACCTGCTCGAGGGTGCGCGCCTGGCCGGTATCGACAAGATCATCGTTTCCTCGACCGCCGCGGTGTACGGGGCGGTCGAGGAAATGCCGATCACCGAGGAAACGCCGACGCATCCGGTGTCACCTTATGGCGCTGCCAAGCTTATGTTCGAACAAATGCTGGCTGCCTATGCGCATGCCTACGGCACCCGGTGGATTGCCTTCCGCTATTTCAATGTCGCCGGAGCTACGTTCACGCACGGGGAGGATCACCGGCCGGAAACGCATCTGATTCCGAATGCGCTTCTCGCGGTCGCAGGGCGGCGCCCGCCGATGGAGCTCTATGGAACCGACTATCCCACCCCGGATGGAACCGCAATTCGGGATTATGTACACGTCGAAGACTTGATCGACGCGCACCTGGCTGGATTGGAGCGAATCGATATCGTCTCGGGCCCATTCAATTTGGGGACGACAACTGGCGCGAGTGTTGCCGAGGTCATCGGCACAGTCGAAAAGGTGACCGATCGGGAGGTGCCGAGGATTTATCGCGATCGGCGCGCTGGGGATCCGCCGGTATTAGTGGCCGATGCCTCCCGGGCTCGGGAACAGCTCGATTGGACGCCAAGTCGATCCACACTCGAGCAGATGATCGGAAGTGCGTGGGAATGGATGCAGCGCAATCCGAACGGTTACGAGGGCGGTCCTGAGTTCTGAGTCCGGGGTCTGGAGCAGGTCGGACGTCGGAAATCTGTGTGGACCTGCTGAAGTAATCTGGGCACAATTTGGCAAATCCGATTTCGCGAAAACACGTCGGACTTTGCCCAGATTGTTTGGCATGCAGAAAAGCCGTCTGAGACGGATATCCCCGGACGCCGACCTAGAGGTCGGCGTCTTCGCGGCCACGGAAGCTGATGCGGATTGGCGTGCCGGTGAAGGCGAACTGCTCGCGCAGCTGGTTTTCCAGATAGCGGCGGTAGGAGAAGTGAATGGCTTTCGGATCCGTGCAGAAAAAGACGAACGTCGGTGGCTCGATATCGACCTGGGTGCCGTAAAAGAATTTGATCGGCTTGCCAGTTTTGCTCGAGGGCGGATGGTTGGCGACCGCCTCACGGAGCATCTTGTTCAGAGCCGAGGTCGGAACGCGCTTCTGGCGCTCCTTGACGACCTCTAGCGCGAGATCGACCACCTGGTTGACCCGCTGCCCATATTTGGCCGAAATGAACGCGATGGGCGCATATGGGACGAAGACGAGCTCCTTGGCCGCCAGGGCGCGGTACTCGTCCATCGTGTACGTGTCCTTCTCGATGAGGTCCCACTTGTTGACGACGACGACGATGCCCTTCTTTTGCTCCTCTACATATCCGGCGATGTGGAGATCCTGGGCGGTAAAGGGCTCGGTGGCATCGACGACCATGAGCACGACATCGGAACGATCGATGGCGCGCATCGACCGCAAGACGCTGTATTGCTCGATACCGGTTTCCACCCGGCCTCGGCGACGGATACCAGCGGTATCGATGAGCGTTATCGGGGCGCCATTCCATTCGAGATGAGTGTCGAGCGAGTCACGGGTCGTCCCCGGAACGTCGCTGACGATGGCGCGCTCCTGACCGAGCAGCGCGTTCACCAACCGGCTCTTGCCAACGTTCGGCCGGCCAACGATGGCGATATCCGGTCCCTCGTGTGGCGGTTCGTCTTCATCCGAATGAGGCAGCGCTTCGACAATGGCATCGAGCAGATCGCCTGTGCCGGAACCGTGAAGCGCGGAAAGCGCGATCGGTTGCCCCAGGCCCAGCTCGAAGAACTCATAGACCGAATCGCGCCGCTCGACATTGTCTGCCTTGTTGGCGCCGAGAATGGTCGGCTTGTCGGTCCGGCGCAGGAGATCGGCCACCTCGTAGTCGCCCGAGGTGAGACCGGATTTCGAATCGACCATGAAGACGATGACATCCGCTTCTCCGATTGCGCTGCGCGCCTGATCGCGCGTGCGGCGGGCGATCTCCGCAACGGTGGACGCCTCGATCTCTTCTTCGTCTTGCAGACCGCCGGTATCGACGAGGGTAAATTCCATGCCGCGCCAATCCGTGGTGCCGTAGACGCGATCGCGGGTCGTACCCGGCACGTCTTCGACGATGGCGATCCGCTCGCCGATCAACCGATTGAAGAGCGCGGATTTGCCGACATTTGGCCTGCCGACGATCGCAACGATAGGCTTTGGCACAGTCACATACCTCGACTTCGGATCAGGAAGCCGCCGGTCCGCGCCCGAATCCGGATGCGGATCGCCATTTCACGACATATCAAAAAGACCGGCCTCCATCGGCCGGCAGCGCCGGAAGTATACGCGAACCGTTTTCAGCGCTCAGGCGACGGTCGATCGGACGATCTCGACGAACCGATCGATGCCGTTGCGCGAGGTGAGCTCGGTCGTGGCGACAAGGAGCGCGTTCTCCAACGACTCATCGACTCTGGCCAGATCGTACCCGCCGATGATGCCGTCCTGGAGCAATGCCTCGTTGATTTTTGCCGCTGTAACCGGAGTCGTGACGGTGAATTCATTGAAGAATTCGCCGCCGTTGGCAATGGCGACGCCAGGAATCGACGCGAGCTGTTCAGCCAGGTAGTGGGCATTGCTGAACGACGCTTGCCCGACTTCGCGGAAGCCCTCGGGACCGATCAGGGACATATAGATCGTGGCGGCGGTCGCCATCAATCCCTGGTTGGTGCAGATGTTGCTGGTGGCTTTTTCGCGGCGGATGTGTTGCTCGCGCGTCTGGAGGGCCAGCACATATCCGCGCTTGCCTTCGGAGTCGGTGGTCATCCCGACCAGGCGACCGGGGAGTTGGCGAACGAACTCCTGCCGGGTCGCAAGCAAGCCAACATAGGGACCGCCAAAACTCTGGGCAACGCCGAGGGACTGCCCTTCCGCGGTCACGAAGTCGGCACCGAACTCGCCCGGCGGTTTGAGCAGCGACAGTGGTACTGGATAGGTGGCGACGATCAGATACGCGCCAGCGGCATGAACCGCGTCGGAAATCGTCGCCAGGTCTTCGATGGTTCCAAAGAAGTTCGGGTACTGGACCACGACCGCGGCGGTGTTGTCGTCGATCGCGGCCACCAGCTCATCGGCAGCCGCGGCAAGGCCCCTGGCTGGAAGCGGCAGCGCTTGCATCTCGAACGTCGCCCCGGCAGAGTAGCTCTCGATGACCTCGTGGTACCGCGGATGAATCGTGCCGCTGAGCACCACCCTGTTTTTCTTCTTGGCAGCCGTTACCGCCATGTGGACGGCTTCCGCCAGGGCGGTAGCGCCGTCGTACATCGAGGCGTTGGCGACGTCCATCTGGAAGAGCGCGGCGATCAGTGACTGGAATTCGTAAATGATCTGCAGTGTGCCCTGCGCGACCTCGGGTTGATACGGGGTGTATGCCGTAAATAGCTCGCCTCTCAGAAGGAGCTGCGAAACCGTCGCCGGCGAGTAGTGCCGGTACGAACCTGCTCCGAGAAACGAATCGGCGCCGTTGGGCACGAGATTTTTCGAGGCAAGCGAATCGAGATAGGCGGCCGCCTCCATCTCGGTGAGTTTGGGCGGCAGATCGAGCCGCGGACGCCGGATGCCGGCCGGGATGGGCTCGAAGAGCTCAGCGACATCATCGATTCCGATCACCGCGAGCATTTCGCTGCGGTCCTCAGCGGTGTGAGGATTGAAGGCCATCTGCTGTTCGTCCCTTTGTCTCTACTCGAAGAATTGCTATCACTACGAAAGCGGGGAAATTACCTATGCGCTAGTGTCCGGTTTCATTTTCGACGAACTGGTCGTAGGTGGCGGCATCCATGAGGGCGTCGAGCTCGTCCGCGTCGCCGACGCGGACCTTGATCAGCCAGGCATCGCCGTAGGGTGACTGGTTCACGACTTCGGGAGCGTTGATCGCGTCCTCATTGCGCTCGACGACTTCGCCGCCTACCGGGGCATAGATGTCGGATGCGGCTTTGACCGATTCGACCACACCCAATGGCTCGCCGCCGACAATGCGGTCGCCGACATCCGGGAGCTCCAGATAGGTAATGTCCCCCAGCTCGTTCTGCGCGTAGTCGGCCAGGCCGATGGTCACGACATCGCCATCGACACGAACCCACTCGTGAGATTTGCTGTACTTCAGATCCGCCGGTGCCGTCATGAGTTCTCTCTCCTGTATTGCGTCATGATCAGCGAGCTAACCGCGCTCGCGCTTATAGAACGGTGTTTTCACCTGCTTGGCCGGAACGGCGCGATCGCGAATGATGACATCAATTGGCTTGCCGACGCCGGCAACATCCGCTTCCACCAATCCCAACCCAATGTTTCGATCGAGGGTGGGCGAAAACGCGCCGCTGGTGACGAAACCGACCTCGCGGCCATCGACATTGAGCGGGTAATGCGAGCGGGGAGCGGCCGAACGTCCCTCGATCGTGAATCCGATGGTTTTGCGCGGCACACCGGCAGCTTTCTGGTCAGCCAGTTTGTCGCGCCCGATGAAGTCGCCCTTGTCGAGCTTTACGGCCCAGCCGAGACCGGCCTCGAGCGGAGTGATGACGTCGTCCATCTCGTTGCCGTAGAGGGGCATGCGGGCTTCCAGGCGCAAGGTGTCGCGCGCGCCGAGTCCGATAGCCTCCAGGCCGTCGTCCTGGCCTGCCGCGTAGATCGCGTCCCAGATTGCGCCGATGTCGTCTATGTTGCTATAGACCTCGAACCCATCTTCGCCGGTGTAACCGGTGCGGGCGAGGCGAACGGGAATTCCGGCGATCGCATTCGGCATCCAGGCGAAGTAGTCGAGATCGGAGATCGGAGCGCCGACAAGCGGCGTCATGATTTTTTCGGCGTCAGGTCCTTGGATCGCGATCATACCGGTCCGGTCGGAAATGTCCGTCACCGTCACGTCGAGATCGGTTCGATCCGCGGCCCATTTCTGCATCCAGGCGACATCCTTGTCCTTGTTGGACGCGTTGACGCAGACAAAGTATCCCTCGCCCTCATTCGGGCGATAGATGATGATGTCATCGACGACGCCGCCGTTCTCATTGGTCAGCAGCGCATAGAGTGCGTGGCCGGGTTCGATCTTCGAAACATCGTTGGATGCGACGTATTGCAGAAACGCCAGAGCATCCGCTCCCTCGACTTCGACCTGGCCCATATGACCGAGATCGAAGAGTCCTGCTTTTTCGCGGACCAGCTTGTGCTCGTGGATGATGCCCTTGTACTGAACCGGCATCATCCAACCGGCAAATGGAATGAGCCGCGCACCGAGCGCCACATGGCGATCGTAGAGCGGCGTGACTTTCACGTCGTCTGCAGGTTCGGTCAATTGAGCTCCTCGTTTCGTCCAGATCGCGTCAGGCTGGAACCGCCTCGCGTTCGAGCACCAGCTTGTCCATGTCCATCTCGAGCTGCACCGGCACTGGATAGTGACCGGTCAGGCAGCCGGTGCAAAAACCTCCGCCGGGCGAATCGATTGCCTTCAGGAGTCCTTCGAGCGAAAGATACCCAATCGAGTCGGCGCCGATGTGCTTGCCGATCTCTTCGACCGACATGCGGGCGGCGATGAGCTCATCGCGTCGAGCCAGATCGACCCCCAGATAGCAGGGCCACATCATCGGAGGCGCATGAACGCGCATGTGCACTTCTTTGGCTCCGGCATTGCGTAACAGATTGACGATGGGCCGGCTGGTGGTGCCGCGCACGATGGTGTCGTCGATCAGAACCACGCGCTTGCCTTCGAGCACCTCGGGCAATGCATTGAATTTCAGGGAGACGCCGATTTCGCGCAATCGCTGATCGGGCTGGATGAACGTGCGCCCGATATACCGGTTCTTTATGAGTCCTTCCCCGTACGGGATACCTGAGTGCTTGGCATAACCGATGGCAGCCGGTGTTGCCGAGTCGGGCAACCCGACCACTACATCGGCGTCGACCGGGTGCTCGTCGGCGAGCACCGCGCCCATGCGCTGGCGGACCAGATGGAGTCGTTGATCGAGCAGGACGCTGTCGGGTCGCGCGAAATAGATGAGCTCGAAGAGGCAGGTGGCGTGCTTGCTCTGTTCCTGAGGCAAATGGGAGTTCATTCCGCGGTCATCGATCTCGACGATTTCGCCGGGTTCGACTTCGCGGACGAACTCGGCGCCGACGGTCATCAGCGCGCAGCTTTCCGAAGCGACGATCCAGTTGCCGCCGAGCTTGCCAATGCACAACGGGCGGACACCCTTGGGATCGCGCACAGCGTAGAGCTTGTCTTTGGTGAGGACGACCAGGCTGTACGCGCCGTTGAGGCGCGGCATTGCCTGCCTTAGCTTGAGCACCATGTCGTTGCCCGGAGCCAGAGCAATCAGGCGGGTCAGCACCTCGCTATCGGTGGTGGTGATGAATCGCTCGCCACGGGCTTCGAGCTCATCGCGCAAACTGAAAGCGTTGACGATATTGCCGTTGTGGCCGACCGCAATGGGACCAGATGGACTCTCGGTGAGCATCGGACCGGCGTTTCGCTCGGAGCTCTGACCCGTGGTCGAATAGCGCGTATGGCCGATCGCGGCGAACCCGGGCAACACGGCCAGATCGTTTTCCGTGAAGGCCTGGCTTACGAGGCCGAGGTGGGTGCGACGATGAATGGTTGTCCCATCCGTCGTTGCGATGCCGGCACTTTCCTGGCCGCGGTGCTGGAGCGCATAGAGACCGAAAAACGTGATACGGGCGACATCTTCGCCCGGCGCGTAGATGCCAAAAACGCCGCATTCTTCATGGAGTTTGTCGTCGTCTACCAAGGTCCAGAGGTCGGCCGGTTGATCGAAGTTCACGCGTTCTTTCCCTCGCTCAGGCGGTTCCGGTTATGTCCGGAAGCTCCAGAGCTCGATCGAGTGCTGCACGAAGAACGGATACGTCGAGGGTGATGGGACCGAGCGTGAGCATCGCTCCACCGGCAGTCCCGATCCGGGTGTAGGGTACGTCGCTCTCCTGCATCACCTTGATCAGGCGGTCGATGGAGGACGGGTCGATTGCCACGATGATCTCCGAGGCCGTTTCGCCGAACCACGCCTCGTCGGCGCGACTCGATCGTTGAAGTATGCCCGCTTTGTCAATCGTTGCGCCGCAGTTCGACACGACTGCCATCTTGGCCAGTGCAACGGCGATGCCGCCGAGGGAAACATCGTGCGCAGTGGCAACCAAGCCGTCCTCGATCAGCTTTCTGGTGGCGCGTTGGACCCGAGCTTCGGCGGAAAGATCGAGCCCTGGAGGGTTGCCGCTAACCTCACCGAGTCGATTGCTGAGATATTCACTTCCGCCGAGGGTCGGCTCGGCGGCTCCGAGCAGGTAGAGCTCCTGGCCGGCGCTCCACTGCATGGTGGCATGGCGCGTGACGTCGTCGAAGACACCGACGATGCCGACGGCCGGATTCGGCTTGATCGGCGCCGAGGCGGTTTCGTTGTAAAGCGAGACGTTGCCGCCAACCATCGGAACATCGAGCGCACGGCAAGCGTCAGCGAGCCCTGAGACCGCGCGGTCGAGCTGATAATACCCGGCCGGCTTCTGGGGATTGCCGAAGTTCAGGCAATTCGTTGCGCCGCGTGGCGTCGCGCCCGAGCAACTTACATTGCGGCTGGCTTCGGCGACGGCATGTAGCGCGCCGAGGTACGGATCGAGATAGCAATATCGCGGATTGCAATCGATGGCCGACGCGATACCGCGTCGCGAACCCTTGATGCGCAGAACGGCGGCATCTCCCACTCCGGGCGGGACGACCGTGTTGGTTTGAATTGTGTGGTCATATTGCTCGTAGACGGGCCGCCGGCTGCCGATATTCGGCGAAGCGAGCAGGTCGAGCAGGATCTCTCCGATCTGTTCGATCGTTATGTCATCATGCCGCCGTGGATCGGTATTGCGCGCAGCAACGATCTCGGGAGATTCAGTGGCTTCCCGTATGTAGGTCGGGCAAGCTTCGGTGTAAAACTCGGCTGGGATTTCGGCCACCACTTCGCCGTCGTCGAGGACGCGCACCATGCCATCGGCGGTGACCGTGCCGATGACGGCCGAGTGGAGTGACCATTTCGTGACGATGCGGTCGACTTCGGCGGCAGCCTCGGGGGTGACGACCAGCAGCATACGCTCCTGGCTTTCACTCATCATGACCTCGTACGGAGTCATGCCCGATTCGCGCCGAGGGACCCTGGCGACGTCGATCTCGGCTCCGACCCCGCCGCGACTGGCGATTTCGACCGTCGAGCTGGTCAGCCCGGCGGCACCGAGATCCTGCATGGCGACCACCGCGCCGGTCTGTAGCAGCTCCAGACATGCTTCGAGCAGCAGCTTTTCCAGGAACGGATTTCCGACCTGGATCACACCGCGATGGGAGGCTTCCGGGTCGTCAACCGAGGCGAAGGTGGCCCCATGCAGTCCGTCCCGGCCAGTATCGGCCCCGATGAGCATGATGAGATTACCGACGCCCGAAGCCTTGGCGCGGACGATGCCATCCGCCTTGACGATGCCGATACACATGGCATTGACGAGCGGATTGCCCGAATACGACGGATCGAAGAAGACATCCCCGCCGACAGTGGGGATGCCCAGGCAGTTTCCGTAGCCGCCGATCCCTGCCACGACATTCTCGAAGAGGTAAACATTGCGGGGTTGATCGAGCGGACCGAAGCGCAGGGAATTCAGGATGGCGATCGGCCGGGCGCCCATGGTGAAGATATCGCGCACGATCCCGCCGACTCCGGTGGCGGCGCCTTCGTAGGGCTCGACGGCGCTCGGGTGATTGTGCGATTCGACTTTGAAGACCGCGGCCAGCCCGTCGCCAATGTCGATCGCGCCGGCGTTCTCGCCGGGGCCCTGCAACACCCAATCGGCTTTGGTCGGCAAGCGTCCAAGAATCGGCCGGGTGTGTTTGTAGCCGCAGTGCTCACTCCACATCGAACCGAACATACCCAGCTCGACGGGCGTGGGCTCGCGCGTTTCGAGGAGATCGAGGATGCGCGCGTATTCGTCATCGCTCAGTGCAACTTCCCGCCAGGCGCCGGGGGCGATCTTGCTCTTGGCGGCCGCTTCCGTCACCTAGACCTCCACCCGCAGGAATTCGAGTGCCGAGCGGAGGATCTTGAGTCCGTCGTCGTTCCCCAGGATCGGATCGGCGGCGCGCTCCGGGTGGGGCATCATGCCGACCACATTGCCGCGTTCGTTACTGATGCCGGCGATGGATCGCGCCGAGCCATTGAAATTAGCATCGGGGGTCACCTTGCCGTCCGGTTCGCAATAGCGGAAAACGATCTGGCCGTTTTGTTCCATGCGATCGAGCGTGGCATCGTCCGCAAAGAAGGCGCCGTCGCCGTGGGCTACTGGCAGGTTCAAGACCTCGCCTTCGGCGAGCTCATGGGTCCAGGCCGTGCGCGTATTCTCGACAACAATGTCTATCCAGCGGCAATGGAATTGCAGCGACTGATTGCGCAGCAACGCGCCCGGCAGCAGATGAGCTTCGGTGAGGACCTGGAAGCCGTTGCAGAGCCCGAGCACCGGACCTCCGGCCCCGGCGAACGCCTTCAACGCGTCCATGACCGGCGCAAACCGGGCGATCGCGCCGCAGCGCAGGTGGTCACCATAGGAGAATCCGCCGGGCAAAACGATGGCCGCGTAGTCGGACAGATCGGTTTCGCGGTAATCGATCATGCGGACCGGAGCCCGCAGGCCGAGCGCGAAGGCATCGAACGAATCCTGATCGCCGTTGCTGCCGGGGAACGTAATGACGCCGATGTGGGATGACACGACTAGACCTCTGGTGCTTCGATGACGGTTTCGATGACGAACGTTTGAATGACTGGATTGGCGAGCAGCTTGTGGGCCATCTCTTCGGCGGTCGCTCTGGCGACATCCGCTTCAGGGGCACTCAAGTGGAGGCGATAGTGTCTGCCGGCGCGGACGCGCTCTACCACGGTATAGCCGAGACTTTGCAATCCGCCGCGGATCGCTTCACCCTCGGGGTCGTTGACCCCGATCTTCGGCATGACGAGAACGTCGACTTGCCAGAGCGGCTGTTTGGCGTTCGTTGGAGACTCCTCTCAGAAAACGGGTTCGGCGCCGGTCAGTCGCCGAAAGGCTTCGACATAGCGTCGTTGCGTGCCCTGGATGACCTCATCGGGCAGGATGGGAGCGGGGGGTTCGTGGTTCCAGCCGGAGGAATCGAGCCAGTTGCGGACGTATTGCTTGTCGAAACTGTCGGGTTCCCTGCCGGGCGTCCAGGTGGCTGCCTCCCAATATCGTGAGCTATCCGGAGTGAGGATTTCGTCGATGAGCGTGAGCTGATCGACGATCATGCCGAACTCGAATTTAGTGTCGGCAAGGATCAAACCACTTTTCGCGGCCTGATCCGCGGCAAACCGGTAGAGCTCGAGGCTCAGTGACTCGAGTCGCGCCGCGATGTCGATTCCGACGAGATCCTGCAGCCGCTCGACGGTAATGTTTTCATCGTGGCCGACATCGTTCTTCATCGCCGGGGTGAAGATGGGTTCGGGGAGCCGGGCTGCCCGCGGCAAACCGGCGGGCAGCGCATGGCCGGCAAGCTGGCCGCTTTCCTGGTATTCCTTCCAGCCGGAACCGGCGAGATAGCCTCGCACCACACATTCGAAATCGATGCGGTCGGCGCGGCGGGCAACAGTCGAGCGCGCGTCGAACCAAGCGCGATCCGTTGTTTGGACCGTGGGCGGCAGACCGACTTGCACGATGTGATTCGGAACGATATGCGCGGTCTTTCCGAACCAGAAACCGGAAAGCTGGTTTAGCACGGCGCCCTTGCCGGGAATTGCGCTCGGCAGGATGACGTCGAATGCCGAGATCCGATCGCTGGCAACGAAGAGCAGGTCCTCGCCAAGCTGATAACAATCGCGGACCTTGCCCTGCCGAATCAGTGGCAGCGAATCGAGCAGGTGGGTCGAGACCGGGGCGCTCATCGCGTCACCGACGGTTCGAGCAGCCCGAGCCGCTCGAAGACCGCATCGACGTGCGTCAGCTGCTGATAGGGATCGAACAGCTCGGTGATCTGCTCCTGGCTGACGCGACCCGCGATTTCAGGATCTGTGCGGATCGCGTCTTCGAAGTTCGAGCCCTCGAGCCAGCTGTCCATGGCGTGCGCCTGAACGCGCTTGTAGGCGAGCTGTCGGTCGATACCGGCATCCACCAGACCGAGCATGACGCGTTGAGAAAAGATCAAGCCGCCGGTCAGCTCGAGGTTCTGCTTCATCCGATCCTCATCGACGGACAAGTTTTCGATGATTTCAGTGAGAAGGTCGAGTGAATAGTCGAGCACGATACAGGCATCCGGGAAGATGACGCGCTCGGTGGAACTATGGCTGATGTCGCGCTCATGCCAGAGGGCGACGTTTTCGAGCCCGGTAACGGCGTATCCGCGCAGGAGCCGCGCCAGGCCACTCAGCCGCTCCGATTCGTGTGGATTGCGTTTGTGGGGCATGGCGGAGCTGCCCTGGTTTCCTTCACCAAAGGGCTCCTCTACCTCTCGGACTTCCGTGCGTTGCAGGTGGCGGACTTCGACGGCGAATTTTTCGATGGTTGCGCCGATTCCGGCGAGCACCGAGAGGAAAAAGGCATGACGGTCGCGCTGAATGATTTGGGTCGCCGCAGCCGCCGGCCGCAGCCCAAGGGTCTCGCAGACTTCGTCTTCGACGTCAGGCGGAACATGGGCATGGGTACCGACCGCGCCGGAGAGTTTGCCGACCCGCATCTCCTCGCGGGCGAAGCGCAACCGTTCGAGCTGGCGACGGAGCTCGTCATACCAGACGGCGAGCTTGAGGCCGAAGGTGGTCGGTTCCGCATGGACCCCATGCGTGCGGCCGATGGTGAGGGTATTGCGATAGCGCAGCGCCTGGCGGCCGACAATTTCGATGAGTCGTTCGAGGTCGGTTTCGAGAATCGCGCACGAATCCTGGACCAGGAGGGAGAGTGCCGTGTCGACGACATCGGAAGACGTCAGACCGAGATGAATATAGCGGGAGGCGTCGCCGACGGTCTCGCCGGTGGCGCGCAGGAAGGCGATCACATCGTGGTCGGTTTCTCGCTCGATCTCCTGCATACGCTCGAGATCGCAGCTCGCGCCCCGAATGGCCTCGATAGCCCAGCCGGGGATGCGGCCACGGCGGTACCAGGCCTCGCAGACGGCGAGCTCGACGCGTAGCCAGACCTGGAGCTTGTGATCGTCACTCCACACCGCCCCCATTTCGGGCCTGGTGTACCGGCCGATCACGTACTCGATGTCCTTTCCGAATGACTGAACGGGGATGCCTGCGTCGGCGTAGAAAGTATACCCGCTCGCGTTGCCAAGTGGCCCCGCGCCTCGTACACTCGCGGGCAGATTTGGGCGAATGCTTGCGGACATTCCTCTTTCATAGCGCCAGGACCTGCTCGGAGGATGCAGGTTGACGAGGCGGAAGCGTATCGAACCACTCGGCGGGTCGCTTCCCGGCCGGCAGGGTCGTTACGGAATGGATAAACCGATTCGGCAACGAATCGACAGCATCCTTTCCGATCTGCCATTTCCCATTCGCTCCATCTCGAACGAATCGAACCGGCGCCGGGGCGTGCTCGCTCCGCGCGTGGTCGTTGGCATCTTCGGCTGGCTCGATCTGAGCCGCCGGTGGGTGGAGGTTGGGCTATGTGCGGAATCTTTGGCTATGTTGGCAAGTCGACCGATGTTGGCGGCGCCGTGCTGGCGGCACTCAAGACACTGGAATATCGCGGATACGACTCCTGGGGGATGGCGGTCGGTATCGACGGTCATCTGGGGGTGACGAAGCACCCGGGCAAGATCTCGGGGGCGTCGGTCGATTTTCCGGATTCTGACATCGGCTTCGGACATACACGGTGGGCGACGCATGGCGGCGTCACGCAGGCAAACGCGCATCCGCATCTCGATTGCAGCGGCCAAATCGCAGTCATACACAATGGAATCATCGAAAACTTCCGCGAGCTGCGTGACGAGGTCGCCGCGAAGGGACACGCTCTTCGTTCGGAAACGGACAGCGAGGTCATCGCTCATCTGGTCGAGGAGGAGATTGCGCAGGGGGCAACTGCGCAACAAGCACTCCACCGGGTGTTCGGTCGTACGAAGGGCCTCGGCGCGGTGATCGTGCTCGATCTGGCCAGCCGGACCATGGTTGCCACCAAACGCACCTCGCCGCTGGTGGTGGGACGAAATTGCTCGAAGGCGACGATCGCGTCTGACGAAATCGCTCTGATCGGTCATGCAACCGAGATCCGTCATCTCGAAGACGGCGAGCTTGCGACGCTCAGTGGACACGGTATCGAGATCCAGGGGGCGCGACAAGACGCGTGGATGCAGATATCGGTGGATCGTTCACAGAATGGCTTGAACGGCTTTCCCGACTACATGTCGAAAGAAATGTCCGAACAGCCAGGTGTGCTGGAGCGGCTGGTTCGCGAAGCGGGTCCACAGATCGACGCGCTGGCAGGCGCCATTCGCGCAGCCTACGGAACCTACATGGTTGGCTGCGGTACGGCGTCTTACGCCGCGCTGACCGGCTCATATCTCTTCAGCCGGATCGCGTCGCGACATGTGAACTTCGCGCCGGGATCGGAGTTCAAGTACTACGAGCATTTTTTGACGCCGGATTCGCTCGTCATCGCGTTTTCGCAAAGTGGCGAAACGGCGGACATCATCGAAGCAATGCTGGCGGCGCGAAATCGGGGCTCGAGCTTGGCCGGCGTGGTGAACGCTCCCAGATCGACCCTTGGGCGGATGGTCGATTTACGAGTCGATCTCCTGGCAGGGCCCGAACAGTGCGTTCTTTCGACCAAGGCGTATACCGCAAAGGTCGCCGTCTTGCTGATGACGGCCCACGCGCTTGGCGGTGATTTGGGCCAAGGAAAACAACTGGTGCTGGATGCTGCCAGCGGGTTGCGGTCGATGATGGAACCAGACTGGATCGAACGAGCGCGCGGCATCGCCGAGCGCATCCATGGTTCGGAGCATCTTTTCGTGATCGGCCGAGGTCTCTCCTACCCGACTGCGCTCGAGGCGGCGCTGAAGATCAAAGAAGTCTCCTACATCCACGCTGAAGGATTTGCAGCCGGTGAGCTCAAACACGGGGTGATCGCGCTTGTCCAAGACGGGACTCCGTGCGTCGTCTACGCACCCAACGATGAGACTCGTTCGGACATTATCTCAAGCGCTATGGAACTCAAGGTGCGTGGCGGGCATATCATTGGTATCGGACCGGAAAGCGATCCCGTCTTCGATGCATGGCTGCCGACTCCTGACGTGGGGGACGCCGCTCCGCTAGTGCAGGCGCTTCCGGCCCAAATGCTTGGATATCATGCGGCGCTGCTACGGGGTAATGACCCGGACAAGCCGCGCAATCTCGCCAAGAGCGTTACGGTGAAGTGACGCTGGAGGATTCGAATGGAACTCATCGACACGCATTGTCATCTCGATGACGATGTGTTCGAAAATGACCTGCCCGCGGTGCTGGATCATGCCCGCGAGACAGGCGTTCGACGTTTTATCAACATCGGCTACGAACCGGCCAGCTGGGAGCGTACGCTGGCACTCGCGAATCAAGACTCCGCCATATCGTATGCATTGGGAATGCATCCGAACTCAGCTGACCTCTGGAGCAGTGAAACCAAGGCAGCGCTCACGATGCTGTTGGAGCGCGAACATCCGGTCGCCATCGGCGAAACTGGACTCGACTATTTTCGGGAACATGCCGACCACGACGCGCAGCGGCAGGCATTCCGCGACCAGCTGGACCTTGCCCGACGTTTTCGGTTGCCGGTAGTGATTCACATGCGCGGTGATGTCGAACACGACATCGTCGGCGTGCTCGGCGATTTCCCGGATGTCCGCACGATTCTTCATTCGTTCGACGGCTCGGCCGGGCTGCGCGATTTTCTGCTCGAGCGCGGGGACTCGTTTGGCGTTGGAGGGTTGATGACCCGCGCCGGCTCGGCGGAGCTGCGAGCCGTCCTTCGAAGCGTTCCTCTGGAATCGATTGTCCTGGAGACCGATTCGCCTTATCTGGCGCCCAAGGGCATCAAAGACCGGCGCAACACCCCCGCATCGGTGGCGATTGTGGCGGCAGCCCTGGCGGATCTGATCGGGAAAGACATAGCTGACATTGCAAAAATCACCACCCAGAATGCCCTGAGCGTTTTCGGACTGGCGCGCGCGGCCGTGGTCGGGGGTACGACGTGAGTGCCAGCAAGCCAAGAATCCTGATCGCCACCAAGAACGCGGGGAAGCTGGCCGAATTCGAACGCATCATGGGGCCGGAATTCGCGATCGAGGGGCTCGATGAAATCGACCTTACGCTCCCTGCCGAAGGAACTGAATCGTACAAAACAAATGCCAGTGAAAAAGCAAGATTCGTTGCGGAACGAACCGGCCGCGTGACCCTGGGGGACGATTCCGGCATCGAGGCGTTTGCCCTCGGAGGCCGTCCCGGTATTGTGTCGGCACGATTTGCGGGTGAGCCCGTTTCCGATCAGCGGAATATCGAGAAGCTCCTCTCCGAGCTCGAAGCGGGCGGCTCGAACGACCGGTCGGCTCGGTTCGTGTGCTGGCTGGCGCTGGCGGATGCGAACGGCCTGGTCGCAACGGTCGAGGGCACCTGCCAGGGAACGATCGGATTCTCACAACGAGGAACCAACGGATTCGGCTATGACCCTGTGTTCGATTTTCCAAATGGCCGTACGATGGCTGAATTGACCGATGACGAAAAGGACGCGGTATCGCACCGGGGCAACGCCATTCGTGCGATCTTGCCGACCTTGCGCAGCGTTGTTGTCGATGGCGACGACAATGCTTGAGACCGCGGCGCCGAAGTTCACAACCTTTTCGGACTGGAGATCGTGGGTACACACCAGCGGCCTGCAGCCGATTGTTGTGGTGGCCGGCTCACGGGGCAAGACCATCGTGGGCGACTACCTGGAGGCGATGCTGCGTGAGGCTGGGCTGTCGGTTGCCTTTTGGTCGAGCAACGGCGTCGACATCGAAGGTGTGCGGCAACGAGGTGAGCTCGGTCCATGGCAAGACGTCGAGCAGCGGCTTGCAAATGGCACATTGGACGTTGCGATCCGCGAGGTCGATTGGGCGACCGCCGCGACGTTGGCGACCGGGCCGAGGCTTCCGATGCTCGGCGTGACGAACGTCTGCGCCAATCGCGAAGATTGTGTTGCTGCCGGCGATGCCATGCTTGCCAATGCGGCAATGCCGGCGCTCTTGACGGCGGTCGTTGGTCAGGGATGGCTGGTTCTAAACGGCGAAGATCTTGCAGTTTCCGCGGATTTGGCCGGGACGAGTCACAATCGCCTGCTGGTGACGATGGGGCTCGATTCGCCGGCGATCGAGCACCACCTGCAAAACAGCGGAAATCTTGCCTGGCTGGCGGACGACCAGCTTCTCGTCGCGATCTACGGACAAGCCGTCGAACTTGGATCACGTTTTTCGATTCCATCCGCGCTCGATGGAGTTGCGAATTTTCAAGTTTTCAATGCGCTCATGGCCGCGGCACTGGCCCGCGTGATGGGCATCACTCCGGCCGCGATTCGCCGGGCGCTGGGGAAATATGCAAGCGATCCCGATATTTCTCCAGGGTCGTTCAATATCCTCTCGACCGGCAATACCGTATTGATTCTGGATCAGCCGGCTGGGTCCTGGTATCTCCGGCCGGTGCTTCGTGCGCTGCGCGATTATCATCGAGCCCGCCTGCTCACCGTTTTTAGCGGGCTGCGCGGCACGTTGCGAGAAGACACGGCGGAAATCGGCCGATTGTTGGGACGGATCAGCAATATTCTGATCGTCAGCGACGACGAACCGGACGATGCCGAGCGGATCGAATTGGCAATGGATGGCGCACGGAGGAACGAGGTGCCACCCCTGCTGATTCCGGTCACGTCCGAGGTCGAGGGAGTACGGCGCGCCATGGGATTGGCGCGCCACAGGGACGTGATCTACGTCCTTTCGGACGATACGGCAGCTCTTTGGGAGTCGCTCAAACAGCTTGGCCCACTGGTGCAGCTCGGCGCGGCGACACGGGTTTTGCCAGCGGATTGACCTTTCACGCCGCGAGCTGAGCGTCCCTGCCAATCTGTTCGGCCCAGACGGCACGGGAACCGAGCAGGCGCTCCAGCTCGGTTCGCAGCAGATCGTTCCATTCGACTTTCAGCGTCCGGCTTCGCATAGGAAAGTCATCGTCACCGATGCGGATGTGAATTACGACATCGTCGTCGCCATCGTGCTCCCGCACGATGGCGAGTACCTTTTGCATCTCGTCGATGCGGGCATTCGAATCGCCGCCATTGTCGGTGAGCACAATGTGGACTTGCTGGTTGCTTTGCCTGGGTCCAAGCACGTCGATGGAATCGAATACCTTTTCGCAGATGAGCTGGAGTTGCTCACCGCGACGATCGATCTTGGCCTCGACCTCGATGACGTTGTCGACGTCCCAGGCGTCCTGAAAGGTCGCGTATGTCTCCGGAAAGGCGACCAGCTCGATCGAGCCGGTCATGTCCTCGAAATCGAGGATCGCCATCGTCTTATTGCTTTTTGTCAGAATGCGCCGCGCGGTGTTGATGCGCCCGACGATGCGGACGCGATCGCCCGGGAAGCGGTTTTCGACATCGTTGATCTGCTGGCGTCCCTCTTGGCCAACCCGCTGTAGCACGTCGTTTACCGGGTGGTCGCTGAGGTATATACCGAGCAGCTCGCGCTCCCAGGCCAGACGCTGCTTCACCGGCAGCTCGATATTCCTGGTCACCATTTGGGCCGGCTCGGAGGTCTTTGGCGCGAGACTGCCCAACATATCGAAGCCCAGTTGCCCTTTCGCCGCGGCTCGTTGGCGGTCGATGGCGCCGGCAATCGCCGGTTCGAGCTGGTTCATAATCACGCCGCGCGGACCAAAACAATCCAGCGCCCCGCAACGCGCCAGCGAATCGGCCACCTTGCGAGAGACTTTGCTCCAGTCGACCGACGAGCAAAAGTCATCGAGATTGGCGAACGTACCGGCGGACAGCCCCTTACGGACAGCCAGAATCGATTCGGCCGCGCCCTTGCCAACATTCTTGATGGCGGCCAGGCCGAATCGAATTGCTTCCTTGCCGTTCTCCAGCAGCTCGGGCTGGAAGTCGAGCTCGCTGGCATTGACATCCGGCCCGAAGACCTCATATCCCAGCCGGCGGACATGGGCGACATCGGAGACCAGGCGATCGTGGTTGTCGCCATCGGTGGTCATCAGGGCGCACATGAACTCCACCGGATAGTGCGCTTTGAGATAGGCCGTCTGCGCGGCGATGACGGCATAGGCCGCGCTGTGCGCTTTGTTGAAGCCATAGCCGCCGAAGAGCGCCATCATCGAAAAGATCTCGTCCGCGAGCTCTTTGGTGAGACCATGGTCGACGGCGCCAGCGATGAAGGGCTTCCGATAGCTCTCCATGACGTCCTGTTTCTTCTTGCCCATGGCGCTGCGGAGCCCATCGGCGTCGGCCATGGAGAAACCGGCGATCGCGTTGGCAATTTGCATGATCTGTTCCTGATAGACGGCAATGCCGAATGTACTTTTCAGGATCGGTTCCAGATCGGGATGCATATAGGTGACTGGAGCGCGGCCGTGCTTGCGGTCACAGAAGTCGGCTGCGCCTCCGGCAGGTCCGGGACGAATCAATGCCATCAGCGCGATCAAATCGTCGAAGGACCCCGGTGCGATATCGGTTGTCATGCGGGTCGTCATGCCACCTTCCAGTTGGAAGACGCCGACCGTATCGCCCTGCTGCAAAAGCTGGAATGCCTTTTCATCTTCGAGGGGCAGCCCATCGATGGTGAGGTCGGGATCCTTACGACGAGCCAAATCGACGGCGCGCCGCAAAATGGTGAGTGTCGTCAGACCGAGGAAGTCCATCTTGAGCAGCCCGATCTCTTCGAGCAGGCCCATTTGATATTGAGTGGTGATTTCCCCTTCGCTCTTGCCGCCCGCGCGTTGCAGGGGGACGGTCTCGATCAGCGGAGCGCGCGAGATGACCACGCCGGCCGCGTGGGTGGACGCATGGCGGGCGATGCCTTCGACCTTTTTCGCATTGTCGACCAGCTCGCGGAGCCGCTTGTCGGAGTCTATGAGTGAATTGAGCTCGCCGACCCGATCGAGCGCCTTCTCGATCGTCATCTTCGGCTCGGCCGGTATCAGCTTGGCGACTTTGTCGATCTCATTGAAGGGCATCCCCATGGCGCGGCCGACGTCGCGCAGCGACCCACGGGCGGCCATGGTGCCGAAGGTGGAAATCTGGGCGACCCGATCATCCCCGTATTTGCTGACGACGTAGGCGATCACTTCGTCGCGGCGGTCGTCGGCAAAGTCGATGTCGATATCCGGCAGCGAAACCCGGTCGGGATTCAGAAAGCGCTCGAAGATGAGTCCGTGCTCGAGCGGATCGAGCGACGTGATGCCCAAACAATAGGTCACGATGCTGCCAGCAGCGGAACCACGACCCGGGCCGACGAGAATGTCGTTCTCCCTGGCAAACCGAACGAAGTCCCAGACGACCAGGAAGTAGTTCGTCAGCTTCATGTTGCCGATGACCCGCAGCTCGTAGGCGAGCCGGTTCTCGACATCGCTATCGGTGATGTCGTAGCGCTGGGACGCGCCGCTGCGCACCAGATGTTCCAGGTATTCGTGGTTGGAATAGCCGGCCGGGACCTCGAAATCGGGAAGCTGGAAGCCCTTCGGTGACAAGTCGAGCTGGCACATCTCGGCGATGCGCATCGAGTTGTTCAGCGCCTGCGGCAGCTCGGCGAAGCGATCCCACATTTCCTGCGGACTCTTGAGATAGAGCTCATCGGTTTCAGGCTTGAGGCGTTTGGGATCGCTGAGGGTCGTATTCGTCTGAATGCAGACCAGGAGCTCCTGGGCCGGAGAATCGGCCTGATTGCAATAGTGGACGTCGTTCGTGACGACCATTGGGAGGTCGAACGACTTCGCCAGCGAAATGAGGTCCTTATTGACCTGGAGCTGTTCTTTGAGACCGTGATCCTGGATCTCGACGAAGAAACGCTCGCGGCCGAAAATCTCGGCGAGCCGGACCGCGTGGTCGCGCGCCTGATCGGGACGCTCGTAGAGCAGGTTGTTCGCCAGGGGACCGCCGAGGCAGGCCGACGTGGCGATGATGCCTTCCTTGTGCCGGGCGAGCATGTCGATATCGATACGCGGACGGTAGTAGTACCCATTGAGACTCGCATTCGAGGCGAGCTTCATGAGATTGCGATAGCCCGTTTCGTTTTCGGCCAGCAGCAGAAGGTGATAGGCCTTGCGTCGTGCCTTGCGCTCGGCGTCGGAGGCATCCGGCGGAGGCGGACCGGCTTTGCCCTCGGCAAAATAGGCCTCCATACCCACGATGGGATGGAGGCCGGCCCTGCTGAGCTGCTTATAGAAATCGTAGGCCGCGTACATGACCCCATGGTCGGTGACGGCCAGATGCTGGATGCCCGATTTTTGGGCTTGTTCGATGTATTCGGGAATACGCCCCATGCCATCGAGCAACGAATACTCGGTGTGCAGGTGGAGATGCGCGAAATCGGGCAAGGTGAACTCTAGTTTCTAGCGCGGCTGGAACCGCGATCCCCTCGAGGTTGGGGCTGATGGAGCAAGTGTACTAGCGGCTGGTGGTTGGGAATCCGAGGGTCAGATACAAACGGCTCCGGATTCGATCGCGACGGGGACGCAATCGAACACGCGGAGCCGGTCGGGTTGACCTCTTTGTCGCTCAGGCAGCGACCGAAACGCGGCCGACCATAGTGGTTTGCAAGGCGATGCGCGCCTGCTCCGCCAGCAGGTGGAGCACCTGGCGCATGTTCTCGCGGTACTCAGCCGGAAGCTGCTCGTCGCTGAGCAAGTAGAAGACCTCGCCCAAGACGGGTTCGGCCGACAGGATCTTCGAAAAATCGCGAGGCAGGAACCCTGCCGCCGCGAGGAGCATATCTCGCTCGCCTTCGCTCAGATCCATCGCCTCCCCAAGGCGGTCGACCGCGTCGCGGGTCGGCATGCGGGCGCCTCCCTCGAGCCGGCTGACATAGCTGTGGTCGAACTCGGCTCGCTCGGCCAGCTTGCTTTGGGAAACGCCGCGGCGCTCTCGCAGCGACTTGAGTAGTTGTCCGAACTCTGTCATGACCAAACCCCCGCTCTGTGACAGATCGACACATCTGTGACAGCCGAGTCAACGGGTGAATCGTTGCTCGTTGACTGACTGACACCATGCTAGCAGCCCGTTGCCCGGCCGTCAATTGCGCTTACAGGTTATCCACATATGGATTGCGAGTCGTGTCGTTTGGATTGCGCATAACCCACCTGTAGCATTCTCACTGTCGTTTTGATTCACCCGGTGTCGTTGTGTCTGCCGCTAGTGTCGTTATGGCAGAAAAAGGCCTGGACACCGCAGGTCTACGGGGTCATGGTGGCTCGTCTGGAGCGTTCTGTGGCTTAATTCACTCGGTTCGATGGGGAACCGTTTTCGACAGTTCGAAACGGAAGGGGATCTCCCATCTCTCCGAATGCCTCGACCGAAATCGATACGATCTTGTTGCGTGGGGGCGAATTGGCCACCACGCTCCGCAATCAGATCCGAGTGGCGCGCCTGAAGCTCCTGCATGATGGTGGACGTCCACCGGTGTTGGTCACGCTGGCAGCAGACCCAAGCCCGGCGGCGGACGCGTATCGCACCTCGATCGCCAAGACGATGAAACGGGTCGAGATCGAGCATCGGCCGATCGACCTCCCCAGGTTCTGTACGGACGAGGACCTTGCCGGCTCGTTACATGAGCTCGGACAAGATCCGGAGGTGACGGGCGTTCTGGTGCTCATGCCGCTGCCAGCGCGGCTCGACAAGGGGATCGTTTCCGAACAGCTCGATCCACTCAAGGATGTGGATGGCGTGACGGTCATCAACGCTGGGCGGCTGCACCTGGGACTTCCGTGTCTGGCGCCGAGCACGCCGAACGGCGGGGTTGCCCTGCTCGATCACTATCGAATCCCCATTGCCGGCGCCGACGTGGTCGTGATCGGCCGTAGCAATGTCGTGGGGCGACCACTGGCCGCATTGCTCCAACGGCGCAATGCAACCGTCACCGTTTGTCATAGCGGCAGCCGAGATTTGGCCGCCTACACGCGACATGCCGACATCGTGGCGCTGGCAATCGGACATCCGGGGTTTCTTACAACGGAACTGATCCAACCCGGCGCAACCGTGCTCGATTTCGGCATCAATGTGATCGGCGATCGAATAACCGGGGATGCGGACTTCGAGGCGTTACGCGGTGTTGCCGGCGCGATCACACCAGTGCCGGGCGGCACCGGCCCGATTACCGCGTTGATGCTGGCGCGAAATACGATCGCAGCCGGGATCGCGGGATTGCACAACGATCTCGATTTGATTCCGCCGTTCGAACGGTGGCAGTCCGAGAGCCCAGACTAGCTGATGTCCACGGCGTTGCTTCGTGATGGAGCATTGCTGGTTCAGTGCCGGCGTATTTAGGTCGCGAAATCGTTGCTGAGAACGATCGAGGGGTTGACGAGAAGGGTCCTGGATTGCTAGGCTTGTCGACCGTTGTTTCGGGCCGACGTAGCTCAGTGGCAGAGCAAAGGACTCATAAGCCTTTGGCCGGTGGTTCGAATCCACCCGTCGGCACCCATCAACTCCCCTTCCTTTCAGGAACAATTTACCCATGACGCGCAGTCGTTCCGTGCGATCGGGATTCGAGCAGCGATTCCTCGCGAATTTGCGCCAATGCGGCGTCGAGCAAGGCCAGCGATTGATCGTTGGGTTTTCCGGCGGTCCGGATTCGCTGGCCCTTTCTCTTGCATTGCGGCGAGTCACACGGTTGCTCGAGCTGAGCGCGTTGTTGGTGCATGTCGATCATGGACTGCGCAACACCTCGGCGGCGAATGCCGGGCGTTGCCGCGAACTAGCAGATGATATGGAGTTCGCGTTTCGGTCGATCGAGCTGGCGCCGGGTTTGGTCGAACGTGCCGCGGGACGGGGGGTCGAAGAACAGGCGCGGCGCGAGCGATATCGCGCGCTTGGTTCCGCGGCAACCGCCTGGGATGCCAACTCGATCCTCCTGGGCCACCAGGCAGACGATCAGGCTGAAACTGTCCTACTGCACCTTTTCCGCGGCGCCGGCTTGCGCGGTCTCGGAGGGATGCATCCCGTCGAAACGAGAATAATCCCGTGGTGGAACGATTCGGAGCCATCACTCGGCGAATTCCGGATCTTGAGACCATTGCTGTCCGAACGACGGCAAACGATCGATCTCTATCTCGCCGAGCTCGAGGCAGCTCCCATTCTGGATGAGAGCAACGCGTCGATGGAGTTCGATCGGAATTGGGTTCGCCATCGGGTGCTGCCAACCATCGAAACCCGTTGGTCCAGCGCCGTGGAGACGATCACGCGGACTGCCTCTGTGGTCCGACTGGACAGTGACTACCTCGATCTGCTCAGCCACCGAGGTCAGAATACGAACGACCGGACACTATGTACGGACAAATTGAAGGCGAGCGAGCTTGCGCCGGCGTATCAGGCGATTGCCAGCTGGCTGCGCCAGATTGGCGTCGACGGGCCGGGGTTGGATGTTGTTGCACGCGTCTATGAATTCGCTCTTAACGGCGACGAGGCTGTGTCGATCGAACTGGGCGCGGGCCAATCGGCGGTTTTGGCTAACGGTAGACTCATGACATTCGAGGATCTTTTCGACGATTCAGTGAGCTACCTTCCTCTGCAATTACCCGCCCGACCGAATCAGTGGCAGATCGACACCGCCGATGGCGTCGAAGCGACGGACGGTTGGATGCCCTTCGAATCGAGTGGCAAAGTGGACGTCAGGACGGTACGGGCTGGCGATCGCTGGGCTGGAACCAACCGCAAGGTGATGGAGGATCTGCGCGCGGCTGGTATTCATCCGCTTCTGCGCCGCTCGGTATTGGCCGTGACTGGCGACGCGGGCGTCTTGTTGATCCCGGCGATCTATCCGACCATTCACGCCAGTGTCGATGGAGAAGGAGTCACGATGGGCTGGGTTCGATGGCGGAAGGTGTGATTGCGGTGGGTTCGAAGCGCCGGGATAAGGGGGTGCAGCGGATCCTGATCGAGCAAGACGCGATTCAACAACGCGTGCGCGAGCTGGCCGCCGATCTGGACCAGATCTACGGCGAGGAAACTCCGCTGCTCATTGGCGTATTGACCGGCGCGGTCACGTTCATGGCGGATTTGATGCGCGAGATGGGATCGGAGCTCAAAATCGACTTCATGGCCGTATCGAGCTACGGGGATGACGTGACCAGTTCAGGGGCGGTTCGAATTCTCAAGGATCTCAACGAAAATATCGAAGGCAGGTCGATCCTCATTGTCGAGGATATCGTGGACAGCGGGCTCACCCTCAAGTATTTGCTGGATGTGCTTCAGCGTCGCAATCCCAAAGACGTCAAGGTGGTGGCTTTGTTGCGGAAGCAAAAGCTGGACGCCATCGAGGTGCAAACCGATCTGGTCGGTTTCGAGATTCCCGATGAATTCGTCATTGGGTATGGCCTGGACTATGCCGGTCGCTATCGGAATCTGCCCTACATCGGCGTCCTGGATCCAGGCGAGTATCAAAGTTACGAAAAGTAGGACTGCTATACTTTTGGGCACGCCGCCCCTCCTGGAATCCGCGATTCATCCTGGAAGCTCGGGCCGGCCGGAGGTCCATGCATGGGTGACATTCGAAGATTGCGCAGCAGTGCGATATGGCTCGTCCTGATCGTCGCTGTCATCGCGCTCTGGTTCCTTGTGGTCAACGACAACGATTCGACGACCAGCAAGGATTTCGCTGCAGTTGCGGCAGACATCAACGCCGGGAAGGTACAGCACCTCTCTATCGGAGAGAACAGTCAAACCGTGCTGGTGCGCTATCTCGACCCGGATACGAACGACGCCAAGACCATACTTCCTGGCGACACGACGATCTACGAGGCGTTGCAAGCCTACGGAATCGATGTCAACACGGCGCCACCCATTGAGGTAAAGGCCGCGAGCCGCTGGGGAAGCTGGATCGGGGCGCTCGGTTTTCTGTTGCCAACCTTGTTTCTGATCGGCATCTTCCTCTTTATGATGCGACAGGCGCAGGGATCGAACAATCAGGCGATCTCGTTCGGCAAAAGTCGAGCGCGTCTCTTTACCAGCAACAAACCCACGGTTACGTTTTCCGATGTGGCCGGGGTCGATGAAGCGAAAGAAGAGCTGGTCGAGGTCGTCGAGTTTCTGAAATATCCGGACAAGTTCCAGGCGCTGGGCGCCAGAATTCCGCGCGGAGTGTTGCTCGTCGGTCCTCCGGGCACCGGCAAGACGCTGCTTTCGCGTGCAGTTGCAGGCGAAGCCGGAGTCCCGTTCTTCAGCATTTCCGGTTCCGAGTTCGTGGAAATGTTCGTTGGCGTTGGCGCAAGCCGGGTGCGCGATCTTTTCGACCAGGCCAAGAAGAGCGCCCCTTGTATCGTTTTCGTCGACGAGATCGACGCGGTCGGCCGGCAGCGCGGCGCCGGGCTGGGCGGCAGTCACGATGAGCGGGAGCAAACGCTCAACCAGATCCTCGTCGAGATGGACGGCTTCGACAGCAGCACCAATGTCATCGTCATCGCGGCCACTAACCGGCCCGATGTGCTCGACCCCGCGCTGCTTCGCCCAGGGCGGTTCGACCGGCAGGTCATCCTGGACCGGCCAGACATCGCCGGTCGCCGGTCGATTCTGGAAGTGCACTCACGGGGCAAGCCACTGGAAGGCGATGTGTCGATCGATAATCTTGCGCGGCAGACCCCGGGGTTCTCGGGCGCCGACCTCGAAAATCTCGTCAATGAATCGGCCATCCTCGCTGCCCGGCGGGGAAAGAAGACCATTGGCCGCCATGAGCTGACCGAAGCGATCGACCGCGTACTGGCAGGGCCGCAACGCAAGAGTCGTGTTATCTCCGAGCGCGAGCGTTTGATGACGGCGTATCACGAAGCGGGACATGCCCTGGTGGCGCGGATGCTGCCGTACGCCGATCCGGTGCGAAAGGTATCGATCGTGGCGCGCGGCATGATGGGGGGCTACACCCGGGTCGTGCCGGACGAGGACCGATTGTTCAAAACGAAACGCCAATTCGAAGATGAGCTTGCGGTCTTCATGGCGGGGCATGTCGCCGAGACCATGGTCTTCGACGAGCAATCGACTGGCGCCGCGAACGATATCGAGCGGGCCACAATTCTGGCTCGCAAAATGGTGACCGAATTCGGCATGAGCGAGAAGCTCGGTCCCCTCGCTTTTGGCAAGAAAGACGAGCTCGTCTTTCTCGGACGTGAGATCAGCGAACAGCGGAACTACAGCGACGAAGTCGCCTACCAGATCGATGGGGAGATCCGACGGCTGGTCGACCGGGCACATGAACGCGCGCGTGAGGTGGTGACCTCTCACTTCATGCAGCTCGAAGCCATTGCCGAGCTGCTCGTCCGCGAGGAGACGATCGAGGGCGAAGAGCTGGAAGCGCTCTTCGATTCTCCGCGTCCGAAACCGACGCTGGTTGGTCCTCCCGCCACGAGCGCGGCGGCGTCGATGATCACCCCAGCCGAGGAGAAGAAGCCCCGTTCCAAGCGGACAGACACAGACGACCGCGACCGGCCACCGCTGGGCGGAACGATGGTGCCGCAACCGGCGGGATAGCGCACTCAGCGCCAACGCAAAACCCGGTCCAATTGGACCGGGTTTTTTCGTTCCTTCTGGTGGAGGCGGGGGGACTCGAACCCCCGGCCTCTACAGTGCGATTGTAGCGCTCTCCCAACTGAGCTACGCCCCCCTGCAGGAACGGTGCGAGTATATAGGTGTGCAGTTTAGCCGGTCAAACTTGGAATTCGCTGAAAACGTCTGGATTTTGCGAGAACGGCGGTCGAGCACTCCGGCGACCGATGACGCTGGAGGTGAACGTACAGCAATCTGGGGACGTTGGTTTTGTCTGGACGGCACACGGCCGGAGGTCTATACTGCTGGCCAATGCGGGTGTAACTCAGTTGGTAGAGTGTTTGCTTCCCAAGCAAAATGTCGTGGGTTCGAGTCCCATCACCCGCTCCACAAAAACCCCAGTGTTTACGCGGGTTTTTATCTCTCGTCGCTGCTCGCCGGCTCCGCCCTTCCCGGCCCCATGAATAAATGTGTACGGAATTGTGTACGAGCCCCTCGAAAATCCGGTGGGGAATGGCGCCAGCGCCAGAACCTGTGCAGATCGTCCGGGCTGCCCAGGACGGTTCCCTTCATTGTGGTTTTGTCCGAAATTCTCAAACTCACTTCGGGCAGTCTTGGCTAAAGCCGGTAATACTGTCTGGTAAAGATTTAGGCATCGAGCAGAAAGCGAGTCGAGCAACAGCATGTTGAGTCGGGGCTCCGCTGCTGCGTTTAATTGGCACTCATATGGCCACTCACCTCGGCCAGGACGCGGCGTAGTCAGCATGGCTAGCTGTGAGGGGTACGAGCAACAAGTCGCGCAGAGGCCTGAAACAGGAGGTTAGACGTGACGCAGTCGGTTGGCGAGATCCTGCCAGTTGCAGCGCGGCGCTTCGGCAGCAGGACCGCGTTGCTTGTCGAGGAGCGTGCGTTCACCTTCCGGGAGCTCGACCAGTTGTCAAACCGGGCCGCCAACGGTCTTTTCGCGGCTGGTGTGCAGCCTGGCGACCGCGTGACCCTGTATGGGCCGAACTGCTGGGAGTGGCTCGTTGCCTACTACGCGATCGCGAAGGTCGGCGCCGTGGTGAATCCGATCAACGTCATGCTGACGGCGGAGGAAGTGCGCTACGTGGTCGAGGACTCCGGCGCCCGGGCCGTAATCGCCTCGCCAGACAAGGGAGAGCCACTCCTCGACATGAAGGGCACGGCGAACCTCGCTGACGTGGTGTTATGGGGGGACGACGTGACGACCGGTGCGACCGCCTTTGCCGACTGGCAAATACATGGCAAACCCGTGTTCGACGCGGTGCAACGCGATCCTAACGCGTTGGCGGCAATCTGTTACACGTCTGGAACGACCGGGTATCCGAAGGGCGCAATGCAGAGTCACCGCTCGGTGATCGACGCAGCGGTGGGAACCGCGGTCATGGCGGCCCGTGGCCCGCATGACCGGGTCGTCAACGCGCTGCCGCTTGCGCATGTGTACGGCTCCTGCGTGTTCAACGCCGCGCTGATGGCCGGTTCGACGTTGATCATGATTCCGCGCTTCGACGAGGTGACGATGCTAAGGGCGATCGAAGAGCATGGGGCCACCCTGATGGATGGTGTGCCGACCGCCTACTACTACCTGCTCGCTCACCCGGAATTCGAGACGTACGATCTCTCGAGCCT
>DASTFJ010000251.1:0-18974 GCA_035708745.1 Thermomicrobiales bacterium | reverse complement strand
CTCACGCCGTTTGAACTGGACGTAGTGACCTGGATAGCCCTCGTGCACCGCGAGGTGGCGCAGGCCGGGTTTGGTCAGCACCGGATCGACATTGAGCCGGATCAGGCGGTGTTTGTAGTCACACATGGCGTTGTAGGGCACGTCGCGAACGATCTCGACCTGCATGCCGTCACTCTTGCTGGCGGGGATCTCCATTTTCTGTTCGGTTCGATCCCAGGCTTCGTCGAGCAGCTCGTCGAGCGTTGCCTTCACATCCTCCGGGGCGACCCGGTGGGTGTCCTGCCAGACACCAACCATCGATTCCAGGTCGCCGGAATAGCCAAGCGCGGTCAGCTCCTGTCCCAGCAGGTCGCGCAACACACCGAGCTCGACATCGGACGCCGGCTCGGCGGGAATGTGGAGGAATCGAGAAAGTTGGTCCTTGAAGTCGAGCCCGCTCGAGCGCCACATCGCGAAAGCCACCGCGCTGGCGGAGGTTTCGCCGTAGTAGATCTGCCGGTCTGGCTCAGCAAGTCCGGCGGCTTCCCCTTGTAACGACTGGAAACGATCGATCGCGTCCGCATAATCGGAAAACTGCTCCGGCTTGTGCGATTTCGACATATTGAGGACGACCAATCGCTCGATGTGATTGCCGTCGTCTTCGGTGATTCCCTGCTCCTCGGCATACAGCGCGTCGAGTCCGAGCAGCGCCGATGTGAGCTGCTCTCCGTATTCCATCGTCGTGTCACTGAGCATAAGAGTCCTCCCTCGGGTTCTGATTCAGATATGGTGACGTGAGGCTCGTCGCCTCGATCGTCAATCGGAGCCACCTGGTTCTCGTCATGCTACGTCGCCGGCGCTCCAGATGCGTTGCGCTCCGCGTTGGTGGCGCCGACGAGGGTGAATGCACCGGTTGCCATGGATGTCAGCGCCGCGTCGAGCAGGTCCTGCGCGCGGGCGCCGTCCGCGAACGTCGGGTCTCCCCGGTGTGGGCGTCCAAGGATCTCATCGATCGTGTCGTCGATCAAAGCTCCGATCCAATGCGCGTACCAGGGATGGCTGCCTGGGCCGGGTAGCTCCAGAAGCTCGAAATTGCCGTCGGGACCGGAAAGCCAGAGCGCTTCATCACCTGGATGGGCTTCGCTGAGCTCCACACGCGCGGCGCCGTTCGATCCATAAACCCGGAACTCCAAACCCGGCGCGCGGCCGGGCGTCGCCCAACCGGCATGCCCGATCCCCTTGCCGCCGTTCTCGTATTCGATGAGCCAGCCGGTGGAATCGTCAACCGTTATGACACGTGTATCCGAACCGTCGAGCAGGGGTCGCTCGGGAACGAGTGTCTGACCAATGGCCTGCACGCGGCACACCGGTCCACCGAGCCAAAGGGCCAGATCGAGGGTGTGGATCCCGTATTCCACGATCGCCCCGCCCCCGGTGCGGGTCTTATCCATCTTCCAATGGAACGGCTTGGCCGGGTCCAGGAACTGGCCGTTTTGTTGCAAACCAAGGACGAGGTGGGGTTCTCCGATCGCGTCGCCATCGATGAGGGTTTTCAGTGCAGTCATCGCGGGTGAGTACCGCACGGTGAAACCGACCCTGTTGACCAGACCGGCCGCTTCGACCAGCCGGGCGAGCTCCCACGCCTCGGCGCCAGAGATTGCCAATGGCTTCTCGCAGACGATATGCGTTCCCGCCGCCACCGCTGCGCGCACCGGCCCCGCGTGCGCGTCGTCGGGTGTGACAATGCAGACCAGATCCAGCGCTTCCCCGGCGAGCATCGCGAGCGGATCTGCATAGACCGAGCAACCCTCGGGCAGCAGTGACGAGGCGGCGTCCAACGACGCTCGAGCGTCGTCGGCGACGGCCACGACGGCAACATTTGGGTTTGCGAGCAAGGCCGGCAGATGCGCCATGCGCGCCCACGTCCCCATCCCGGCAATCCCGGCGCGAATCAGCCGATGCCCCTGCATATCGCGTCCTCTCATTCGATCCGCGATGCGAGTATGTTGACCCGCCCGCGCTCGGCCTGGGCTTTCCAGCGCTGCGGCGATCTGGTACAAATCATTATGGGTATCATGTGACATTCACCCAACGATGGTCTAAGTCCCTCGAACTGGAGGGATATGACGCAGGCCGTTTCGCACAACGGCAGAACCGCCGCCGGAGCGCTTCCGGCGTACGCCACTCTGGAGGAACCCATGACCGAGGAGCATTCGACGCCGAAACGCCCGATCACGTTCACCACCCCCTGGCAGCTCATGGCGACGCGCCGTGCCGCCATGGCCTATGCCGGGGGCGCCGGAATGGCTGCGCTCGCAGCCACCAGGATCGGCGGCGTCTCGGCCAGTAGCGGCCCATCCGCCCAACGCGGTCTGCAACGCAACCAGGATGGCGGCACGCTGGTCTACGGGCTCGGCTTCGATGTCGATGGCACGCTCGACCCGCAAGTCACCTTTTTCGATTCGACCATCCGCGTCATGCTCAATGTCTGCGAACCGCTCGTTTGGATGCCATCGGCGACCGAGATCGTGCCGGCTCTGGCTGAATCCTGGGAAGCCAGCGAAGATGGGCTGAGCTACACATTCAAGCTGAAGCAGGGTGTCACCTTCCACGACGGTACCCCCTTCAATGCCGAGGCCGTCAAGTACACCTACGACCGGGTGGTGGCGATCGACCAGTTCACCGCCGAGCAGGAAGCCGCCGGCGCGACACCCGAAGCGGTCGGAACTCCCGATCCGGAAAAGATCATTGCGCCGGGCCAATCTCACGATCAGATCGGCCCCTACTCCGATTCCGAGATTATCGACGACTACACCATCAAGATGAATCTCAAAACCCCGTTCTCTCCGTTCCTGACCGGGCTCAACGGCTATCTGGGCATCGTCTCTCCGACCGCGGTCGAAAGCATGGGCCTGGCGGAATTCGCCCGCAAGCCGGTCGGCACCGGGCCGTACAAGGTCGAGGAGTGGATCGAAGCCGATCACATTACCCTGACGAAGAACGAGGACTACAACTGGGGCTCGACCTTCTTCGACAATCAGGGACCGGGGTCGTTCGATTCTATCGAGTTCCGCATCGTCGGCGATCGCGCTACCCGTACACTCGCGTTGCTCTCCGATGAGATGCAGTACATCGACGATGTCGATCCGCTGCAGCTCGAGGATCTGCGGGACAACTCCGATGTCGTCGTGATCGAGCAAGGGCAACCGGGGTCCGGTTGGATCCTCCTCTTCAATATGGACCGCGAAGGCAAACCGCAAATGGAGACCGAGGTGCGCCAGGCACTCGCCTATGCGGTCGACAAGGACGCGTTCAACGAGGCCGTCTTCGGAGGCACCAATATCCCGGCCGCCAGCCCGCTTATGAAACCGACCTTCGCCTACGAGCCGAAAACCGAAGATCTGTACACCTACGATCTGGACAAAGCCAGGGCGATGCTCGACGAGGCCGGTTGGGTGCTCAATGGGGATATCCGCGAGAAGGACGGCCAGAAGCTCGAGCTCTCATGGCCCTACCAGGACCGCGAGAACGATCGCAACATGGCTACCTTCATCCAGGGTGCGTGGCGCGAGATCGGCGTCGACGTGATAGCGGAGCCGAATGAGCGGGAAGCCCAGCGGGAACGGCGCCTGTCTGGAGACTACGATGTCTCGATGCTCTGGTTCTCGTATGCCGATCCGGATATCCTGCGCAGCATCTTCCATACCGACAACATCGGTGGGTTCAACTACTCTCGCTATTCCGATCCCGATATCGATGCCTGGTTGGACGAAGGCAGAACGAGTCAGGATGCCGATGCGCGCATCGCCGCCTACTCCCAGGTACAGCTCAAGGTGGTCGGGGATGCGATCACCATTCCGCTTGCCGATTCGATCACCTACAACGCCAAGCGGGCCAACCTGCAGGGTGACTTCCTGGACTTCCTGGCCTCCTATGTCTGGTGGAATGACGGTCATTTCGAATAACGTCGGAACCAATCGAAGCGATGGGGCGGTGCAGACTGCCCCATCGCTCTCCTTTCCCAGACGACTGCCGGGCTGGTACGAGCACTCCACATGATCACGTATATCCTTCGCCGCTGCGTGCAGGCAATTCCGGTTCTTTTCGGCATTACGATCTTCACCTTTCTCATCGCGCATCTGGTTCCGGGCGATCCGGTACAGGCATTTGCCGGCGATAAGCAGCTCTCCCCTGAGCTGGCCGCGCAGATCCGCCAACAATACGGGCTGGACAAACCCCTCTGGCAGCAGTACCTGACGTATATGGACGATCTGGTCCATGGCGATATGGGCGCGGGTCTGCATAACAAGCGCCCGGTCACTGATACCATCCGGGAAGCCGTCGGACCCACCCTGCAGCTGACCCTGGCCGGGTTGGTGGTCGCGCTCACGATCGGCATCACCTTTGGCGTGCTGGCCGCGATCTATCACAACACCTGGATCGATTCGGCGGCGATGGTCGTGGCGCTACTGGGGGTCTCCCTGCCCGTGTTCTATCTCGGGCTCATCATGTTGTTCATTTTCTCGTTTCGGCTGAGCTGGTTTCCGTCCAGTGGCTCGGACGGCTGGCGCAGTCTGGTGCTGCCGGCGGTGACGATCGGCATTGCGTCGTCCGCCTACATCGCCCGGCTGGTGCGGAGTTCCATGCTGGAGGTGCTCCACCAGGATTACACGCAGACCGCCCGCGCGAAGGGTCTCGCGGAGCGCTCGGTCATCGTTCGCCATGCGCTCAAGAATGCGCTCATTCCCACCGTGACCTATTTCGGCATCCAGCTCGCCGGCTTGTTGACCGGCGCGGTGGTGATCGAGACCGTGTTCTCCCGTCCGGGGCTGGGCCGCGTTGCGATCACCGCCATTGGCAATCGCGACTATCCCCTGATCCAGGGCACCGTACTCGTGACCGCCGTGATCTATCTGGCGGTCAGTCTGGTGGTCGACCTCTCCTACGGTTTCCTCGATCCACGTATTCGCTATGACTGATCCCGGCTCGGCCGTCACCTCAGCGGCCATCGAAGCGAGCGAAATGCAAGCCGATTCCCAGGGATCGGGAGCACCGGAGAGCTGGTCGGCGCTTGGGGCGTCGGCCAAACCATCGGGCCTGACGCGGGATGCGCTGCGGCGGTTGCGCCAAAACCCGGGCGCCGTTGCCGGGCTCATCGTGCTGCTGGCGATCATCGCCATCTCGATTTTTGCCGGCCAGCTGGCGCCCTACGATCCGATCCAGCAGGACACGCAGGCGATTCGAGAGGCTCCCAGCCGCCAGCATCTGATGGGCACCGACAATTTCGGGAGAGATATTTTCTCGCGCGTGCTCTACGGCGGGCGACGCTCGCTACCGGTTGGGTTCGTGGCGATCGGCATCGCCTCGGTCATTGGGGTGACCTTTGGGCTGATCGCGGGCTATCTCGGGGGATTCACCGACACGTTGGTGATGCGCGGCTCCGATATCCTGCTGGCGTTCCCGGGCATCTTGCTGGCCCTGGCGCTGGTTGCCATTCTGGGCACGAGTCTGTTCAATCTCATGCTCGCGGTCGGCATCGCGACGATTCCCGAATACACCCGCGTGGTGCGCAGCGCCGTGCTGACGACGCGCGAAACGGAATACGTCACTGCCGCCAGGGTTTCAGGGGCGGGAGACGGCACCATCATGTTCCGCCACATCCTGCCGAATGTGCTGCCCCCCATCATCGTGCTCGTCACCCTGGGTATTGCCGGAGCGATCATTCTCGGAGCGACCCTTTCCTTCCTGGGCCTCGGGGTCAAACCGCCGGTGCCGGAGTGGGGCAATATGCTCTCCGATGGGCGCACGATGATGCGGCATCAGTGGTGGGTAGCCTTCTTCCCCGGTCTGGCCATCATGCTCACCGTACTGGCCATCAACCTCTTCGGCGATGGCCTCCGCGACGCCATCGACCCCCGCATGCGGAACCGGTAGTCGCGACTCTCGGTAAGGGTATAGTGTAGAGAAGCCCGAAAACCTTCCACCACGTTGCTGCGGTGGACCTCATCGAGGTCAACGCTCCTCGCTTCGATTCGGAGGTTTTGACCGTGAGCGCTACCGGCGATCAGCACCTGTTCATCAGTTATGCCAGTGTTGACCGGTCAGCGGTGACGCCAGTGCTCGACGCCCTGACCGGGGCCGGATACCGCTTGTGGGTCGATTATGAGGACATCCCCGGTGCAACCGCGTTCGGCGTCGAGATCGCTGCGGCTATTCGTGGGTGTCGTGCCCTCATCCTGATGTGCTCGTCCGCATCACTCGTCTCGATCAATGTCCGGCAGGAACTGATGTTGGCCTGGAAGTACCAACGTCCCTGTCTTCCATTGATCCTCGAACCAACGGAGTTCCCACCAGAGCTCGATTACTGGCTGGAAGGCGTGCAGTGGATCGAGGTGCTGGATCATCCCCAGGAGCAATGGTTGGGGCAGGTCAAACGTGCGCTCGACCGGATCGACCGTTCGCCCATACCGGTTGCCAGATTCGCGATTGCCGAGGAACTCAATCCAGTTCGGTTGCCATATCCGCTGACCGACATCCTTGGCCGCGATGCCGACATCGAATCGTTGACTGCATTGCTTGCCACGCACCGACTCGTTACGCTCACCGGTCCCGGTGGAACAGGCAAGACCCGGCTGGCTATCGCAGTGGCCCGGGCGGCGCTCTCGCACTTTCACGGAGACGTGGTATTCGTCGACCTGGCGGCGATCACCGATCCGTCCCATGTTGGTCTCGAGTTGATCGAGGCCCTCCACCTGCAGAAGATCCCGGGAACCGCACCGATCGAAACGCTCCTCTCCGGTCTCGCTGGAAAACAGATGCTGCTGGTGCTGGACAATTTTGAGCAGGTCGTTGCCGCGGCCGGCTTCGTGGGCGAATTGGTGCAAGCCTGTCCAGACGTGACGGTCTTGATCACCAGCCGGGTCCCGCTACAGATACCCGGAGAGCAGATCTTCCTGGTTTCCCCGCTTGCGGTCCCGATCGAAGACCGCTCCACAGGGTCGCTCGACTTGGCGACAAATCCAGCTATCCAGCTGTTCGTCGAGCGCGCTCGAGAAGCGCGCTCCGATTTCGAGCTCACCGAACGGAACATGCCGGACATCGCCAGCATATGCCGGCGCCTGGACGGACTCCCGCTCGCGATCGAGCTCGCCGCGGCACTCGTCAGGCTCCTGACTCCTGGTGCGATCCTCGATCGACTCGACACATCGCTCGCTCTGCTCACCAGCGGCCGCCAGGGGGGACCGATGCGACAGCGGACGCTCCGTGACACCATCGCCTGGAGTTACGATCTGCTCGATCCCGATAGTCAACGCGCGTTCTGCAGATTGGCCGTTTTCCGGGGTGGCATTGCGATCGATGCAGCCGCAACCGTCATCTGGAACAACCCGGCGGAGGACCCGCTGGTGGCGCTGACCCGACTCGATACCCTCGTGCAAGCGAACCTGTTGCAAGTGACGCCAGACCTTGCCGGCGAACCTCGTTTCATGATGCTCCAGACCATCCAGGAGTTCGCGATCGATGTCCTTCAGCAGTCTGGCGAATGGGAAGAGTGCTCAGCCGCGCACGCGGAATTCTTCGTCGATCTCGCCAAAGCAGCGGACGAGCACTATCGTGCGGATGATATCGGTCTCTGGCTCGATCGTCTCGACCACGAGCTGGGAAATTTTCGGGTTGCGGTCGAACAGTTCGCCGCTCTTCCTAATCCGGATCAGCGCGGGTTGGAAATGGCTGTCGCGCTGTGGGGGTTGCTCGATCAGCGAGGTCACGAAGAAGAAGCCCGGGTATGGACGACGCGACTCTTCGAGAAGGTTCCCGACGCCGATGCACACCTGCGTGCGCGAGCGCTCCTTCTGCTTGGAAATAGTTGGTTCAGCAATTACGAGCAGGCTGAGGCGTACTATCGCGATGCGCTTGCCGCGGCGCTCGAATGCGGCGACACGAATCTTGTGCACGCCATCGAGGGGTCACGTGGATTGATCGCCCTGCTGCAAGGGGAATTCGAGCGGGCGTTGACAACCATCGAAGCGATCGTACGCCTTGACCGCGAGTCTAACGACTCGGAGGCGTTGGGGCACGCCTTGGTGCACCTGGCCCATGCGTATTGCCAGGCCGCGCTATTCGAGCAGTCCCTTACGGTCCTCGAAGAGGCGAGTTGCTTGCTCAAAGATCCGACAAGCGCAGCATGGATGGCGCTTGTTCGAGGCCGCGCGCTGCGCCGATTGGGGTCGATCGATGATGCCACCAATCAACTCCAGGCGGCGCTCGCACACTTTCGGGCCCTCAATGCGCCTCGAGAAGAGGCAAGTTGCCTCTTCGAATTGGGAACCACGCTCGTGGACTCGGACCTTCGCGCTGCTCGGACGCATGTCGACAGGGGCAACAATCTGCTCACTGAATACACCGATGCGCTTGCGTTGGAGGCCGCGCTGGAGAGCAACGCGCTCCTGCTGGTTGCAGAAGGCGCATATGAACGCGCAGCGGAGCTGCTCGGGGCGACGAGGCAGTGGCGTGAGTCGACCGGAACGGCTCTTTCGCCGTTCGACCAGCGCACACACGAAGCGTTGAATGAGCAGATCATCGCGACGATTGGGTTCGATCGGTATTCTGCAGCCGAGACCGCGGGCCGACAACGATCCTTGAAAGCCGCATTTGAGATCGAACGCAGCTCGATTGCGAACGCAGCCTATTTGACCCAGCAGTAGATTCCCCCACATCCCCCTTGCTGTTCCGGCAATTTCGAGCACGTGTGGCCGTCGCAGTTCGCGTCGGACGGCTTCTGCGGAAGAACTGACACTGGCCAACAGTTCGACATCCCGCAGACACGGGGTCCACCATTGTTGCCAATCATCTTGATGGTCACAACTGACTCCGGCACAGCCAACGTGGGCGTGCCGGTCAACGGCGCCTGTTGTCGATTCCCAAACAACCAATACGTTGCCGTCGTTTCTGCCAGAAAGACATAGAACGAAGTACCAGCCGTGATTGGGGTCGAGCTGCCCACCGGCAAGAGCATCGATTGCTCATCTCGTTCTGCGGTATCGATCTCGCCCTTCCCATCACAAACGAGCAAGACCAGATCCCCTGCCACCGCGGTGACGATGGCGCCACGCCCACCATCGAAGGTCAACGCTCCGGTGCGTGGAATTGCCCAGCTTCCGGTGAAAAGCACCTCGTTCGCATTGTTCGCTTCACTCGAAACGCCAGTTTTTGCCCATTCGGTGGTAATCCCAAGAGGAACATTGCTCGATCCCGGCGCAATGTGCCTGAGATCATCCGAACCCAACAGGCGTGGGGCGGTCGTGTCATCAGCGAAAAGAATTTGCACCGGATCCGTGAACCCCGCCGGCGCCTGGCATGGCCGCGGGACGCCGAGCTGGGCCGCTGCCTGTTCCATGCGAAGCGATGGGAACGCCCCGCAGGTAAGGGACATGAGAAGAACAACGTACATGCATCCCCGATTGAGCTTCATAACGGCTCCTGGCACGCAAACAACGAAGCTTGCCGATCACTCAGTTGTGTTGTCCTGGACATCCAGTAGACATCCAATTATGTCCAGTGTCAAGGGGCCGTCGCCCGCTCCCTACGCAGGATGGCGAATTGCGAATCAGGGCGACCTCCGGCCGCCAAGCCACCCGCTCGCCGTACCATGACTGTCTGCCAACTGGCGGCAGCGGGAGAACGGCGCTCGGTACCGGCGAGAAGGTTTCCGATTCCCCACCCTTGCCACTCCCAAGGTACACACCCGGTACCGGCGGAGAAGGACAAGCCATACCTCATTGCGAAGACACCGAGCTGCAACCAATACTCGTGAGGACGTGTTTACTGTGATAGTGACCCTTCCGGAGGCACGTATCGATCGAGCCATATTGGAATTACGCAATGCCGGAACCCGATCTCGCCCAGCGGCTGGCGGACGATCTCGATGGGAATTTCGAAGCGCTGGTGCTGGAGCTGCAGGGACCGGTCTACCGATTCGCCTATCGCTGGTGCGGTAATGCCGAGGACGCCGAGGAGATCGCGCAAGACGCCTTCGTGCGGGCCTACCGGGCCCTGCAGGGATATGACTCCGAGCGAATCGCCGCGCTACGGCTCTCTCCCTGGTTGTTGACCATCGCGGTGAATGTCGCGCGCAACCGGGTGCGGGGCAAGCGGCTGGCGGTGGGCGGGTTGGAAAGCGTGGACGAGCCGATGGCCGCCGCTCTCGACGAGCCGGAGCACATCAGCGAGCGGCGCGAGCTTTCGGATCGCCTGGCCGGAGCGCTGCTGGAGCTGCCGCCGCGCTACCGAGCGCCGGTGATCCTGCGGCATGTGCTCGGACTGAGCTACGACGACATCGCCGAAACCCTCGAGCAGCCGGCCGGCACCGTCAAATCGAATGTCCATCGCGGCATCCAGCTCCTACGGGAGCGGCTGAGCGCGGCGGTGCCGGCGCTGTCCCATTGAATTGAAAGTGAATCGAAAGGAAGCAACGCTATGGATGTCCATACCGAGCCTGCGATCGAAACCGGGCTGAGCGATTTGCCCGCGCCGCAGCCGCCATCTGACTTGACCCCTGCCATTCTCTACCGCACCGGTTTGGCCGATCTTTGCTGGCAGGCGGATTCTCCCATCGGGCCGATCTTCGTCGCCGCGAGCATGGACGGTATCACCGCGGTCGATCGGGCCGATACGACCGATGCCTTCATGACCGCCTACCGCGCGCGATTCGATCGCGATGTGCGGTTCGTGCAGACGCCTCCGGCAAAGCTGGCGCGCGGTATCGAGCGATTGCTGGCTGGCGACCGGCACACCCCACCGCCGTTCGATCTCTCCCATTCGACCGTCTTCGAAGCGGCGGTGCTGCGCAAGGCGCTGGAAATTCCGCGCGGGCAGGTGCGCCCCTATAGCTGGATCGCGCGGGAGATCGGCAGTCCGAAGGCGTCACGCGCGGTCGGCAGCGCCCTGGCCGGCAATCCGATCCCGCTGCTCATCCCCTGTCACCGGGTGGTGCGCGGCGATGGCGTGATCGGCAACTACATCTTCGGCACTGAGATCAAGCGCTCACTGCTGACCGAAGAGCGGGCCAATATCGACCGCCTGGAAGCCTTCGGCAAAACCGGCATCCGCTTCGTCGGCAGCGACACCACGCACATCTTCTGCTTCCCCACCTGCCGCTACCAGCCGAAGGAAGAGCATTTGCAATTCTTCCACTCGGAAGCCGAAGCCCGCGCCCGGGGCTACCGCCCCTGCAAAGTCTGCCGACCGGCGGTCGCGTCCTGATTTCGGTCGGTATTGACCGTGCGGGATATCATGAAGGTGACCGGCCTAGCCCGAGTTTTGGGTTACGAAGCGGTTTCGATCGTCTTCCAACACCCGTGGAGCAGGCCGGTCATTTCGTGCCCGGTGCCTCCACTGTTGTCACCGCCGAAGCGATTTCCGGCAAATGCTCCAGCGGATGCCCGATCAGGCAGACCTCGATCCAGCCGGCGACGCTGCGGGCCGGTTCGCCGGGCATGTGCGTTCCGGTGCGCTCCAGCTCGGTTTCGTTCAATCCGCGAATAAAGGCGAGCGCCAGATTGCGCGAGGCGCGATAGCGCCGCACGATCTCCCGCCGGCTGCGTTTGGCGCTGATCTGGGCTTGCTCGGCGTTCTGCGCATCGAGCCATTCCTGCGTCCACCCCGAGCCGGATGCTCCCCCGGCGATCGCGCGAAAGGCCGCGCTCTCCGCTTCCCATGCCCAGGCGATGTGATCGATCAGCTGGCCGGCGGTACGTTGCTCGGATGCGATATACGTCTCCCAGGCGATTCGGTCGAGATACGCTTCCAGCCGATCCGCCACCTCCGCGAACCGGTCGACCAGCGCAATTTCAGTATCTCGCTGCAGGTACATGCACTCCTCCGTTCGGGCGATACACTACCAAGGCAGTGACGCGCTCTGCCGCACCACGCTCGCGGTCAGCTCGGGTCGCGTGCGTCCTCATCGTCATCGCTCCCGGAGGCTGCCCATGGCCGGTGATTTCATCTCTCGTGGATTCCGCGGCCGGCGCGCCGATCCCGCGATCGCCGCGCGCATTCCGCCCGGTCAGCATCTGGTCTCCGATTTCCCGGTCCTTTCCGCCGGACCCACCCCACACACCCCGCTCGACCGGTGGGATCTGCAAGTCAGTGATCCCTTTTCGGCTCGCTGGACGTGGAGCGAATTTCAGGCGCTGCCAAAGGAAGACATCACGGTCGATATTCATTGCGTCACCAAATGGTCCAAGCTCGATACCCATTGGACGGGCGTCTCGCTCGATACCCTGCTGGGCGATGCCGGGAATGACGCCGGCTATCTGCTGGCGCATTGCGACGGCGGCTATACGACCAACGTTCCACTCGAAGACGTGTTAGATGGCAAAGCCTGGATCGCCTATGAATACGACGGTGAGCCGCTCCCACCGGAGCACGGCGGTCCGGCCCGGTTGCTGATTCCCCATCTCTATTTCTGGAAGAGCGCCAAGTGGGTGCGCCGCCTGGAATTGCTGGACGATGACCAACCCGGATTCTGGGAAGAGCTTGGCTATCACAACTACGGCGACCCCTGGCAGGAGCAGCGCTATTGGGGCGACTAGATTGGCAGCTCGGCACGGTTCGGTCGACCGTGCCGGTCACACCTCGCACGCATCTGCTCACGATCGAGCTGCCCGGCTGGGAGGGACACCTCCCGGGGCAGCATGTCGACGTTCGCCTCACCGCGGAAGACGGTTATCAGGCGCAACGCAGCTATTCGATCGCCAGCGCATCGCATCCCTCCACCATCGAGCTGGCCGTCGAACGGCTGGACGATGGCGAGGTTTCCGCCTATCTGACCGATGTCGTGATCCCGGGCGACCAGCTCGAGCTACGCGGGCCGATCGGCGGGTATTTCACCTGGACGGTTGCCGACGGCGGTCCCGTGCTGCTGGTAGCCGGCGGTTCCGGGGTAGCGCCGTTGATGTCGATGATTCGCCAGCGCTTTCTGGAGGGCAGCGATCTCCCCATGCGGCTGCTCTATTCCTCCCGCGCCTGGGACGAAATCATCTACCACGACGAGCTGACCGAGCTTTCCGCCCGAAATGACGGCTTCGAGCTGGTGCAAACCCTCACCCGCCGGCAACCACCCGGGTGGACCGGCTATTCCCGCCGGATCGACCGCGACATGCTCGAATCGGTCGCCTATCCCGCCGATTCGGCTCCCCTCGCCTATGTCTGCGGCCCAACCGCGCTGGTCGAATCGGCCGCCGGTCTGCTGGTCGAGCTGGGCTACGATCCGCTGACGGTGAAAACGGAGCGCTTCGGTCCGACGGGGTAGGCGCGCGGAATTTGAGCGCCTCACCTCCCAATTCCTGAACCCTAGCCGTATTTGTGATCTATCTACCTTATCCGAAGGAGGGTTGGCCAATGCCCAAAATCGTGCTCGTTCATTTCGTCATGCATCGATTCAACCTGGGGTCGTGACGGTGACCGGGTCTTGTGATGCCATTACATCACTCGGATCAGTCAACACTGTTCCACTTCTTGAGCGTCTGGCGGACAGTTTCATGGGAAATCGAATCCACAATTCCTAGTTCCACTGCCCGCTTTGCCAGCAAGCGCAACGGCCACCTGCCATATCCTTCCGGCGGCTGGCTGCGGGCCACGGCAATTAGCCGGGTCTGCTGCGCGCGACTCAGTTTGCCCGCCACTTTGCGAGGGCGGCGACCCCGCCCGCCCAGGGCAGCCCAGCCCCGGCGGCACCAGGCAGCGCGGGCACGAGCGACTGTACGCGGCGCCACACCCAGAGCTTCGGCAATCTGCTGGTCGGTCCGGTCCCTGCGCTCCCCCCGACATCGGCTCTGAGCAGAATGCGGGCACGTTGCCTCGCCCAGTCAGGAGTGGGGCCACGATGCACCACGAAGAATTGCAAGTCTCGACGCTCGAACGCATCTAAGCGCACGATATGTTGCTTACGCGGCATCGTGGGGAATTCCTTCCACGGCGGATAACCGTCCACCGGCGGGAATCACTTCCACCGATGTTGGCGAGAACCCGAGCATTGTATAGGACACCCTAGTCTTGACAAACCGCTCGATTTGGTGCAGACCTGCCCCGGTTATTGGCTGAGCGGGCAGATGCGGTTTTCCCCAGCATTGATGCGGAAAATGGGCCTGCCACAGTCGCTTCAGGACCGCCAACCGGTACCAACGCTCGTATTACGAGTTCGCGTCTAGTAACTTCCTTGTCGTGAGCGATTGCGGTATGCCGTAGTCGCTCTTTCTTATATCCGGTGTGTGATTCGACCGGTCGGCAGACACCACACCGCCATCACGGAAAGGCAGCGCCTATCGATAGGGGAAACCAGGCACGAAAAAGGGGCTGACGTGTGTCAGACGTCGCCCCTAAGAACACAATCGGATTCGCAGCAAAGCCCACCGCGTTGTGCTACCCACAAGGGTACAGCAAGTTACAGCGCGGGGGCACTTGACCTCTGGAGCTGAAACTTGAAAAGAAATGAAAGCCGTCACCTCGTTCTCATGCCGGTAACCGACGACCCGGAGTTCCGGCAGTTGGACATGCTCGGTCAGCTCGAAGCTCGGGCCGACACCGAGGCCGAAGACCCGGACAACGTCATCAGGTTTCCGGTCGAGCGTACCCACACCTATCAGGAGTACCTGCAGTCCCCAAAGTGGCAGGAGATACGGGAGGACGCTCTGCGCCAGGCCCGGCACCGGTGCCGCATCTGTAACAGCAGGCACCAGCTCGAAGTCCACCACCGGACCTACGACCGAATTGGTCATGAGCGCCCAGATGACCTGACCGTGCTCTGTCGCCCATGCCATGAACTCTTCCACAGGCACGGTCAGCTTGTGCGAAGTCGGGAGCAGGCTGGCTAGGCTACATGTAGAGGAGCAGACGCGGCATCTCCCGCCGTCTGCTCCTCCTTGGAGCTCTTGGGCGCATCAACGCGCCCGCTTTGGGATCGGTGATCTGTGGTTCCCGTAACGGCCATTAGCGGCACCACCCAACTCCATTTTCCGCTTATTTACTGATGCTTTTGGTTCCAAGCAATGGGTCGATTGCGTGGTTATCGGAACCACTTTTGGCGGCCGCCGGCGATTGTGGTTGCCGGGGTTGCTCTGCTAGGGTGAGGGTAACCGATGGAAAGGACCACATGGTCTAGGCGGAACTCACCCCAGACCATGCGGCGAAGACGTTTCTTCGCTCACCCGCCGGTCTCAACAGGACCGCCGCCACGATTCTCAACCATCGGACTAGTGGTGCCCGGGGCGTGATGACAAGCGTCATTTTCAGATCGTGGTGAAGGACCTCTGTATCCTCTTGGAGTCGACCCGTGCGGCACGGGCAGGACAGGGACGTCCTGCACTACGCCGGTTGCGTAACCGAGCAGGGTTTGTCAACACACCCTAGGCTGTGCTGGTCCATGTCGACGGATTGCGCACCGCGTCGACCACGGCCCGGATCGCCGCGATCACTAACTCGGGCTGATCCTGGTGGATGTCGTGCCCGCTTTCGGTGGCAATGACGTGTTTGGCGCCGGGCACGAGCCGCGCCAGATCGTCTTGCAACGCCATCATGACGGCTTCCGCTGCTTCCGCGGGATATCCGGGAAATGGCGCCGCCAGTGGGATACCGTGGGAAAGGACAAAGAGCGGCATAGGCCGCAGGGGAGAGCTGGCCATGGCCGCGTGGACCTGCTTGACGGTGGGGTGGTCATCTGCAAGCGGCGCTCCCGCGGGTTGCTCCGCTTCCGGATAGGCGGCCAATAAGTTCTCGTTGATCACCAGAAAGCCAGTGAACTGGGCCCATTGCTCGGGCGTCATGATCTTCTCGAACTCGGCATACCCGTCTTCATGGGTGGCGTCGACCAGCACGAGACCGACCACCTCGTCGGGATAGGTCATGGCATAGAGCCGCGCGTATAGCCCGCCCAGGGAGTGACCCACCAGAACATAGGGACCCGGCACGTCAGCCGCTTCCAGCAGATTGTGCAGTTCGGCGACCATCTCCTCCCCCGATCGTGGTTGCGGAACCGCGTCACTGCGGCTGGGATAGAACAGGGGACCATTCGGTTCGAGGCTGGTGTTGACCGGGCCAATCGTGCCGGGGCGGTCGTACTCAAGGACATGGGTAAAGCTGGCGACCGCGGGGAAGACCATCGTGCGGGCGCCCTCGGGTTCGAGCAAATCCCGACTCCAAATGTCGCCGCGACTAAGTGCGCCAGCGATCAGCACCACGGTCGGTGAACCAGCGCCGGCCGATTCCATATAGATCGAACGGCCACCGATGTCGACCAGACCGAACGCGACGCCTTCGCTGGCGGTGGGGGACTGGGCGTTTGTGGACATGGAAACGCCCGACGCCGCGAGCGCGCCCATGGCAAGGCCGGCGCCGCTCCAGCGGAGTGCGCGCCGGCGCGTGAGTGCAATGGGGTCGGCGGGATTCGCTGGCATGGGTTGCGCCTTTCGATGCAGAACGAAGTCATGATGAGGACATCCCGCCATCAGCTTAGAGCACCGTGTGCCGGATGACTATTCATTCGTGTACGCAACCTTCGCCATAACTGGTCCTCGACCTGAGCTGGAGCGCCATCTCGAAGAGCTGCTGTCTCCCGAGCAGGAGCAGTACTTCGGGGCAGAGCCTGAGATAGAAGAAACGGCGGGGTGATCCAGGATCACCCCGCCGCTAATCGGTGTATGAACCGCCCCGAGACTATGCCTCGACGAACGCGAGGAGATCCGGATTGAGCACGTCCGCATGCACGGTGAGCATGCCATGTGGATAACCGGGATAGGTCTTCAGCGTACCGTTCTTCAGGAGTTTGATCGATTTGAGCGCCGCATCGGCGATCGGCACGATCTGGTCGTCCTCACCGTGCAGCACAAGGGTCGGTACGGTGATGGCCTCGAGGTCTGCGGTTTGGTCGGTTTCGGAGAAGGCCTTGATCCCGTCATAGTGGGCCTTGGCACTGCCGATCATGCCCTGCCGCCACCAGTTGTTTATCACGCCTTGGGAAATCTCGGCGCCCTCACGGTTGAAGCCGTAGAAGGGGCCAGAAGCGACGTCCAGGTAGAATTGGGCGCGATTGTCGGCCAGGGCCTTGCGGAAGCCGTCGAACACCTCGATGGGCAAGCCCTCGGGGTTGTTGTCGGTCTTCAACATCAACGGTGGTATAGCTGAGACGAGCACGGCCTTGGCGACCCGGCCAGCCGGTTGGCCGTGCTGCGCGACATAGCGCGTGACCTCGCCGCCACCGGTCGAGTGCCCGATATGAATCGCATTTCGCAGGTCGAGGGCCTCTACCACCGCGAAGGCGTCGGCGGCGTAGTGATCCATGTCGTGTCCGTCGGAAACCTGTGTCGAGCGGCCATGGCCGCGCCGGTCATGGGCGATGACGCGATAGCCCTTTTGCAGGAAGAACAGCATCTGGGCATCCCAGTCATCAGCGGACAACGGCCAGCCATGATGGAACATGATGGGCTGGGCGTTCTTCGGCCCCCAATCTTTGTAGAAAATATCGAGCCCATCACTGGACGAAACGAACGGCATGCTGTCCTCCGGGTCGTGGCGAACCATGTCTGCAGATTGTCCAAAGGGGACATATCGACCGGATCGTGCTCCAGTCTAGCGTGGCTGGCCCCGCACCGTTGCGGCGGATTTCGGCACACCAAGCTGGAGATCTACATTCATCTCCCTGGTGCCAGGAACCCAAAACGAGCGCGTCCCGAAGGACGCGCTCGTTGCGAAACAACATTCGCTCAGCTGAAATCAACCCGCCGGAGTTGGCTCCGGGCTACCTACCGGCATGGTGGTCATCGTCTGGAAGACATCGGCGCTGCACTCGAGCACCATGCCGCCCGCCGGGGTGCCGGCCGGAAGCGAAGCCATTGCGGTGATATAGGCGTTGCCATCGGGGTCGAAGGCGATGCCGCCGGGGAACGGGATGCCAGAGAGCACGGTGGTGCTGGTGCCATCCTCGGGATTCACCTTCACAATCGATCCGGCTGCCGGTCCGGCGGCGTCGATGAAGTTGTCGCTCATCGTGACGACATAGACCGAGCCATCCGGAGCGACGGCGACATCACCAAGCATCGTCAAGCCGCTGGCAACCGTGGTGACGGCGCCGTCCATCGCGACATGCACGAGCGCCGCGGTGCCCGGGATGAACGGACCGCCCGAGAGCAGGCTCACATAGAGACCGCCGTCCGGCGCCCAGGCCAGACCGGTCGGCACCGCGTCGATTTCCATCGCTCCGCCACGATCCGGGTTGGCCTGCTGACCCGGAAGACCCGGGATGATGGCAAGCGTGCTTACCGCTCCGGTAGCCGGATCGACCTTGAGCACGTCATTGCCGCCGGCGTCGACCACATAGACCATGCCGTCGGTGCCGACGATCAGCCCATACGGATCGGAGTCGATGTGGTACGGATCGGGATTGGCTTCCTTCTCGTGGCTTTCGAGATCGGCCACGATGTTGGCCTCACCAGTGAGGGGGTCGATCGACCAGAGGGCCGCGCGGCCGGCGAGCGCCGGAACATTGCCAGTGGCCGGGCCAGCGCCGCCGGTGGCGACATAGATGATCCCGTTGGCGACATCGATGCCGGCCGGCCCAACGACTTCAGTGCCGAAGGTGAACGATGGGAGCCCGGCCGCCACCGTCGAGACCGTCCCCTCCGCATTGATGGCAATCACCGAGCCCGAGTCGCCGTACATCGTGGCCGGCTCGGCCGCCGCCGGCGTGCCCGCCTCGGGGCTCGCGTAGATCGCCTGATCCCCGGCATCGCCCGCCAGCGTGACATAGACGATCCCGTCGCTCACCACGGCTAAGCGCGGATTGGCGAGACCGCTGGCCGCAACGGTGCATCCGGCCGGGAGCATCGGCGCGGAGGCCGCAGCGGCGGGGGTGGCATCCTGCGCGCCCGCGTAGCTGACGGTGGCGCCCAGCAGGCCGCCAACCATCAGCGTCCCGGCTGCTGCCAGGCCAAGACTTTTTCGAATTC
>DASTFJ010000250.1:0-145186 GCA_035708745.1 Thermomicrobiales bacterium | reverse complement strand
GGAACATCGGCCGATCGATTGGCGACGGCCGCGTCGAGGACGCCCGGCAGCGTCAATGCCGGAAAAGGAGTGAACATGGCACTTGGACCAGTGGAAATGCTCGCGGTGAAATTCCCCGGGAACCAATTTTCCGGAGAAATTGCGCCCGCGCTTGCCAATCTTGTCGAAACCGGTTTGGTCCGCGTGATCGACCTGCTCTTCGTTTTGAAGGACGAAGACGGCGCGGTGCTGGTCTACGAGGCAAATGGCATGGGCGATGAGATCGCCGCGGTTTACGAACCGGTCGTCCAGTTGGACGACGATTTGCTGTCACAGACGGACGCGGAGAGCATTGCCGTGTTGCTCGAACCGAATTCGTCGGCGGCGTTGATTCTCTTCGAGAACACCTGGGCCGCGCAATTTGCCCAGGCAGTGCGCAACGCGAACGGCGAAGTGCTCATCAATTCGCGCATTCCTTATGCGGTCATCGAGGAAGTACTCACGGAGTCAGTGTAGCGGCTCAGGCAGTTGCGCTCGCAACCATTTAGGAGGGATAGCACCATGATGCGACGTAGAGGTGGCAGAGGAATCATCGGCACCATGGCGACGACCGCGGTCGTCGCCGGCACAGCGGGCGCGGTATCTCATCGCCAGCAGCAGAGATATGGCCAAAAGGCTGCGGCGCAGCAGCAACAAGCAATCGAGCAGCAGGCCGCTCAAGAAAGCCAGCAGCAGATAGCCGACCTGCAGGCACAGGTCAACTCGATGCAATCGCAGCAGCCTGCGCCTGCGGCAGGTGCGGGTGGCTCGGATATGATGTCACAACTTCAGCAGCTCGAGAGCATGCAGGCTGCCGGATTGCTGACCCAAGATCAGTTCGAGGCTGCCAAGAACAAGCTACTCGGGGTCTGATACCTCGAGCGATGGACTCGGTCCATTGGAATCAGATTGGCTCGAGCACGGGCGATCCGGCGATGGGTCGCCCGTTGCGTTTCTCTGCGTCGATGCACGTCATCACCCGGCGAGCCAGATAGCTCGTACGAACTGCCGCTAGGCAGTGAGGGCGCCGGACGTAGCATGGTATGCAGCGACCGCGACAGCCATGCGTTCGACCGCTTCGATGACGATCGCGGGAGCGGTGGCGAGATTGAAGCGCACGCGCCCCTCGCCGTTCTCGCCAAAGGGGATGCCCGAGCTGAGCCCGACCCGGCCGAGATCGAGAAAGACCTTGGCGGGATCGTCGCCCAAGCCGAGCTCGCGACAGTCGATCCACGCGAGATAGGTGGCTTCCGGCGGCGTATACCGAGCGGCCGGAAGATGCGTCTGGATGAGATCGGCCAATAGCCGCCGGTTCTCATCGATGCCGGCAATAGCCGCGTCGAGCCATGAGCGCGCCTCGCTATAGGCCGTGCTGTGCGCAATCACCGCAACATGTCCGGGGTGCGTGCCCATGCGGTGATTGATCGCTTCCAGATCCTCGGTCGCACCGGCTCCGCCGACGACGATCGCCGCTTTGAATCCGGCCAGATTCCAGCCTTTGGATGCGGAGGTCAGACTGACATCCGGCTCCGTGCCGCCTGCGGCCAGATAGGGCGTGAAGGTCGAGGTCGGCATGATGAGCGGGGCATGGATCTCGTCTGAGATGACGCGCACGCCGTGTTTCCGCGCCAGCTGCGCCAACGTCTCCAGCTCCTCGCGGGTATTGACGACCCCCGTGGGATTGTGCGGGTTGGAGAGCAGCATGACCGGCTTGCCGCCGCGCTCGGCGGCTGTCGCGAAGGCCGCATCCAGCCGGTCTAGATCGAGCCGGCCCGAATCGGTCAGCGGCGCCGCGATCATTGGCCGTTCCAGCATCTTGGTGACCATGGTGAACGGCGGGTAGATTGGCGGGGTGAGGATGATCGGATCGCCGGGGTTGCTGAGGCGCTGCACGGATTCCAGCACGCCGGTCATCACATCGGTCACCGTGATCGCCTTCGCGGGATCGAACGTCCAATCCCAGCGATCGGCAGCGAAGGAGGCGATGGCGGACTGCAACCGCGGTCCCCACGGATAGCCGGTGTCGCCGAGCAGCAGCGCTTCCTGTACCGCGTCGACGATGGGTTGGGCGACATAGGCGTCCATTTCCGCCACCCAGAGCGGAAGTACGTCGTCTGGATAGAACTGCCATTTGGCGGAGCTCCGGCGGCGCAGCTCGTCGAGCTGGAGATCGGCAAATGGAGAGCGAACTGCCTGGGTCGTCGATGTCATGGAGCCTGCCTCTTCGTCGAGTGAGTCACGATGCGACCGATCGTCGTGAACGATTCAAGAATTCGGGTCCTTCATCTCGATTTCGATGAAGACGAATTCGAATGGATTGTCATTGATAACGTCATGCTCGACTCCTTGTTGCCGAGCATATGCCTGTCCCGCGATGAGTGGGCTCGGCGCCTGCGCTTCGCCGCTGTCGATGAGCAGCTCGCCGGTGGTCATCGGCACTACGACATAATCCATTTGATGCCGGTGCCAGCCGGTGTGTCCGCCGGGCGGAAAGCGCCATTCGGTGACGATGCATCGATCGTTGTCGACCTGAACGGTGGCCATGGCATCCGGTCGATCGGTGATGGGAACAGCGGACGACAAGAGCTTCCTCACATTCTGTGCTGGACGAGGTGCTTCACATATTGGTACGAGGATAGTACCGAAGTCATGCTCGAGCCTGGATTGCAGGGGGGTCCCGGCCGGTCATCCGAAACGTTCTCCGCCAAGACATGTGTATTTGGAGTCGGTACCGGCGGAGATCCCGTCACCTTCATCGATAGATCGTGGCGCCTGACCGTTATGGGACTCGATGTTGCAACACGCTGAACGCCGATCGACTGAATTGGCTCGCCGCTGACTGGTATTCCGGGCCTCTTGGTGGTTGGGAGAAAGAGCAATAGTCGCCTACTCGGCAAATGCTCTTCCAGCGATCGTTCGGCTCGACTATGCTGCATGTAGGTCATCTGGTACCAAAGGACAGTGGAATCATGAGCGTGCACGGAACTGGAGCGTCTTCTTTCGAGATTGGGTGGAATGACCTGATTCCTGGCATCGAACCGCCCAAGGTGGAAAAGCGGGAACTCCTGCTGATCGAGGGAGGTGACTCCCCGATAACGCCGGCGACCGAGCGCACCCTTCGGCTGTTCGTGACCCAGTCGGGCGGAAGTCTGGGTCGTGTTGTCATCGTCCCGGCAACCGCGCATGATCCGCTGGATTGCGGGAGGCGCTACGCGCGCAGCCTGGTCGCGTTGGGCGCTGGATTGGTGCAGGTCCTCCATATCGCCACTCGAGACCACGCGAACGACGATAACGCCGCCGCGCTGCTGGCGCAGGCGACCGGTGTGCTGATCACGGGAAGTCACCGAGCTGAGCTGATGCAGCTGCTCGACGGCACCCGGGCGTTGCAAACGATTCAACGGCGCCAACACACTGGTTGCGTCATCGCTACGACGAAGGCCGGAGCCCATTTGCTCGCGCGCCAAAGCGAATCGCCATCCGGCTTCGCCGCCGTCGAGATGTAGGCGAATAGCGGAACTCCAACGCTGGGCCGCATCCGGGCGCGGCCCAGTGCACTTGTATTGCTGTTGCTCAGGATTTCTTTCGGCTCTTCGTCGACTTCGCTCTCTGATCATCACCAGTGGGCGCTTGCCATCGGAACACCGACACGGTTCTCGAATCGACATCGTAGGCATCTCCGGGCGAAAGCACCGCGGCATCATTCTCTTGCTCCGGCGCAGCCGTGTCGAGGATCAGATCCCACGCTCTCGAGGAGTCCGCGGAGGGTTCTCGAACCTCGCCGTCTATGACCATAATCGGCGCGGCTGGCAGCGTGAACGACACCGGCTGGTCGTGCGCATTCAGCAGCAAGAGGATGGTGTCGTCCTGTAGGGGTTCTCCCTGTTCGTCCAGCACATCGAGGGCGCCGCCCGTGAGTTGTACCGCGAATGAGCGGACCCAGTCGTTTTGCCATTGCTCATCGGACATTTCGGAGCCGTTCGGCGCGTACCAGAGGAGATCCCGGATCTCCTGGCCGCGGATCTGGCGATCCTGAAAGAACTTTGGACGGCGCAGGCTGGGGTGCTCACGCCGCAGCTCGATCAACGCGCGGGTGAATGCCAGCAGCTGTTCCTTCTCCTCGTCGAGGTCCCAGTGGAGCCAGCTGAGCTCGTTGTCCTGGCAATAGGCGTTGTTGTTGCCCTGCTGGGTGCGGCCGATTTCATCGCCCGACGTGATCATCGGTACGCCCTGGGAAAGCAGGAGGGTGGCCAGCATCGTACGCTGCTGACGGGCACGCAAACAGCGGATCGCGGGGTCGTCCGTCGGTCCCTCATGACCGAAATTCATCGAGAGGTTGTCGTCCGCACCGTCGCGGTTGTTCTCGCCGTTGGCTTCGTTGTGCTTGTGCTCGTACGAGACCAGATCGGCCAGCGTGAACCCGTCATGCGCGGTGATGAAGTTGATGCTGGCGTAAGGACGCCGGCCGTCGTGCTGGTAGAGATCGGACGAACCGGAGAGTCGATAGGCGATCTCGGCGGCGTGACGCTCATCGCCGCGCCAGAATCCGCGCACGGCATCGCGGTAGCGGCCATTCCATTCCGCCCATAACACGGGAAACTGGCCGACCTGATAACCGCCTTCGCCGATATCCCAGGGCTCGGCGATGAGCTTGACCTGAGACACTACCGGATCCTGATGGATGATGTCGAAAAAAGCCGAGAGCCGGTCGACATCGTAGAGCTCGCGGGCCAGCGCGGATGCCAGATCGAAGCGGAAGCCATCGACGTGCATTTCGAGCACCCAGTAACGTAGCGAGTCCATGATGAGCTGAAGGGTCTGCGGATTGTGCGCGTCGAGCGTATTGCCGGTGCCGGTGTAATCCATGTAGAAGCGGGGGTCGTCCTCGACCAAACGATAGTAGGCGGCGTTGTCGATGCCGCGAAAGGAGAGCGTCGGACCGAGCTCGCTTCCCTCGGCGGTGTGGTTGTAAACGACATCGAGAATGACCTCGATACCCACCCGATGCAGTGCCTTGACCATCTCCTTGAATTCGCGAACCTGATCCCCGCGGTCCCCGCTGCCGCTGTACCGAGCTTCCGGAGCGAAGAAGTTGAGAGTGTTGTAACCCCAATAGTTCGTGAGCCCCTTATCGACCAGGTGCTTGCCGGTCAGAAAAGCATGAACCGGGAGGAGCTCGACCGCCGTCACCCCCAGTTGCTGCAAGTGGGCGATAGCAGCCGGGTGGGCCACACCCGCATAGGTGCCTCGCATCTCCGGATCGACTTCGGGATGGAGCTCGGTAAATCCTTTGACGTGCATCTCATAGATAACCGAGCGGTGCAGTGGCGTGGCGGGTGGCCGCGTGTCGCCCCAATCGAACGTGGGATCGACGACCAGCGATTTCGGCATACCCCAGGAGCTGTCCTCCTCGTCGGGGGTCAAATCGGCGTCGGGCTTCCCGGTGACGGCGTAGCCAAAGACCGGAGCGTCCCAATTCACCTCACCTGACAACGCCTTGGCATAGGGATCGACCAGCAGCTTGGCCGCATTGAATCGATGCCCCTCATCGGGCGCATAAGGACCATCCACGCGGTAACCATAGAGCTGTCCAGGAGCGACCCCTGGGAGGTACCCGTGCCAGACGTGAGCGGTTACCTCGGTGAGCGGAAATTGGCGCTCCGAGCCGTCGTCATCGAAGAGGCAAAGGGTCACGGCGGTGGCGTGTTCGCTGAAGAGCGCAAAGTTGGTGCCGGATTCGTCGAGGGTGGCGCCCAGTGGGTACGGAACGCCGGGAAGCACTGTGTCCTGACGAGAATCGGTTTTGTTCGGCATCGAGACGCTTCCAGGGGTACGACGGAGGTAACGGACAGGATGCCAGCCCGGACCTCTCGGAAAACAGTCAGCGGTCAACGCCTGAACTAAGGTTGTCCAGACGTTAGGAACCGTCTGTGCGGGCAAGCGCTCGTCGCTTGCCGGTCAGCTTGTACTCCGATAGTACGCCGGTTCTTGTCGATCATCGTTTTTCGAGCGCTCCGCGCTTCCATTCGGATCGAATAACGACACGTGGCTGGACTGACTCGGCGTGATCGCGCGCTTGCGACACGTATCCTGCAAACCCCGTCACCCGCGCCGCGCGCAACATACCGGCTGCAGCTTCACGCGGAGTTTCCGTTCGCCGCCGCGCGCGAGATCGTGCCGTATCTGGCGCGGCTCGGGGTTTCTCATCTCTACGCCTCTCCGGTTTGGGCGTCGACCAGCGGCAGCATGCACGGCTATGACGTCGTCGATTTCAATCGAATCGACGAGGAACTGGGCGGACGCGCGGGGTTCGATGCGCTGGTTGCTGCGCTCGATGCGCATGGAATGAGTTTGGTCCTGGATTTCGTGCCCAATCATATGGGCATCGGCGGAGGGGCGAACCCCTGGTGGCAGGACGTGCTCGAGAATGGCCGGGCGTCAGAATTCGCCTCCTATTTCGATATCGATTGGTTGCCGCTCAAGCGCGAGCTGCGGGACCAGGTGCTGGTGCCGATCCTCGGAGATCAATTCGGCAGAGTGCTCGAGTGCGGCGAACTCCGCCTCGCGTTCGGTGACGGAGCCTTTCGAGTCGACTACTACGAGACGCCGTTTCCGATCGCCCCGCCGACGTATCCACTTCTCCTGCGGCGAATGCTCGTCGCCGTTCAGGATGCGTATCAGCCGAACGATATCGCCCTGCTGGAGTTGGAAAGCATCATCGCCGCCTTCGAGCGGCTCGTGCCGAACGAGGAAACCGATCCGGAGAAGCTGGCGGATCGGCGGCGCGAACAGCTCTTGGGCAAGCACCGGCTCGCTGTCCTGATCGCCGCGGAAGCACCGATGCGGGATGCCCTCGCCCGGGTGCTGGAGCGGGTCAATGGCTTCGCCGGTGACGCGGCTTCCTACGACGAGCTCGAGGCATTGCTGGACGCGCAATCGTACCGGCTGGCGTTTTGGCGCGTGGCCGCGGAGGAAATCAACTACCGGCGCTTTTTCGCTATCAACGAACTGGCCGCAATCCGACAGGAAGTGCCGATCGTTTTCGAGACGACCAGCCAGTTGCTCCTTTCATTAATCGGGGAGGGTTCGGTGACCGGCGTGCGGATCGATCACCTGGATGGGCTCTGGAATCCGGCCGGATACCTCCATGCGCTGCAGAAGGCGGCTTTTCTCGCCCAGGTTCGCACGACAATCGAGTCGCGGCGCTCGAAGCCGCTGGACGAATCGACCTGGAAAGAATGGCAGGCAGAGCTGGACGAGCTCTGGCAGAACCGGCTCGTTATCGATCCGCTTTACCTGGTGGTCGAAAAGATTCTCGAAGCGGGGGAGCAGCTGCCAGCCGACTGGCCGGTGGCGGGAACGGTTGGCTACGAGTTCGCTCGTATCGTAACCGGTTTATTCGTCCAGCCGGGCAACCGGCGCATCTTCGATGAGATCTACGCCCGAATCGCGGGTGACCGCACCTCCGTCGACGACCTCATCTATGCGATGAAGATGCGAATCATGCAGGTGGCGCTGGTGAGCGAGGTCAATGTCCTTGCCCGCGCGCTCGACCGGCTGACCGAGCAAAACCGGCGCACGCGAGATTACACGCTGAACAATTTGCGGGATGCGCTGCGCGAGATCATCGCCTGTTTTCCGATCTATCGGACGTACCTCACCGCTGGCGGCGAGCCGGTCGATCCACGGGAGCGGCGATCGATCGATCAGGCGGTCGATCAGGCGCTGCGGCGCAATCCCGGGTCCGATCCCGGCGTCTTCGAGTTCATTCGCGAAGTGCTGCAACTTCGAATCCCGGAGGACGCATCGGACGAAGAAGGCGCGGCGATCAGCCGGTTCGTCATGAAATTCCAACAGCTGACCGGTCCGGTCATGGCCAAGGGGGTGGAGGACACGGCTTTTTACCGCTACAACCGGCTCCTCTCGCTCAACGAAGTGGGGAGCGATCCGGCGGCATTCGGCACGTCGGTGGAGGAGTTTCATCGCGATGCCGTCGCGCGTTCGCAGCGGTGGCCGAATGCGCTGCTGGCCTCGTCGACGCACGACACCAAGCGTAGTGAAGACGCCCGTACCCGCATCAGCGCATTGACGGAGCTGCCGCGCGAATGGCGAGCCGCAGTCAACCGCTGGTCCCGCTTGAACCGGCGGCACAAATCACGGATACAGGGCCGGGCTGCTCCAGACCGCAATGACGAATTTCACTTCTATCAGACACTGGTCGGTATCTGGCCGTTCGACGATCGGGCTGCCGATGCGTCGTTGCGGGAGCGCGTGACCAAATACATGATCAAAGCCGCCCGCGAAGGGCAGACGCACACGAGCTGGATCAATCCCGACGAGAGGTATGAAGCCGCGTTATCCGACTTCGTGGCCGCGCTGCTCGACCCCGGTTCGGATAACACCTTTCTGGACGACTTCCGAGGGTTCATGCCGCAATTCATGCAGATCGGCGCGTTTTCATCCCTTTCGCAGCAATTGCTCAAGCTGACAGCGCCAGGGGTGCCGGACATCTATCAGGGAACGGAACTTTGGGACCTGAGCCTGGTCGATCCTGACAACCGGCGCCCGGTCGACTTCGAATACCGAGATGCCCTTCTCGATGAGCTTCTGGTAACTGCTCCGAGCCTCGAGCTGGCCGGGGAATTACTGGCCGATCTCCCAAGTGGGCGAATCAAGCTCTACCTCACTGCGCGCGCGCTCGCGCATCGAACGGCGCACGCGGACCTCTATGCGCGCGGCGACTATGTTTCGCTGGAGGTCCGTGGACCACGATCTGGAAACCTGGTCGCCTTTCGTCGATCGTGGGGTGACCAGTGGGCGATCGTGGTGGTTCCGCGGCTGATCGGTGAGCTCATCGACCGCGCCGACCAGGCACCGATCGGCGAGATCTGGCGCGGTACGTATCTCGTGCTGGACGAATCGCTAGCCGACGAACGCTCTGTCAATGAATTTACCGGGACTCGGCTCCGGCCGGATGTGCACGAAGGAGAGCGCGCCATCGCCGTCGAATCATTGCTCGAAAACTTTCCAGTTGCCCTCGTTGGAAACGCCCCGAAACGGGCTGTCGGCAGTCGATCTCCGAAGGGAATTCGTTAGGTTCATGAGCACTTCCTCAGATCAGGCAGACCAACCCCTTGGAGCCAACATTACGTCTGACGGCATCCAGTTCGGCATTTGGGCGCCCGCCGCAGAGCGAATGGATCTGCTTGTCGAAGCTGGCGACGATGTGACCAGATATCCCATGGAACGCAATGAGCGCGGCATCTACTCCACGCTGGTTCGCGATGCCACCGCAGGCACGCGCTACCAATTCAGTGTAGACGGGACACCCGGTACGCCGGATCCGCGCTCGCGTTTTCAACCCTTCGGGGTGCATGGCCCTTCCGAGGTGATCGATCTGGGCGCGTTCGATTGGACCGACGATGCGTGGCCGGGGCTGCGCAATGAGAATCTGTCGATCTACGAACTTCATGTGGGAGCCTATACATCCGAAGGTACGTTCGATGCGCTTAGCAGGCAGCTCGAAGCGATCGTGCGGCTCGGAGTGCGCGTCATCGAGTTGATGCCGGTAGCTGACTTTCCGGGCCGCTGGAATTGGGGATACGACGGGGTCGCACTTTATGCCCCCTCTCGCGCCTATGGCCATCCGAACGATCTGCAGCGACTCGTCGATCGGGCGCACCAGCTTGGATTGGGTGTCCTGCTCGATGTGGTCTATAACCACCTGGGTCCGGATGGGAATTACCTGCGGCGCTACAGCGCGGACTATTTCACGGACCGGCATCACACCCCGTGGGGCGATGCGCTCAACTACGACGGTCCTAACGCCCAGTTCGTACGGGATTTTGCGATCGACAACGCGATCCAATGGGTGCGGGACTATCACTTCGACGGATTGCGACTCGATGCCGTCGATACCATTCGCGACGACAGCGAACCACATCTCCTGGCCGAGCTGCAACAGCGGGTGCGCGCAGCGGTCGACCGGGATGTGGTGATCATTGCCGAGGATGCGCGCAACGAAGTGAGGACGATCACACCGGTGGCCGATGGCGGCTATGGAATCGATGCCGTCTGGGCCGATGATTTCCACCACGAGATGTGGGTCTTGCTTTCGAATGCCTGGGAGGGCTACTACGTCGACTTTTCGGGCTCGGTCGAGGATCTTGCCAAGGCGCTGAACGATGGGTTCTTCTACCAGGGCGACGTTTCTGATTTCTGGAAGCGGAAGCGCGGGACACCGATCTCCGATGAACCGGCGAGCGCGTTCGTCTTCAACCTGCAGAATCACGACCAGATCGGCAACCGCCCGTTGGGCGAGCGGATCCATCACGAGATCGACCGCGACCGGTTTCTGGTGGCATCGAGCGTCCTTCTGCTGGCGCCAGAAACGCCGCTGATCTTCATGGGCCAGGAATTCGCCGCATCGACGCCGTTCCGCTTTTTCACCGATCATCATGAGGAATTGGGCCGGCTTGTCACCGAGGGCCGGCGGAAGGAGTTCGCCGGGTTCCGCGCGTTTTCGGACGAGCGCGCTCAGCGACATATTCCCGATCCGCAGGCAGAGGAGACCTTTCGCTCCTCTATGCTTCGGCTGTCAGAACGCGATGAGCACGGAGCCACGTACGCGCTGTACCAGCGATTGCTCCAGCTTCGACACGGGGATCCCGTGTTCGCGGTGCAGAACCGATCGCTCAGCCACGCGCAGCCGCTGGGTGGTGCGGCGCTGATGCTGCACCGGTGGCGCGATGGCTCACATCGTGTCCTGATTGCGAACTTTGGCGCTGAGCTCACGATGCCGTCAAGCGAGCTGGAGCTGGCATGCACGGTAGAAGCAAACCAGTGGAGCGTCATGATGTCCACGGCGAATCCCAAGCCAGAGCCGGGCGAAATCGAGCGCTACCTTCGAAGCGATGGTTCGGACATCGCACTGTGCCTACCCGCCCGTATGGCTGTGCTTTTCGGTTTCGACGCATTGGAACATTCTCGCCGAGCCGCAGATTCGCCTGCCGGTACCGCTCGGGTGTTGGGTGGACCGAGCGCGCCGCGCATGACGTAAATCCTTGCCGCGTACCGAGAACGGCGAGGCTCGCACGAATTGAGCTGATGCTGGGTATTTCCGTTGGTTATGGATCTTGCGGAGATAATGCGCCCAGCGTGACTCTAACACGCGACCGCTTGCTTCGGTCGCAAGCGCTCGTCTACCGCCGATAATGGCTGAAAAGCACCGATAGTGACCATTAACCGAAGAGCGTGAGCTGATGGACTGGCCTGATTTCTCGTGCTTCGCTCAACCGCGTCATCGGTGTGATCTTTGGGAAAAAGGCCTCGAATTCTGCCGTCGTCGCGAACGCCTCCTTGAAGCGAGCGGCCGTATCGGACAAGCGGCGGAGGAGGTCGCGCGTATTCTCGTCGTGCGCATAGTCCTCCAGGAATCCCAGCGAACCATCTACACGCTCAAAGACTTCGATGCGCTCACCGAAACGCCAGCGACCCGGATTGGCGTCGAGCAGCGCCTTGAGCCGCGGCTGTTTCTCGAGGGAGCTGCGATTCACCATCGTCCATTGGCTGATCTCACGCGGATCGACGGTCTTTTGCTGGATTGCCTCCGCCAGCTCGAAGTATCGGTCGCGGACGTCCTCGCGCCGATCGAGCATGAAGTCGCGCGCTGCATCCTGAATGAAGCGCAGAAAGCAGCGCTCCATGCGGCGGCTGCGTAACGAGCTCCCTTTGAGGGTGAGCGATCCGGAGTAATCGAGCAATGCGTACGTTTTGAGCTTGAGGGAAAGCATCTTCTTATAACGACCGTCATGAGCCAATCGCACGCCTTCGGGCAACGCCAATGAGCCGATCGTGGCGATGAAGGCTTCTTCGTCCTCCTCCGTCGTGACCCCATCGGGTGGAGTGAAATAGACGCCGTCGGTATCGACCTCTATCGGCTTTGCTCCGTGGAGATCCAACTCTGATACCACGTTTCGGATCAATCGCTGCCCTTCGAGCGTCACCCGCTCGGCGGCATCGAAATCATTGAACAATCCCCTGCCGTATCCCAAGTAGCCGTAGAACGAGTTGATCAGCACTTTGAAGCTGCCCTGGAGGCCATCCCATAGCGCGTGTTCTTCTCCATCTGTTTGGCGAGCCCGCTGCTTCGCGTCGATGCGCCGCTTAGTCAGCTCACGCAGCAGTACCGGAAAAGCGCCCAGGGTGTCGCTGGTTGCTGCGATGTCATCGTGCAGCATGATCGATGGGTAGAGACTTTCGACATCGGCCTTGACGATCGGTCCAAACACGCCGGTGCGCACGAGCTCGGTAAATCCGCCAGGGTAAGGACGGGAACGGCCGGGCTCTGGAAGCGCGTGCTCCGCTGCGAGATAGGCGCGAACCATGAGATCGTCGATTTTGCGGCCCGTGCCCGTGACCGTGGTTCGCTGAAAGGTCATTGGAAGAATTTGGGTTTGATAGAACTCGGTGGGAACAGTGATCCTTGCCAGGAGATCGACATCTCTCACATCGTCCAGGGCGTAGCGGCCCAGGCGTTCTCGATCGCGTTCGCCATTTCTCCAGAGTGTAGCGATCTCATCTCCGGCGACGAACTCGCGCGCTTCGCGCTCGAGTCCGAGCGACCGAATTGCGGATTTCAGCGCATAGCTCGAAAGCCGTCCGGCGGTGTCGAAACGTTGGAGCTGTTGATAGGTGTCAACGATGTGGCGACCATGCACGTGAACCTGCGTATAGGGCAACGACACCGGTCCAGCGCGAAACCGTTGCTGCTCGTTGACCAGTGGCGGCGATCCGTCGCGGCCCAGGCGCAGCGGAGCCTGCCACCGCCGTGCCCGTTCGATCAGATAGGGAAAATCGAAATTGAAGACATTGTGGCCCTCGATCACGTCGGGATCGAGCCGCTGAACCGCCTCCGAGAATCGGAGAAGGAGGTCCCGCTCGTTGGTCTCGAGAAAGAGCAACTCCTCGTGAGCCCCCTGCTTCAGGGCAATCATCACGATCGCACCGTCGTCGTCCCGCGGATTCAGGCTCAAGGTTTCGATATCAAGTTGAAGGCGGCGAAGATCCTCGAATCGCATCCCTTTGAAGAGGGTAATACCTGTTCGCATCAAAAACTGGCTGACCGGCGAATTGACCTGATAGGCGCCGCTCGATTGCGGTGGCAGGAGATCGTACGCGCGACGGAATTGCTCCCACGAATCGAACTCGAACAGCGTCGCCAGCGAATGCGTCCCGGCGCCGCGCAAGGACCGGCTCTCCGGCGCCGGGCGAAGGTTCCGCAGCGCTTCTGCGTCGCTCGCAATCAACCACGGCCTGAAGATCTGTTCGATGGCGACGGTCTGACCAGTATCAGTTCGCTGAAAGAGGAGTATCTTGTGCGGCGGCCGAAATTCAGCGGCGACCAGCCGAGGTGTGCGGTCGAGACCGTAGAGGAGTACCTCGATGTCTTCCGCAGTGAAGCGATCGCGATCGGCGAAGGCAGAATACTGTTGGTCGGAGAGTGATAACCCGGTCATGTCATTCCTTACATTGGCAGGATGGAATGATCACACCAACGTAACCTCGCTGACGAGGACGCGGCCGTCGTCGTCGCTGAGGGGTTGCCAAGATGGCGGGTAGTAATCCAGCGGTTCGTCGCTGATTCAGAACGAGTCAGTCGGAGGACTGGAGCTTCGGGGGTCGATCCGTCCGTCATGGTCAACCTTTCCGGGCCGCTCGCGCAGTTCGATCTACCAGCGCCTTCCTCATCTACGCCATACGCAAGGAAGCTGGCAGATTCTGCAGGAGATTCCGCTTACCACGACTACGAACGATCTCTACGCCCACACACTGGCCGGCTGCCAGGCCGAAGCGGCCGTGGAGATGGATGCGTTATTGGGCCAAACCAGGCGTTCTCAATGTGGCGCGTGAACACACCGTGCACACATGCAATAGCTCCCGGATGCGACAAATGTCACATTGGTCGAGAGGTAGCAGGTCAAGAGCCCGGTTTTCGAGCCACCGCTGGTCGGATGTTGAGACGGGTATCCCGGGAAGGAATGGAACCTACGCCGGTTCGCATAGGAGGCGAGTTTTGCTCACCGACCAAAAACCGCGTAAACATGCTGGCCGGCGCGGCCCGGCCCTTACCAATCACCTGTGCAGGTAGCCGCCATCCACTCACGCACTCTGCCAACTCAGCGCTAAAGCCCGCGAGCTTTTCGTTGACCTCAGCGGATCCGACAGTCGATACGCACTCAAATTTTGCCCTGCGCTGGCTCGTATCTATCGCCACAAAGAAGTAGTCGATCGTTTTGCTCGCTTCGTCGCGGGTCAGCCTCAGCGTCGGTCGCGGCGACGATCTCGGCGATTCATGCCCGCCAGCGAAACGGGCGAGAGCGGCCGGCCAAACGGATCGATGAAGAGCGTGCAAGCGCCCGTGCTGACCGGTAGCGTTCCGTCCAGAACGCTTACGGCATAGCTGAGGTCCGATCCGGACAGAACCGGATCATTGATCACAAGGACGATATCGTTCGGGACAGCGTCCCCCCGTCCAACGAACGAGAGCACCGCGTTTGGCGGGTCGCTTTTGAAGCTGTTATCCCCATCGTCCCAGACTGAGACCAGCTGAGATGTATGGATATGACCGACCACTCGCTGCGGGCGGTCACTGAAGAACAGGGTCGACTCCCCAACGCCCTTGAGAATAAGCTGTCCCTCGGATGCTTCGGTCGCTGAGGCGACCTGGACAAACATTGCATCGATGCCAGCAAGTTGTTGGGTAAGTTCAGCGTCGGTCATTGGTAGATCCTTCCATTTCCACGTAACGGGGTATGACTCGGAGAGAGCAGACTCATTCGCAGAGCTGATGCTCGCGCTAGACAGGGAATGAGCTTCAGGCTTCTCGGTGCCCGGATTGCTTGGCCACCGTATCGACCTCCTGTTGCAGTGCAGCAAGCTGGTCATCGGAAAGGTCGTAGCTCAGGAGCCGACCTCCGAAACTTCCGAGGTCGTGAATCACCCGATCTGGCGCGTCGGTATCTCCCAGCAGGACGATCGCGCTCCCACCTTTCGGAATTTCGGTCTTCACGTTATTTACAAACGACTTGAACTCACGATGCCCACTGTCAGCGTTGCGGCCAACAACCGCACCAACGGCGGCCCCTGCCGCAGCCCCCGCCGCCGGTGCCAAGAATATGAGACCTAGCATCCCACCGAGAACTGCGCCCGCAGTTGCGCCGTGTCTGACCGGATGCTCTTCTTTTTCCAGCTCGACTGAACCGTTCTTTTCTTTGGTCAAGAGCGCTCGATCGAGAATGGTGACGTAGCGGGCTGATTCGAGCGACTCGACCACGGTAAAAGCGCGATCGGCGGTATCCGGGGTGTCGTAGATCAATGCCAACATCAATGCCATCTTTTGCCTCCTAACCCGTGTGGACAGCAAACCACCACTTCTTATTGCAGAAAGCAATGCTTCCTGGCTGCGACGTAGGATGAATTGCTCGCTCCTACGATGTCACGGCGCCACGGGGCGTGCCCATCACCCAAAGGAGGGATTTATCCGATCTTTGTGGCACCGGGCGGTGAAGCAAGTGCAGCGGCCGGCTGATTTCGACACGTGGTCGTCTGCTCGTCCGAATGCATGACGTCGGTGAAGCGATTAGCTCAATGTGCGGAGTCGTGTTTTACCGAAACCACCGCACCCGGGAATTCCCCATGCAGCCGAGCCACGGCATCGGATTCAGCTCCGGCGGAATTGGAAATGTCGGCCAAGAGAATCGTGATCTGCAAGTCAGATTGTTCAAGAGACTCGTTCGTGTGACGATCGGGCGGTGCACCACGCCATCGGGTGATGAGTGTTCTCGCTCGTTGGGGGGACTTGGTCGTGACGATGACTTTCGCGTCGATGGGAGGTTGTCGGCTCAGGAGCGCTTCAAGCCGGCTCTGAGTCTCTTCACGGTTTCCGCAGATGCCTGAAACTCGTACGATCGTCTCTGATTCCATCGTCCGGTCGAAATTGTGAAGGGGAGCGGTGAGCACGGCTGTATTTGGAATCGACACCTGATGGCCGTCGGAAGCGCGGACGATCGTAGTTCGGAGTTGCACCGTCATGACTTCACCCTCAGCACCATTGAGCAGAACCCGATCCCCCACGCTATACGGTTGATCGAGCACCACAAAAATGCCGCCGAGGACGCTTTTCAACAGGTCCTGAAGACCCAATACCGCGGCCAGGGTGCTGATGCTGATGGCAGTGAGCAGAGTAGACCAGGACGCACCCCCCAAGGCCAGCAACAGCGTTGTGGCAGCGAAATAGACCAGAAAACTAATGCCGTTATCTATCAGCGTGACTGCGTCAGCTTTGAGCTGTCGCGAGCCAAAGCGTCTCCAAAATATGTGTCTAGCAAACCGGATAATAATGCGCGCGAGTAACAAAACCACGGCGATCGACAAGATCCCAATGCCAATGCTTATCAATTGATCGACGGCTTGTTCAAAAGCGTCGTGCAACTTCGCAGTTACGGTCAACATATTCATACACAAGTCCGGCGATTGAGAGCGACCGACAGTCGTCGGGCTTCATGAGGAAAGGTCGTTCCCATACACGTCAAGCCACGACCATGCGAAGTTTCCTCCTCTCGAATGTACCGAGCTTTGGGTCGATCCCATCCCGAAGCCGACGTGGTACCAGCGCTGATAAGGACGCGCCGTGTAGATCGTTAGAGAGTTAGATGAGACTGCATCATTGCTCCAACTGCAGGGGCTTATGGTGCCGGCAAGGGAAGGGTTGCGTAGGGGACGGCCGGATTGCCTTCGGAGGCCCCGTCGTCCTGGAGTGGTCGTCCTTCCAGGAACAGGCGAAATAACGTAGCGAGTGTTGCAGGGTGTGAATAGTTGATGGCGTGGGCTGCGCCATTGATCCGAACCACCTGGATGTGCTCATTGGCCATGGTGCCCTTGACGATGCGTTCTTCGCTTACGAGCGGATCACGCGCGCCGAGGACCACCAGAGCTGATGAATTGGTCTCTCGGAAGCGGTCGACGGTCGGGTAGTGAATCATCTGCCAAAAAAGTTTGCCCGCGTTGATGAGTCCGAACCTGAGGTAATCTGGAACCGCAATGGCGTACATCCTCGGTGGCTCCCGAAATCCATCGAGTGCGAGCTGGGCGACTCCTTTGAAGACAGGGCGGTTGTTTCGCCCTCCGGCCGGAGAAACGAGTATGACTCGATCGATACGCTCCGGTTCCTCACGGGCGGTTTCGATGGCGATAATGCACCCCATCGAGTTTCCGACCAGGGTGGCGTGATCGACACCAACCTTATCCAGAAAGTGCACCATCGATTCAGCGAGCTGCGGAATGGATAGCACACGCTCGGGATGAACGCTTCGGCCATATCCTGGGAGGTCGGGCACAAACGTACGGTACTCAGCTGCCAAGAGATCGGCTGTGGGCAGTAGATATCGACCGGAAATCCCAAAGCCATGGATATGAACGAGCGTTGTTGGATTCGAGGCGTGATCGCTGGTTGACGCCCAGTAATGGAGAGGGAGACCATCGCAGATAACCCAACGTTCCTCGAGGTTGCGTAGCTTCATCGCAGTCAGTTCCTCACTTCCTGAACTCTGGCCGTGTTGCTGCCAAGTGCGATGCGGCCCTCTGGTGCAATCAATTGCTCAACATCCGAAGGACTCTGAGTGTCTCCGCAACGCCCCAGGCCTGCGCTATACATCCCCGTGGAAGGAACGGCGCCCGAGCCTCGAAGATCTCCGAAATCGACCCCAGTCCAGCATCGCGCAGGTGGTCGCCCATCGGGGCCAGAATCAGCAACGCGGCGTCCGCATCGCCATGAAGACGATAGTGCGCTTCCACAAACGGGCCGAGGAGCCAGCTCCAGACCGTGCCTTCGTGATAGGCGCCGTCACGGCGCAGCTGATCTCCGCCGTATGTCTCGATGTAGGCAGGGTCATCCGGGGAGAGCGATCGCAAGCCCCAGCTGGTGAGTAGCTTCCTTCCGACGGTATCGAGAATGCGGCATGCGTCTACGCCATCGATCAGTGCAAACGGTAGCGACAGAGCGAACATCTGGTTCGGCCTCATCGACCAGTCGTCACCATCGGGACCATCGATCACATCGGCCAGGTGATCCAGCTCGGCGCACTGGAAGCGTCGCAAGAACGACGATCTCACTTGTTCGGACAGAGCCTCGAATTCGACGGCGGAAGCGGGAGTTCCCAGGCGGGTTTCGAATACGGCCGCGATCTTTAGCGCGTTGTACCAGAGGGCGTTGATCTCAACGGGCTTTCCAATTCGGGGAGTCACAACCCAATTCCCGACTTTCGCATCCATCCAGGTGAGCTGTGCGCCGGATTCACCGGCAGCTAGCAACCCATCGTGTCGGTCGACCGCAATGTGAAAATGCGTACCCTCCCGATGGTGGCGGACGATGTCTTCCAAAATTGGAAGGAGATCTCGTGCCAATCCATCATCACCGGTCGCTTGCCAGTAGCGATAGAGCGCGACGACATACCAGAGGGTGGCATCGGCAGTGTTGTATCCAGGGACGATGCCCGCCCGATCGGGGAAGTTGTTGGGAAGCAAACCCTGATCGATGTATTTGGCAAAGGTTCGCAGAATCGCTTCGGCTTCCCGGGTTCTGCCGGTTTCCAGGCAGAGACCGGGAAGCGAGATCATAGTGTCTCGTCCCCAATCGTTGAACCAGTGATAGCCGGCGATGATGGATTCTCCGTCAGGGTTTTCGGGCAGCGGCCGGGTCACGATGAACTGGTCCGCGGCAAACACCAGTTGCTGGGTCAGGGGACTCGACGATTCCGCATTGGCGCAGCGCAACAGCTCGAGCTGTCGTGACCGAGCGCTTTCAGGTCCGACTTGGCGTGCCTTTTCGTGATCTGGTTCAGACGTGGCTACGAACTGGACGAACTCACCAGCGTTCAGCCGAACTCGGAATGTACCGGGCGCGAAAAGGTCACCTGTATCCTCGAGACCGCGCGCAGATTCCTCCCGGAAATGGAAGTTCCACCACCACGAGGCATCTGGCTCGAAGCATGCCTGATTCATTGAGAGCCAGAATGGGTGGCCCGCATCGCCAAATCGAATGGCCGCTCCCTGATCGCCAGCCAGGACCTCTACTTCTTGTCCCTGACCGGACTGCAGCGCATGAAAGCTCCGGTCGCTAAGGAGCGGTGTTAGTTCGAGATCAAGCGCCGCGGAACTACGAAGCAGTTGGTACCGGACATACGTCGTGTTTTGTCGGTGACCCATCCATATGCGTTTCTCGAGAAGCGCGTCCGCCATGGCGAATGTCCATACAGGCAGCGATCCCTCCAGATGGAATGACTCCAGGAATCGGTAACCCTCCGGAGCCACGGATCCACCATTGAACTCGTGGGTCGACAGCGGATATCGATCGCCCGAGTACGTGGCCCATTCGTCGAGTCCCGCCACCAAGACCGTCCGCTCGACCGGCGGAGCGAGGGCTGCGACCAACAATCCATGGTAGGACCGGGTCAGTGTGCCCGGCAGGGCGGCGGACGCATATCCCCCAAGCCCATTGGTTACCAACCATTCGCGTCGCAATGCAGCATCGAGGTCGCCACAGATCTCTCTTCCAAAATGGATGAGTGGTCGATCGAGGATGGAGTCTTTAGACGCATGGTCCATTTCGTGAGTTCCTTTGGCGCCCGATCGGGCCAATCACCGCGAGCTCTGAACGCCTAATCCGTTGAGCCGCGGAATGGCCCTTGGGATTCGATGAGGTTGGCAACCAGGGCAGTCCAACCAGTCTGGTGGCTCGCGCCGATGCCGGCTCCGTTGTCACCATGGAAGTACTCGTAGAACAGCAGGTGGTCGCGCCAGTTTGGATCGTGCTGCATGACACCGACGCCACCAAATACCGGTCGTCTGCCGGATTCATCCCTCAGGAAGATCGAAACGAGTCTCTGGGCGAGGTCATCGGCGATCTCGCTCAGAGCCATAAGCGTTCCGGAACCAGTCGGATACTCGATCTGGAAGGTCTGGCCGTAGTAGCAACCGAGATTGCGGAGACCCTGCACCACCATGAAGTTCATCGGAAACCAGATGGGTCCGCGCCAGTTGGAGTTTCCCCCGAACATACCGGTCGTCGATTCTGCGGGCTCGTATTGAACGGTCAGGTGCTGGCCGCGGGCGTCGAGCTCATATGGATGTTCAAGGTGATACCGGCTTATTGCACGAATGCCGTACTCGCCGAGAAATTCGTCCGGATCAAAGATGCGGGTGAGAACCCGACGCAATCGTTCTTCAGGAACGAGTGTCAGCATTCGAATCTCGGAGCCATCCTCGGTCAGACGGGATTGCATCATCGGCGCCCGCTCCGGATGGCGTCCGAGATGATCGGTCATAGTACCGATAACGACCGGCACCGTTCGGGCGAGCCGCTTTGCCTGTGTATCGTCTAAAGAAATGGCCGACACAATGGGGAGAAGGCCGACCAGCGAACGGACCTTAAGTGGCCTTCGCTCGCCGTCGGAACGTTGAATTGCGTCATAGTAGAAGCCGTCTTCTTCGTCCCAAAGGCCTGATGCACCCTCGCTGAATCCATTGAGTGCGTCGCCGATAGACATGTAATGCTCGAAGAATGTCGTTGCCAGATCGGCATACACCGGCGCATCTTCGGCCAAAACGAGTGCGGCCCACACCATTCCCAGGCAGAAGGTCGACATCCAGGCCGTGCCGTCCGCCTGCTGCAAAGTCAAATCCTCCGGAAGCTGCATGCTCCGGTCGATAACGCTGATGTTGTCGAGCCCGAGGAAGCCGCCTTCAAAGAGATTGCGATCGCTGGGATCCTTACGATTGACCCACCAGGTGAAATTGAGCAGCAGCTTGTGGAAGATCCGGGACAGAAACTCACGATCGGCTCGTTCGCCTCGCGCCATTTCCATCATGACCAGTGCTCGCGCCGCAAGAATGTGTACGGGCGGGTTGACGTCACTGAATGCCCATTCGTAGGCAGGGAGTTGGCCGCTTGGATGTATGTATCGCTCATTCGTCAGAAGTAGAAGCTGTTCCTTGGCGAATTCCGCATCGACCAGTCCAAACGCCATGGTGTGAAACGCCAGATCCCAGGCCGCATACCAGGGGTATTCCCATTTGTCGGGCATAGAGATCACGTCGGCACTACGATGGTGTCGCCAGCGCGCGTTGCGGCCGTTCTGCCGTGCCTCGGGAGGGGTAGGACCAGACGGATCGCCGTCCAACCATTCGCTGACGTCGAAGTTGAAGTACTGCTTGCTCCAAATCAATCCGGCGAGTGCCTGCCGCTGAACATTTGCTTCGTCTTTCGATCTGGACGGTCCGGACAAAGACGCATAGAAGGTATCTGCCTCAGCACGACGCCAATCGAAGATTCGGTCGCAGTCGGCGAACGGGTCTTCGCCGCGCTCGCTCGAGATTCGAAGAAAGATTGAACATGTCGCTTGTGGGCCGATTTCCAGGGTGTAGCGAGCCGCGACTTTTGTGCCCGTCGCGTTCGGGTTCACCGTATGGGGCGCCATGTCCACGATGGCGGCTCCAATGCCATCTTTGACAAACGGCCCCGGATTTGGCACACCCCACAGCCGCTCGAGATTGGTTTCATTATTGGTGAACAGCAGCTCAGGCTCTGCTGAGCAGGAGAGCCAATAGTCCTCGAGCACAGGATGCTGGGCATGGACCAATGCGTATCCCGCTCCCGGAAGCGCCACCGCTCTCAATTCAGGACGACGGTCGTCCCGGCCCCAACTCCATGTGTTTCGGAACCAGAGCGTCGGTAATACTTCAAGTTTTGCCGCGTCGGGACCGCGGTTTGTTGCGCCTATATGAATGAGGATGTCGGTAGGGCCGACTTTGACATATTCGACAAGAACGTCGAAATAGCGATCGTCGGCGAACGCTCCAGTGTCGATAAGCTCGTATTCCGGGTCGTGCTTTCCGCGGCTCTGGTTTGTCTCCACGAGATCGCGATAGGGAAATGGCCGCTGTGGATACTTGTAGAGACCCTTGAGATAGGAATGCGTTGGTGTCGCGTCGAGGTAGTAGTAGTACTCCTTGACGTCTTCTCCGTGATTGCCCTCGCTACCGGTCAGGCCGAACAGCCGTTCCTTGAGGATTGGATCCACTCCATTCCATAGCGAAACGGCGAAGCAGAGAAGCTGCCGGTCGTCGGAAATGCCAAGTAATCCATCTTCTCCCCACCGATAGGCCCGCGAGCGGGCATGATCGTGGGGTAAAGCGTCCCATGCTTCTCCGTGTTCCGAATAATCCTCACGAACCGTTCCCCACTGCCGCTCAGAAAGATATGGTCCCCATCGTCTCCAACCTGCATCAATATGCTCGCCGAACTGTGGGACGACCTCTGCAATTGCTTTCATGCCTGGCTGCTTTCGACCCTGAATCAAGTGGCTTGCCGGCCACGATGCATACTGCTCGCGATGCCCCGAAGGGTTGGAAACGGCAAGGTGGCGTCCACGCTGCCCCAACACGGCCGCTCGATCCGCGAGGCGTCGTGCGATTGTTTTTTCGCTGGCTGGGTCCATCGGCGTTGCCTGCGGTCTTCAACGATGGGGAGGTTGGGATCGACTGCGCGGTTCTCGGTATCTACCCTGTCGACGTTCAGCGCCGCCAGGGTAGATCCGTATCATTCGCATCGGGCTGCACGCCCTTCGTCTGGCGACCTAGGCAGCCTTTTCGAAGCCGTATCCTGAGGTGAGGTCATAGGGATCGAGCACAACCGCGCTCACCTTGGCTATGCCGTCGGTGATCACGAATCGAAAGTAATCGAGCACCTGATCTCCATCCGCTACCAGCGGATCGGAATTCAGAATCAGCACCCCGACCTGTCCATCGGAGTAGGTGGTGGCGCTGACGATTGCATCGATCTTCGCCCATTCTTCTTGAGTGCGAGGTTCACCCGGCGTTAGCGCTGCGGCGACATCGGCTCGCAGGTCTGCCGCGTCCCAGGATCCCGCCTCCGTGAAGCCGATGGTTTCCTGGATGGCCTCATCTGTGAATAACGCGTAGACGGCGCCCTTGTTCCGGGCGTTATTGCACGACCACAATTGTTCGATCGTCGATGCCACCGCGGTGAGCTCTGCATCATCCGACGGAACCCCTGTGGGCAACACCACGACACCGCCATCCGATACCGGCCAATCCGGCGTTGCAACGGGTGTCGCTAGCAGTTCGGACATGTGGTCGGTCGAAATCGGGTCGGTAATGCAATTTGCTGGATCGGACGACAAGACAGCTGTCGGTGTCGCATCCTGGGCGCTCGACCGAGCTATTGGCAAAGCGAGCAAAGATGCGATACCAACGACCGACAGAATCCAGATTCTCCATCCACTGCGCCGCTTCCCTTGGTACGATGCGTTCATGATTCTTCTCCTTAGATACGGACGGGAGACGCTTTCACTTGGTCACGACGTCAGTTCCGACGTGTAATGCTTCGGGGCAGCCGACCTGGGCACAATCCATCCACCGCCCCATTTCGGGCGTCAGCGCTCGATCTCAACTCTTCCATTGGAAAGCCCCCCAAACCTGCTCAACGGTTAGCGTCAGATCGATCGAGCGCCGCTTGAATTCCGGCCAATTCTTCGTTGGAAATCGTGGTGCTGTGCACAGTACCTCCCAGCTGAGCCAGATCTGCACCCGCCCTCTCGGTATCCGCTCCCTCTTCATAAAGCACCACGATAGCTGAGCCACCCTGGGCGACAATCGATTTGATCGACTCGGCGAATTCATCGTCGAAGTGCTGGCCTTTCTGCTTGCCCCGATAACCACCCATTGCTGCTCCGGCTGCGAGGCCGGCGACAGGAATGGCGAACAACGCACCGATCATGAGCCCCATGGCTCCGTACAGGGCCGCTCTCTCCACAACCGGGTGACCCTGGGGGTTGACGATGACCTCGCCACCGTCGTTTGCCATCCAGCAGGCATCGAGCACATTGACCTGCCCGTCGAAATCTGCCCAATCCACCCGTTCCATCGCTTTCTTGGCTGTTTCCGGGTCGGGGTAGGTGACCGCAATGAGATTTGCCATGGTGCGTTTACCTTTCTTGCACTTCGGCCGATCGATGAATTCCTCACTGTGAACCGTTCACTGGTCCAATCGATCCGACGCGCGACGCTCGGATATATGCCGAATTCACCCGCCGAGCACGTTGCTTCGCTCGGGAACATTCCCGAGTTCTGGAAGCCGTATCATCCGGAAGGAGAGAAGCAGGCCGACGAGTCCGGCAATCAGCGGGACGAGCAAAGCAAATTGCAGGGCAAGGGGACGAGCTTCGGTATTGATGCGAATAATTTCTGCTTCGGTCTCCGGAGGAGCGTTGACAATAAGCTCCTCCAGTTGCGTGTTGCTCATGACCTGAGCGTCATTCTCCAGCGCGTCCGCAACCTGCGTCTGCTCGGAAGGCGTCAGCACCTCGCTCTGGCTGGCAATGTCAGTGAATGCCCAAGAGAGCATCGCGAGCATGATTGCGCCCCCAACGGCCAAGCCCAGTGACAGACCGAACTGTCCGGCCGCTGAGTTGACGCCGGCGGCTTCGCTGATGCGGTCGTCTGATATTGGAGCCAAGGTGTAGTTGTTCAGTTGGGAGACCAGCAGTCCCAGCCCGCATCCCATGACGATCAATGCCGGGGCGAACGACCAGCCGCTCTCCGCTCGGGGAACGATGAAGATCAACAACAAGGCGCCGATGGTCAGCAGGAGAAATCCGCCTCGAACGATGGACGCTGGCCGCCGCCGCCCCGCCCTTCTCCCGGCGATGATTGCAACGCCAAACATACTCAATGAGAGCGGCGCGATCGATAGGCCGGATTTCATCGCGTTGTATTCCAGGACCATCTGAAAGAAGATCGGCAGCGCAATCATGGCGCCCCCGAGCGCGAGTTGCTGCAGCATCTGCTGCGAGATTCCCAGCCGATACTGCGGCGATCGGAACAGATCGATGTCCAGCAGCGCTTGCTTGCCAGCACGCTTCTGCCTCATCAACCAATAGATCAAGCCGCCGATCGCGGACGCGCCGATGACGATCAGGGCCCCAACCGCTTCGCCGCCTTCTTGCCAGACCAGAACCCCCAGGACCACCCCACCCATCCCGATCACCGACAGAATCGCGCCGGGAATGTCGACCCCTCGCTCACCTGTGTACGGTACGTCCTTCACTAATTTGATTCCGGAAAGCACGGCCGCGATGATGACGACTTCGAGCGCGAAACCAACCCGCCACGAGAGATACGTGGTGATGAATCCGCCGATAAGCGGACCGATGGCGGCCGCGATCGCTGCTGAAGCGCCAACCATGGCATAGACACGAGTTTGAGCGGCACCCTCAAAGTTGCCATGGATGAGCGACTGCATGGCCGGCAGGAGCAACGAAGCGCCCAACCCTCCAAGCACCGCCCAAAAGATGATGATCGTCGTCAGATTCTCGGAGAAGACCATGGAAAGCGCACCAAGCGCGTAGGCGAGCAGTCCAAGCACGTATGCGCGTTTCCGACCGATCAGATCGCCAATCTTGCTGTTGATGAGAATGAAGGACGCCGAAATCAGCGCTTCGAGAGCTATCGTCGATTGAAGGCGACTAACGGTGGTGTCGAGATCCTTCACCACGGCGGAGATCGACACGTTCATCAACGAGGTATCGACCACCAGGACGAACATTGCGGCTGCGAGAAGCAGCGCAAGTCGTTGGTCGGTTGCGGAAAACGCGCCTGGTTCCGCCGCGGCTGCTGGTGCCTGGTCTAGCTCGAGGTCGTCGGATCGGCCGTTCATGCTACATCACTGCCCGGGGTACTTCCGTCATTACGCGACAAAGCGGGTTCCCTTCGTGCCCATCACGATTCCCTGAATGTCATCGAGCGATCCGATGGCGGCGACTTTGCCGGCTCGGCGAACGAACTGGGCGGCCGCCTCGACTTTTGGACCCATAGACCCGGCTGGAAAATCGCTTGTCTCGAGACCGGAAATTCGGATCTCATCGATTCGAATCTGGGTAGGGGTACCCCAGTCGCGATAGACCCCATCGACATCGGTCGCCATAATGAAGAGGTCGGCATCGAGATCCCGGGCAAGGAGCTCACTGGCGAAGTCCTTGTCGATAACGGCCTCGATACCTTCGAGATCGCGTTCGCGACCCGGCGTGTAGGCCGTTGGAATTCCACCGCCACCGGCACAGATGACCAATACCCCCTTTTCCAGAAGCCACCGTATCGGACGGATCTCGAAGACCCTGCGCGGAGCTGGAGAGGGAACAACCCGTCGCCAGTGATCGCCATCCGGCTTCATCACCCATCCTTTTTCGGTGGCAATCTGGTTTGCTTGTGCTTTTTCATAAATGGGACCGACGAATTTGGTCGGATCACGAAAAGCGGGATCGTTCGGGTCGACTTCGATCATGGTCAGGATGGTTGCGAGCGGTTTCGCGGCGGGCAGCAGATTTCCTAGCTCCCTTTCGAGCATGTACCCGATCATTCCCTCGGTCTCGGCTCCCAGCACATCGAGCGAATAAGGATCTACCCGTTCATATGCATGCGACTGGAGCGAGAGCAGTCCAACCTGGGGGCCATTCCCATGTGTGATAACAACTTCGTGTTCAGCGACCAGTGGGGCAATCGCCCGCGCGGCCGTTTCCACATTGGCTTGCTGGTTTTCCTGGGACATTGCCTGCCCACGCTTGAGCAATGCATTTCCCCCAAGTGCGATGACAATTCGCATGTGGAGCCTCCTGGGCTTACCGCTCGCTGAGGTAAGCAGTGACCGTGTCAGGCAGGGACAACTTCTCCAGTGACAACCGACGCTGCCGGCTGGTCCATCACCGGCGCCGCGGGCGACACGCTCAGCCAACCGGTGCGGCCCAGAATCAACTTTGCTACCTCGTAGATCGCGAGAAGGATGCCAGTGGCTATCAGGCAGATACCCCACTGGTCGCGCGTCATCGACACTGTGTCGAGAATTCGCTGGAGGATTCCCAGCTCGGTCGAGAGCACGGTCAAGGCGAGAACCAGGATGGTGAGATACGTGAACCGTCGATTAACGAAGGTGTTCATCGACAATGCGCTTCGTTCCGAGTCCCGCGTGGTGATCGCTGCCACCACGTGGCAGAGCGATAGCGTCGTAACGCCCATCGTCAATGCAACCGCGAGGTTGTAGTGGTCTTCGCCGTAAGCGACGACCGCCAGAACGGTGATCGCCATGATGAGCCCGGCCGAGATGAGGCGAATCGCGAGCGATCGCGGCAAGACCGAAGCATCGCCCCGCCGCGGCAACCGGCTCATCAAACCGGGGGTAGCTGCATCGAACCCGAGACCGATGGCGATGGGAACGTCGATGGCGAAATTGATCCAGAGAACCTGCAGGGGATTTAGGGGAATCCCGTCTGCAATATCGAAGATGCCGGCCAAGACGAAGAGCGCGATAAAGGCAACAAGCACCCCAACCTGGAAGCGCACATACTTCATTAAGTTGTCGTAGAGACCGCGCCCACCTTCGACCGCCTTTACGATCGTCGCGAAGTTATCATCGGTAAGAATCATCTCCGCGGCTTCCTTGGTGACCTCGGTGCCGGTGATTCCCATGGCAACACCAATATCGGCGCGCTTCAATGCCGGCGCGTCGTTGACTCCGTCACCGGTCATGGCGACGACGTTATTCTGTTTTTTCAGCATGTCCACCAGGCGGACCTTGTCCTCGGGCGCGACGCGCGCAACGACCCCAATGTCTGCCAACCTGCTCGATAGCTCCTCGTCGCTCATTGCGGCGAATTCTGCGCCAGTAATGGCTTCGCCTTGGATGCCCAACTGTTTGGCAATCGCCGCTGCGGTAGTTGCGTGGTCGCCGGTGATCATGCGAATGCGGATCCCGGCGTCTTTGCAGAGGGCAATCGCGTCCCTGGCCTCTTTACGGGGTGGGTCGACGATGCCAACAAGCGCCAGCATTTGCAGATCTTGCACCCAGCTCATGAGGTCGCCATCCGGATCGAAGGATTTCTTGGGAATCTCCCGCGCGGCGACTGCCATCACGCGCAGGCCTTCACTGGCCAGCCGGTCGTTTTCGGCGAGAACAGTGTGTTGATAACCCGATAACGGCTCGAGCTTTCCATCCGCCAGACGCGCTGTGGTCGACCGGGACAGGATCACGTCGGGCGCGCCCTTGACGTAGCACTGCACGACCGGTTCACCATCTTTGCCGGTCATATCGTGAAACGTGGCCATGAACTTGTACGCTGAATCGAATGGCACCTCAGCAATTCGTGGATATTCGCGACGTGTGCCGCCGACGTCGATGCCGCCTTTCGCCGCCAGGACGACGAGCGCAGCTTCGGTGGGATCGCCAACGATCTCGCCATCGTTCACGACCGCATCGCAGGCGAGCGCCATCGGCATCAGGATTTCCTCGAAGTTCGGCTCCCCCTCACCCGCTACTCGCAAAATCCGCCCGTTCGTTGAGTATCCCTCACCGTCGATTTCGTACTTGCGGCCCGGAATGACCAACTGTCGCGCGGTCATCTGGTTCAACGTCAGGGTACCGGTCTTGTCGGAACAAATCGCCGAGGTGGCCCCAAGGGTTTCGACCGAGCGGAGCCGTTTGACGATTGCCCCCTTCTCTGCCAGCTGTTGCGTGCCCATGGACAAGAGGGTGGTGACGACCGCCGGCATACCGGTCGGAATGGCAGAAATGGCAAGGCTGATTCCGAGCAGGAACATCTGCTGCGCGGACTGCTCCCGGTACAGGCCAATCGCAACAATGAACACCAGGGCCGCTGCTGCTGCGATCGTGATGGCAATGGTCAACTGATCGAGCTGCTTGGTGAGTGGCGTCTTTTCCTGCTTGACCCCGCTCAGCATTCCGGAGATCTGCCCCATCTCCGTATTCATACCGGTACCGGTCACCACCATCTCGCCACGCCCACGGGTGACCGTGGTGTTCATGAACGCCATGTTGATTCGGTCAGCCAGCGGCACACTCTCGGCCGGAATGGCGGCGGTGTCCTTGTCGACCGGTGCGCTCTCGCCGGTCAGCCCGGCCTCCTCGATCTGGAGCGAAGCAGCGGTGATCAGACGGCCGTCAGCGGGCACCTTGTCGCCCGCCTCGAATGAGATGACATCGCCCGGCACCAGCTCCTCGGCTGGCATTTCCACGATCTCGCCACTCCTGCGCACTTTGGCTTTCATCACCAACATCTTGCGAAGAGCGGCGACGCTTTCGGCTGCCTTGCCTTCCTGGTTCACGCCCAGAACCGCATTGAAGACCGTCAGACCAAAGATGAGTATGCCGGTGCCGAAATCGTCCAGCGCGACGATGCTGATGATTGCCACGCCGATAAGTACGAGTTGCATCAGGTCGCGATACTGCCTAAGAAATGCTTTCCAGGTCGGCTCGGGCGGTTGCTCCGCCAGCTTGTTCGGGCCGTATTCGCTCTGTCGCTTGGCGGCGTCGTCTGGGCTCAATCCTCGGTCGGGAGTTACGCCCAGCTCTTTACAGACCGACGCAGCGGAATCTTTGTACCAATGCTCATCCCGAGCTGGGGCTGCGCTACTCATGAAACATCTCCTCCGGCTATGGCACTGGTATCAGGGACAACATCGCCGATGAGCTCGCCATTCTTGAACTTCTCCATACGGAACCCGAGAAATCCGTAAAGGATGGAGAGGAGTGGATTGACGAGATTGAAAAAGCAATAAGGCAGGTAATCGAAGGTGGCGACACCCAATACGGCTGCGTGATACGCGCCACAGGTGTTCCACGGTATAAGCACGGAGGTCACCGTACCGTTGTCTTCGACAATGCGGGAGAGCGTTTCCGGACGGTAGCCGCGGCGGCGGAACTCATCCTTGAAGGTGCGCGCCGGAATCACGTCTGCTACGTACTGGTCACCGGCGAGAATGTTCAGGCCGATCGCACTTCCGGCTACGGCAAGGGTCAAGCGTCCGCCGGATGTCGCATGATCCAACAGCGGAGTAACAAGCGCGTTCAGGTAGCCGGCGCGCTCCATAACCGCGCCGAATGTCAGCGCACCGATGATGAGCCAGAGGGTAGTGAGCATGCTGGACATGCCACCCCCGCTGAAGAGCGTGTCGATAGAGGGATTGCCTGTGTCGAGCGCGAACCCGGTACCGGCTGCCGAAATAATTGCCTTGATCGAAGTCAGAATGATACCGAGGTTGGGGTCATTCACAAAGGCATCCACGACACCTTTCTGTGTGAAGCAGGCAAGCACACCGGATGCGAGTGCGGTCAGGAAAATCGCCATGAACGGTGGATATCGGAGGACGCTGAGCACGATCAGGATGACGATCGGCAAGAGCGTGATTGGCCCGATGTTGAACGTCGAGTCGAGAGCTGCTTTAGCCTGCGAAGTGTCGAGAGCAGTCGTTGCAGGATTGGCGCGCAAGCTGAGCGCCAGGAAGAGCGCGGCGGCAATGGCAAAGGAGGGGAGCACGGTCCACATCATCGCGCGAATATGCGCGGACAATTTTGCTCCAGTAATGCTGGGCACTAATACGGTCGTTTCAGAAAGTGGACACATTTTGTCGCCCATATAGGCGCCCGAGATCGCGGCACCTGCCGTAATCGCGGGATCCATTCCCAGTACTTTGCTGATTCCGACGAATGCCACGCCGAGGGTACCAGCGGTCGTCCACGAACTCCCGGTCACGAGACCGGTAACCGCGCAGACGATACTGACCGCGAAGTAGAAGTAGCTCGGCTTCAGGAGATCGAGCCCGTAATAGATCACCGTCGCGATGGTGCCCCCCATATTCCAGATGCCAAGGAGAGCTCCTACTGCCAGGAGGATGAAAATCGCGCTCAATCCGGCTGAGATTCCTTCGATCACTGCGATCCGTAGCTTGTCGAACACCACGCCACGCCGTGCGGCGAGCATCGCCGCGAAAAGTGATGTCGTAAAAAGGCTGACCTGTATGGGACCGCCGCTCGAATCCAGCCCATACAGATAGACCGAGAGGGCGAGAAGAACAATGAGCAGACATACCGGGATCAACGCCTCGACCAGCGATGGCGCAGTGACCGGCTTTTCAGATTCAGCACGGACCGGATCGTCGGACATGTCTGCTCTCTTGCGCGTACTTTCGGATAACTCCTAGGCGGCAAGCGTCGCGACCAGGATGGCCTTGATCGTGTGCATGCGGTTCTCTGCCTGATCGAAAACGATCGATCGGGGCGATTCGAAGACGTCATCGGTCACCTCCAGGCCGACGATGCCGTACTTCGCTTCGATTTCTTTGCCGACCTTGGTTTCGTTGTTATGGAAGGCAGGCAGGCAATGCATGAACTTGACGTCGGGATTACCGGTTCGTTTGAGCACATCCGCATTGACCTGATAGGGTCGCAGAAGGTCGATACGCTCGCCCCATACATCCATCGGCTCGCCCATCGAGACCCACACATCGGTGTGCACGAAGTCGACACCTTTGACGCCTTCGTCGATATCATCAGTGAGAGTCACCCGGGCGCCGCTTGCTTTGGCCCAGGTCTGGCATTTCTCGACCAGGTCGTCGTGCGGCCACAGGTGTTTCGGCGCGACAATGCGTACGTCCATCCCCAGCTTGGCGCCTGATTCGAGCAAGGAGTTGCCCATGTTGTTGCGGGCGTCCCCAAGAAATGCAAATGCGATCTGCTCCAATGGCTTGTTGCTGTGCTCGCGCATGGTGAGCACGTCAGCAAACATTTGCGTGGGGTGGAATTCGTCGGTCAAGCCGTTGTAGACCGGTACGCCCGAAAACTCCGCCAGCGTTTCGACCATCTCTTGCGAGAAGCCGCGATATTCGATCGCGTCATACATGCGTCCGAGCACCCGTGCTGTGTCCTTCATAGACTCCTTGTGACCGATCTGTGAACCATCAGGCCCGAGATAGGTCACGTGAGCGCCCTGGTCGTATGCGGCGACCTCGAACGCGCAGCGCGTCCGAGTCGAGGTCTTCTCGAAGATCAGCACGATCTCCTTTTTGGCAAGGTACTCATATTCATTCCCGGCTTTTTTCGCCGCTTTGAGTTCGGCCGCGAGGTCCAGCAAGGCCACGAACTCCTCTTTGCTGAGCTGCCCGACATCGAGCAAGTCGCGACCGGAAAAGTCGAATTTCATAGTGAGGTTCCCTTCCGACGGCGGTGACCGCCGTACCTAAACGTCTCGACAATAAACTCAAAGTGCGTTGCCACCCAGCAGAATCAGAGCGCTCAGAACTCCAAGCACCACGACAACCGGAAGCGCAAACCTCAGCCAGATTGGATAAGGCACTCTCGCGATTGCCAGTCCTCCCATGACCACGGCAAACGTTGGCGTGACCAGAGCAACAAGCCCCGACCCGAATTGATAGGACGTAACTACGAGGTAGCTCGACACGCCGGCGAAGCTGGCAAGCGGCACCATAATGGGCATGGTTACGGTGGCGAGCCCGGAGCTGGAGGGGATGAGAAACGAGAGCGGAATGAAGAGCAGGAAGAGGATGATCAGGAATTTCCCTCCTCCCAGCCCGCTCACTGCGTCCTCGGTCCAATGGAGCACCGTATCGGTGATCTGCGCGTTGTTCATGACGACCGAGATTCCGCGCGCAACACCGACGATGAGGGCGACTCCCAGTAGGTCGCGAGCCCCGTCGATAAACCCGCTAGTGAGCCCTTCCTCACCCAATCCGCCCACGACTCCGATGAGGATCGCAAAGAGGATGAACGACGAGCTCATCTCGGGGAACCACCACCAAAGCGTTGGTATGTCGATACCCAGGTCTGACCAGGGGATCACGCCATACATCATGACGACGAAGCCGAGAAAGAAAAGAACGAGAACGATCTTTTGCTTTCCGTTCAGCGACTCTTCTTCCGCTCCAGAACCCGTGGAGAGAAATTTGGCTTCATTCGCCTCCTTCATGTCGTACACCAGCGACTTACTTGGATCCTTGCGCACCCGCTCTGCATAGCGCATGACCCAAAAGATGCCAATGGCCGTTCCGACAACGAGCATGATCAGTCGACCCGCCAGCCCATCGGCGATCGACGTGTCGGCAAAGCCAGACGCGATCCCCGTCGCAAAGGGATTGATGGTCGAGCCCAGCACGCCGATGCCAGCTCCAAGCAAGAGGATGGCGGCTCCTGTGAGCGCGTCATATCCCGCCGCGATCATCACCGCCACGATGAGCGGATAGAACGCGAGGGTTTCTTCGGCCATGCCATACGATGTGCCGCCCAACGCGAAAACGATCATCAGAACCGGGATCATGAGTTTTTCCCGACCCTTGAGTGACCGCACCAGGCTGTTGATCCCCGTGTTGATCGCCCCAGTCTTCATCGTGACGCCGAGGTACCCGCCGACGATGATGACGAACAAGGCCACGTCGATCGCTCCATAGAGCTCGCCGTAGTTGAAGGCGTTGACGTTGCCAGTCTCGTCCTGGACACCGTACATGCCCTCGATTGGGGCCCGAAGCGTGTCGCGAACAATCCTCGCCGGGTTGGCGTCGACCTCATGGTATGTACCTGGGATCGGCGCCCCTTCGCCGTCGAGGTCATACACGCCGGCAGGAATGAAATAGCTCGAAATGGCGACCACGACGATCAAAATGAAGAGGATGGTGTACGCACCCGGCATCTTGAACCGGTGCTTCTTCTCTTCGACAGGCGTCGCAGGCGGCTGGGTGGGAGCAGGAGTGGCAGCTGCTGTCATTTCTCTTCTCCCTCAACGACGACCGATGGCACCGGGCTGCCGGTTTGCTGAATGAGCTGCAAGTCAGACTCGACTCTGTCCCCGATTGCCCCGATGGCGGCCGCACTTCGTTTCAATGTTTCCTGACTGACCTGATTCGAGGCGTCCTCTGCCGCAGCGCTGACGATGGATTGCGCCTCGTCAAGATTGGCAAGCGACTGCTGGAGCAGGACTTCTGCCTCCGCGGGAGGCAGTGAGAGCGCCTGTTGGTATTGGTCGGCAGCATCGGTCAACGGCGCCACCGCCGCCTCGGGGAGCGTTCCGCCGTCGATCATCAGTTGAAGAGATGTCGCCGGCGAGAGGACTCCTATGGCGGCCTGAAACGCGCCGGCGGCCAACCCAGCAGTTGTGTTACCTGCCTGCGGAGCGACGGTTTCGCCGTCCACGCGGTTATTGGTCACGATCAACGCCACGATCGCGATTCCTATAAGGATTGCGAAGAGACTGCTCCATCCACGCATCGTGCTTCCCTTCCGCCTAGATTGGATCCCGCAGGATTGGGCAGGTCATGCAGTGACCACCGCCACGTCCCTTGCCGAGCTCGAATCCCTGAATCGGAAGGACCTCGATACCAGCCTCACGCATCTTCGAGATCGTGAACGTGTTCCGCTCGTACGCAATCACCACACCGGGCGCGAGCGCAACCGTGTTATTTGCGTCGTCCCACTGCTCGCGGGCTTGCTGGTAGCGATCGCCACCTGTGCCAACGACGTGCAGCTTCGAGACTCCCAGTGCGTTCTGAACCGCTTTGAGGAAGCTAGGCTCCCTGGTGACGTGAAAATCGCCATCTCGTTTACCCGGCCGCAGGCTGATCGCCTGGATCTTGTCTACGACCTCGGTATAGGCGGTGACCACGTCCCGGTCGAGTAGTGTGAAGACGGTATCCAGGTGCATGTGCGCCCGGTCCTTCCCCATCACGGCCGCAATGACACGCTCGGCCTGTCCAGCTTTGAACAGGGCGTGCGCGATGTGTTCGATCATGCGCCCCGTTGTGCGCTCGCTCATTCCGATCAGAACGGTTCCGTTTCCGATCGGTTGCACGTCGCCACCTTCAAGGGATGCCTGCCCGAAATCGGTCAGGACTGCCTGGCCTTCGGAGTCACGGTCGGGGTACCACCATTCGAAATCGGCCCCATCGAACATCGGGTGATAGCGATAGATGATCATCATGTTGAAGGCTTCGCGGCGTCTGGCGGGCCAGTACATTGGATTTACCGAAACGCCGCCGTAGATCCAGCATGAGGAATCGCGCGTGAAGAGCGTATTGGGCAGCGGAGGTAACAGGAATGCGTCTTCGTCGTCGCTCGCCGCGGCCAACAGTGAAACCGAGCCCAGGGCCTTCATGTCCAGTCCGGACTCACCGATGGTCATGCCGCCGAGAAGATGCTTGGCCAGCACATCAGGCTTCAGGCCCTGGAGCAATGTCTGGACCTCGTCTGAGGCTGACCAGCCGACCGTGTACGCGCCGGCGACGTGCTCGATGATCTTGTCCCGGCCGACATCGCTTGCGGCCAGTGCCTCGGAGAGAAGGTTCTGGACGTAATAGACCTCGGCACCGCGGCTGCGCAGGACTTCAACGAACGCGTCATGCTCGCGCTGCGCCTGTTCTACCCAGAGCACATCATCGAAGAGCAGCTCGTCATGATTGCCAGGAGTCAGTCGTTTCAGGCTTAGTTCGGGCCGATGGACGATGACCTTGCGCAGGGCCCCAACTTCGGAACTCACTCCATACATGCTCATCTTGAACTCCTCGCTGCCAAGCGCACCAAGTCGTGTCTGCATTGCTTCGTGGGTTCCGATGCTATGCGCAGGAGGAACGGGTCGACATCGCTGAAAAGTGGTAAAGCGATGTCATCGAGGGGTTAACCCCCGAGGTTGCACCGGAATGTTGTCTCTCCGCCGCCGCAATCACACGGCATAGAAAGCAGCGAGCAACTCGCTCACTGGCTTGGGCATAACGCTGAGGGCAAACCAAAAGGTTGGCTGGAGCCGTTGGACGGAACACAGTGGGGGCGATTCGACCCGGTGGCTCCTGGGTCGATCGCGCGGCGCGGTCAGGAACCAGCGGCGTCCGGGGTGGTCGCTTCGCTCGTCGTAGCGCGATTGAGAAATGCGATCCCGCGCCAGAAACGATCGATCACAACCGCCACAATAATGAAGCCCAACATGGCGAAAGCAGTTGCAGGCTCGTCCACCAGCGTCACGAATGTGAATACCAGCAAGGTAACAACGACGGTGATGATCGACAGATAGATAATCCATCGCTTCGCGCCCGTCTCGCTAATGAGCCGCAGGTGGGCAATTCCAACCATCATGAAGATCAAGAGGGCAACCGCACTGCCGATCGAAGCGATCGCCGAAAGATCGAACATCAACGTGAGGGCAACTACGACCACAGTCGAGATAGCGGTGCCAAGGTTTCCATATGTGCCAGTCTTCCGACCGAGCGCGGGAGGGAACTGCCCGATTTCTGACAGGTACGCGGTGACACCGGTCGTCGCAAAAAATTGCGAATTGACTGCTGATGAGGTTGAAAAAACCGCCGCAACGGTCATGATGGTGAATCCAGCGGCGCCCAGCACCGGCTCGGCAGCAGCGGCAATCGCCGTATTGCCCGCCGCTATGACCTCGTCGAGAGTCAGCATTCCGAACACGCCGATCGCGATCGCCACGTAGAGCGTGGTAGTGAGAATCAATGAGAGATACATCGCCCTCGGCAAATTCCTGTCGGGATCTTCCATGTCGGGTCCCACAAACGCGACAACCGAAAACCCGAGAAACGCGAAAAACGTGATAGCGACGCTAGAAATAATGGACGAGATACCCGGATATCCATCTGGGGAGAGCAGGGAATAATCGGCGTTTCGCAGTGTGATAAAGGCGAATCCGCCCAGTATGGCCATTACGGCCCAGACGATGCCGGTCTGCACTCGGGCGACTGCGCCTCGAGCTAGTTCGAGATTAAGGAGCGCCATCACGATGATGATGACGATCGCAAGCAGCTTCTCCGCTTCCGGCGTGACATCGTCTCCGAAGAACAACGCGCCGGCATAGCTGCCAAATGACAACGCCACCATGACCGAAATCAGCTGACCAACCAAATAGAAGAGCCAAGCAGTGCTTCCTGTCAGGTGACCGTTGCCAAATCCCCGGACGAAGAATTCGAGCATGCCACCCCGAGACGGGTATTTGCGCCCCAGTTTGGCAAACGAGTACCCCTGGAGTAATGAGATAAGGCCCGCGATCAAGAACGAGAGCCAGACGGCTGTGCCGGCGATCGCGCCAGCCTCGCCGAGCAATGCAAAGATCCCTGCGCCAACCATCGCGCCGATGCCCATGAACGCCGCGCTGAACATGCTAATTTTGCCGCGACTCGCTGGTTGTTCCATTGGTTCCCGCCTCCATGGTGCTCAGGAATGCGTGGCGAACTAACTCACAGCCCGATCTGGTGGAAGCACTGAACGTGAAACGAGTGACGCAGCAGAACGTCACTCGTTTCAAGAAGGCCGGCGTCGAACGGCCGTGACAGCGAAATATCGATCGCTGGATGGATATTCCGGAGGCTGGGTATCGTTCACGACCGTTCGCGGACCGGCAACGCTAGTTAGCGAGAAGTTTGTTCTTCGCCGCTTCGAATTGTTCGGGAGTCAGCAATCCGGCTGCTTGCATCGTGGACAACTGTTGCAGTTGCGCCATCATGTCGGAACCGCCGGCAGGCGGCGATCCCTGCTGCGCTTGCATCGAGCTCACTTGCGCCTGCAAGTCGGCAATCTGCGCCTGGCTGTCATATGCGGCCTGCTGGGTTTGATAGTCCTGCTGTTGTTCCATCGCCTTCTGTTGGTAACGATTCTCCTGTCGGTGATGCACCGCCCCGGCCGTTCCCGCGACAACCGCGGTGGTTGCCATGGTGCCAATAATTCCCCGACCGCCTCGACTCCTCAACATGTCTCTCGTCCTCTCTCGGCTTGTTCGACCGGTCGATCAACCGTTGGCGCTGAAGGCCGATTCGGCGACAATTTGTTGGACGACTTCGCGCGGAATGCGCGCATTGACAATGACTTCGCCAGCTGCATCTGCCATTGCTGTGGTGAACCGCGCTGCCCAGGCATTTTCGAAAAGCAACATGGCGGCGGAGGAATTGGGCTCCAACAAGACGCCTATGCTCTCGGCGTCCTCTCGTGAGAACAGCTCGTCGTCCGGCTGTACGATCGGCTCGAATACCGCCGCGACCTCATCTCCCCATCCATTCATCTCGTACATCAAGACTGCGCCGTCGCTGTCTTTCAGTACGAAAAGGAGATCGATCACTCGGACCATTCCCGATTCGATCAGTTCCTCGAGGGCAGGCACGATCTCGCCAGAAAATTGGTTCCCTGGAAACTTCACCACAAGCATTTCGACTGGACCGTACGCCATCGTGCTCGCCTTTCTTCGACAGTATCGGGTGGCGACCGAAATCCGATCTCGACCCTCGTGCGGTGGGGCCGGTGTGATCTGCCACGTTGTGATATGTAAACTAGCCACGAGCGCTACGGACCGGTATCACCACAAAGTGGTAATCCGGCATCAATCCGAGCCTCCCCGGCGGGTCATTGGTATGTATGCGGTGGTGAGACGGTTCCCTGCTAGCGGCCCGAATGTGCGCGCTTGGCGAAGCAGAGTCAGGACGGCACTCTGTGCAGCGCGTAGTAGTCGAACAACGAACTCACGATCGGATTCATGACATAGCCGCCGATGTCAGATCGGAGGACAGTGATCCACTCCGGCTGCGCGAAATAGATTGCGGCGGGGTCGTCATCGCTCAGAATTCGCTGAATTTCTTCCAGCGCCTTATCGTAAGACGCTTCATCGGCCGCGTTTCGCGCTTCCTCGAGAAGCTCTTCGACGCGCAGGTTGCAATAGTGGCCCGCATTCCCTGAATTCCACGCGTCGCAAGAAACCGCTGGCCAGAGATGATTGTATGCGTCGTCGTAATCTGGCCCCCAGCTGGCCGGGAAAAACGACACGCGCTCCTCGGCCGGCAGATCCCCAAACGCCATTCCGACGTAGCTGGCGATGTCGAGGTTCTCTATTTCGAGTTCGACCCCAATCTGTTCGAGGTTCGCCTGAAAGAGTTCAGCAATGGCCTGGTTCTCAGCATTTCCGTTCGCAATTGCCACCGAAAGCGTGAGCTGTTCGTGGAGTCCGGCCTCGTCCAGGAGCTGGCGGGCGCGATCCAGGTCCGTGAAGTAGGTGAACGCAGTGGATGAAAACCCTCTGCAGTTCTCATTGACTGGACCCCGCGCGGGCTTGGCGTAGTTCAACAGCACACCAGAGAGCACCTCTTCATATGGAAATGCCCAACAGAGCGCCTTCCGAACCAGCACGTCGACGAGCGGGCCGGCGATCGTCATCGCGAAGTATTGGACTCGAAGATCAGCCTGGTGCATGACCACTACATCGGGATTCTGCTCCAAGTCTGCGATCGATATGAGCGGAACATTGAAGATAATGTCCGCGTCACCACGCTCTATGAGCTCGCGTCGTGTCTGCGGGTCACCCACCGCTCGCAGCACGACATGGTTAAAGTGAGCACCATCCCAGCCGCCCCAGTAGTCATCGAATCGGGTCAGCTCGGTAGAATCACCGGCTTCGGAGCGGGTTGCCTGGTACGGTCCTGTGCCCAAGCCAGTGCTGTCCGTCGCCGCCCACGCATGACCCCAGTCGCCATCGATCTCGTGGGACTTCGCAAGGGCCGCATTGACGATTGCGGTGCCAAAGGGAGCGGCCATCGCCGACTCGAACATCGGCTGGGGGCGTCCGAGATCGAAGACAATCGTTCGTCCGTCCCGCTCGTGAATTTGCTCGGCAGACTGCAGGAACCGCCCCAGCACCGACGAGGGAGGGAGCGACAGGGTAAAGAGCCGGTCGAATGACGCACGAACGGCAGCGGCGTCGAGCGGCGTACCGTCGTGAAACCGAAGATGAGGACGAAGCTGGAACGTCCAGACGCTCTTGTCCGAATTGGACTCCCACGACTCGGCAAGCGATGGCACAAACTCGGAAGGCGTTCCCGGCCGCAGTTTGATCAAACCTTCGAACACACCGGCCATCGCCTGCGCCGACCCACCTTCATAGATACTTTGAGGATCCATATCGATTACTGGCCAGTTCGAGGCAATCGTCAACGTAGATGAAGCGTCAGCCGGATCGGCGCTCGCGCGGGCTGGAATGCTCAGACCGCCAATTGGGGAGGCAAATGCTGCTCCGGTCGTGCGAGCCAATAGAGACCGGCGGCTCAGGGACAAAGATAGATCGGCTCTGCTGAAGCGAGTGCACAATATCGGCTCGCCTTTCAAACTGCCCAGGCTGTAAATTGGGTATCCACCGGGACGTAGCTAAGGGGGTTGCAGGACTCTGGTAGATTGTATTTATCGGAATCCCCCCTTGCAACTGCACAAAGGAGCTTCGAGTTCGCCGCCGCACGCCGCTTTGAGGCCATCGAAAGGATCACGAAGTCCGGGCTATGATGGTCGACTCTTCGGAGAGCCAACCCACCCCCGGCGGAAGCAGACAGCCGCAATGGAGCAAGCAATTGCTCCTGACCAAGCTACGCGCCCCAAGAGCCGCGGCCAATGAGGTCATCCGTCCACGCCTGTTAGCCGAAATCGAGCAAGGCGTCGATCGGAAGCTGACCCTGGTCGTGACTCCGCCCGGTTACGGGAAATCCAGCTTGCTCAGTCAGTGGCAGAGCCGTACAGAGCGGGCGAGTGGTTGGGTTACGCTCGACTCGGCGGACAACGACTTTTTCGTTTTCATCGGATACGTGGTTGCGGCAATCCAGTCAATCGACCCGTGTATTTGCCTGGAAACGGCGTCCATGCTGGAGGCGCCGTCCCGTCCTCCGATGCAGACGCTCATTCGTACGATCCTCAACGAGGTGGCCGAATCGACCCGGCCGTATGTCCTCATCTTCGATGACTATTACGTCATTACTTCGTCCGAAGTACAAAGTGCGCTCCTGCAATTCATCCAGGGGATGCCGAGCAACATGGCTGTCGTTATTGCCTCGAGGCTAGAGCCTGAACTTCCTACGATGAAAATGATCGCGCGGGGCGAGCTGCGAGAGTTGGGGCCCGCGGATCTGAGCTTCAATGATGCCGAGGTGTCGCAATTCCTCGTGGAGCAACAAGGACTCGATTTGACGGCAACTGAGCTCGAAGAAATAGCTCGCTGGGCAGATGGCTGGCCGGTAGCTTTGCGATTGTTTTCGGAAATTGCGCGCGGCCACTCGCAGGACCAAATCAGTGCACTCCTCGGAGAGCTTCCTCAGAACGTCGACATGTTCGGTGACTACCTCTGGGATGAAATTCTGGAGAACCGATCGCAGGAGCAGCGATCGTTTCTGCTCCAAACGTCCATCCTCAAAGAATTCAATCCGGAGCTCGCCAGCGCAATCACTGGCGGTGGTGATTTCGGGGTGCTCCTGAGAAATCTCGCTCGGGACAATCTCTTTGTTTCCAGATTGGGTGGCTTGGGCAACTGGTATCGCTATCACCATCTCTTCGCTGAGGTGCTTCGGAAGCGTCTCCACGAATCTGTCGACGAGTCGTCGCTTCTCGAACTGCATTCGCGTGCAGCGGCCTGGTACGGTGAGCACGGATACGTCCAGGAAGCGGCGAATCATGCAATCAAAGCTCGCGACTGGGAACACGCTGCGCGGTACCTCATAAGAATTTGCCAAGAGTTCTACGATCAGGGTCGCATGAGCAGCTTGCGTTCCTGGCTCCATGACCTTCCCGATGAACCGTTTCTCCTGGAGCCGACGCTCGCCTACTGGCTGGCATGGGCGGAACTGCGAAGCGGGCATTGGCAAGCTGCCGTTCGTCCGACGGAGCTTGGGCGAAGTGCTGTGATCGCCTTGAACGATCCGCGGCTAGAGCAAACGTCGGATCAGCTTGAAGTGCTCCGGAGCCTCTTCAATTGGGATGCGCGGGGTGGCCAGGTTCGCGCCAAGGCGCTGCTCGAGTCGCTCGGGCCGGATCAGTCCGCGGACCGTTCGCGCACGCAAATTATGCTCGCCCTGTTGCAGGAAACAGAAGGCGATCTCTTCGGTGCGGAAGCTTCACTCGAAGAGGCACGCGTTATCAATAGCAGGCTCGGCATGCGCGCGTTTCATGTGCTCGAGCATAACGTCAGCGCCGATCTGCTTTTTGCGATGGGAAAGCTGTCGGAGGCCGCAGCGCTCTATTCGCGCACCATCGCCATAGGCGACGAGTGGAATGATCTTCCCGTACTGAACGCGCACCTCCGGCTCGCCACCATAATGCTGGAGTGGAACCGTCTCGAGGAAGCCCGTGAAGGTGCGGCGAAGGCTATCGATCTTGCCACCAAGCTCGACACCCCGATCTACCTCCCGATTTCCCATGCCATCCTGAGCACGCTGGCCTCAATCGACCAGCAGTGGAATCTGGCGTTGGATGAAATCGAACGCGCGATCGCGATCTGTGCCGACTGCGGACTCTTCGGATACATTGCCGGTTTCGAGGAGAGGAGATGCCGGATATGGCTCGCAGTTGGCCAGCTCACCCTGGCCCAGGGGTGGCTTCTGCAAATCGGCCCGACCGCGCTGACATCGACGCGATACGAAGACCTCGATACAACGCTCACTGCCATCCGCGTTCGCATCCACGAGTCGCGTGGCCATGAGGTGGCAGAACTCCTCGGGCGTCTTCAGGATCTCGCAGTTCGAAGTGACTGGAAGCACCACCTGCTGCCCATACTCCTCCTTCGAGCCGTCGTCGAAAACCAGCGAGGCGACGAAGCCACCGCTCGCTCTGCCATCGACGCTGCACTAGAGCTAGGAGCAAATGAGGGGTACCTCCGGAGCTATTTAGATGAAGGACCCAACGTCATTCCCCTGCTGAGAATGGCAGCTCGTGAACATGGCCCGCAGCGCGATTATGCGATGAAACTGCTGGAACTGAGCGGCGAGAGCGTGCCTCAGCCGCTCCCCCAGGTACCAGAGGTGCCCGCGATCATCAGTGCGCGGGAACGGGACGTTCTACGCCTGGTTGCCGAAGGTCTCTCGAACAAAGGGATCGGGGACGCCCTGTTCGTCTCCGAAGAAACCGTTAAGACGCACTTGCGCCGCATCTTCGATAAGTTAGAAGTTTCCAGCCGAACCCAGGCTATCCGCAGAGCACAGCAGCTGGGATTGCTCTAACCCCTCCCAAGAATTTCCATCGCATCAGCTCGATCGCACCAATTACCCCTTTTCAGTGATGGTCACAGGCCATTGCCGCCTATTAGCGTGATTTCAGCGGATTCTGCGCAAAGGCCGGAGGTAGTGGCGCAATGACGCCCCGTGGCGATCGCGAACCTGACGATGAACGGAGTGAGGGCAGCGATTACGAGGGAGCTGTTCAGCGATCGCCCGAGACCCCACGAAGCCGGAACACGCGCTACCGCATGTCTACGGGTCTGGCGGCGCAGGGCGTCGATTTTCTAGTTTTGAATGATGCCGGAGAACACGCATTTCGCATCAACGGCCGGGCAATCTCAAACGACGACACGGTCCAGCTCGAAGACTTGCATGGACATGTCCTTTATGAGGCCTATGCCCATGCGGCTCGAAAACAAAGCCGGATCGTCATCACCGATGCGATCGGGATGGAGATCGGCTGGGTGGTCCGGCAGCCAGTCAGCCCGTTACGCGATCGATTCGCCATCGAATTATCGAGCGGGAAACAGCTGAGCGTGGACGGCAATGTCATAAAGCATGAGTTCTCAATTTTCGATTCGCATGGGCGAGTCGCAGAAGTTTCACAGAAGTGGTTCCGGGCCCGTGGTTCCTATGGCGTGGAAATTCTGTCGGGCCAGCAAGATGGATTTCTGCTGACGAGCCTTGTGGTTCTCGATCAGATGATCCTGGGAACAGCTTGATCCGGCCGCGCTGCGGGCAGGCTACGGCGTCGAGGGCATTCATGGACACGGTCGGACCATTGCAACTTATCGTCATCGATTTCGAAAGTGCCGTGCTGCCGCCACTGGTTCATGCGCAGCTCGACGACCTTCGCCGGCGTGGTGTCGTGCGGATGCTCGATAGTCTGGTGACCGTTAAGGGAGACGAAGGACGGCTGGTAGCCATCGATACTCTCGACGCTCCTCGAGGCGAGCTGGTCTGGAGTGGCGTGCTGGCTCGTTCCCTGCTTGGATCGAACGTCCCGTCCAGCTGGAACGCGGACACCTTGCCTGTGAGCAATTCAGGGATTCGACCAGTTCCAGAGCTCTGTGTTACCGAAGAACAACTTCTTGAAATCGCCGACCTGATCCCGACCAACTCGCGTGCCCTTGTCCTGCTGGTCGAGCACCTCTGGACCGCGGATTTGTTTATGGCTGCATTCGAGGCCAGGGGCCATGTGCTAGCGCATTGTTGGATTTCCCCAGCAATGCTCGCGCAGATGGTCCGGCGTACCAGCCCGTTACTGCAATAGCTCGTGATCCGGAGGAGGCAGAGGAACGCTGAAAGGAATGACATTGCCGCGGCGGGCATAGCCCGAAACAGTGGGTCACCGATTCGCTCACGTCATCGAAAGGATTGAACTCATGGCTACCTTAACCGCCTGGAAGTTTTCAACCGTAGAGGGTGCCGACCGGGCGCTGGCCGTCCTGAAGAGTCTGCAAGCACAGCAAATCGTTTCCATTCAGGACGGCGCCATCGTCCGCTGGGACGTCGGCAAGAAGAAGCCGAAAACGGAACAGCTCGTTCACCTGAAGAGCACGGGCGCCCTGAGTGGAGCGTTCTGGGGAATGCTCTTTGGACTTCTCTTTTTCATTCCATTTCTCGGGCTTGCCATTGGCGCCGCAGCGGGCGCGCTGACTGCCAGTTTCGAGGACTACGGCATCGACGACAACTTCATCAAGAGCGTGCAAAGCCAGGTGACTCCCGGAACCTCAGCGCTCTTTCTTCTGGGAGACGTGACCGCTCGCGATCGCGTCATCCAGTCATTGCGGGATGCCGACCTCTCGCCTGAGTTGATCGCCAGCAACCTCTCAGCTGAGCAGGAAGCGGCGCTTCGAGATGCGTTTGGCGAAGACGCATGAAACCTCGGCCGCAACCGCTTCGCTCAGCGCGTATCCCGAGTGACCTCGGCGGGTCAATCTCGCAGATCGGAGGCCCATGAATGTGCAGACCATGAGTTCACGAAACAGGGTAACCAACGCTCCCGTTTCGCCTTCAACCGGCTCTTCGGATCAATTCGAATTGTGAATCCAGGAGGAAAACAGTGATGAAAACGTTCCGTTCGAGGATGCTCGCTGTTCTCGCCGTGGTTGCGCTCAGCGTCGGTTTTCTTGCCGCGATGCCCGTAACACGAGCCCAAGACTCGACGCCGGAGAACCAATTTCCGGTGAACATTCGCTTCCTCAATGCAATGACGGCTGTTGACAAGATCGATGTCTATATCAACAGCGACGAAAAGGAACAGCGCGTGGCCGAAGGGCTCGAGTATGGCGTTGTTTCGGAGGCCTATCAGGGCACTTCGCCGCTCACCGGCGTGGTTATCAAGAAGAACCAGAATAACGGGTTCGACCAATACCTCTACCAGGTGGTGGTCCCAACCGAAGCTGGCAAGGATTATCTGGTGATCGTGTCAGATCTGTTGATTATTCCGACCGAGATGAATCTGACCGCAGCGGAAGACGGGGGGGCCCGTGTTCGGGCTGTCAATGCCGCCGCTCAGTCACCGTCCCTCGATTTCTACCTGACGCGCGCCAGTGATTCCACTGTCGTCGGCGATCTCAGCCCGGTAGCGACCGACATTCGTTTTGGAAGCGCCACGGATACTGGCGAAACTGTCGCCGGCACGTACGACATCACTGCCAAAGCAACCGGAACGGACACCGTGGCGGTCGAAAGCAGCGGCGTTGCGATCGACGCAGGCCAATCGTATACGTTCGTCGTCATTGGGAGTCCCGGCTCATCTGACCATCCTTTGACGGTTTTGCCAGTCAGTGAGGCGTTAGCGGCCTCCTAGTCCGAAAAGACTCTGTTACGGGACGCGCCGCCAGTCGACGGATGGCGCGTCCCAGTAGTTACAAGGAACATCTGACGATGGGACACCGTCCGCCTGCAGCTGAGCCAACTGTGCGTAACGCGAAGAACGGCCATGTGGCCGAATATCGATCCGTTTCTGGACGAGCCGAGTTGTTCACTCCCGAACAGCGCAGAGCGAAAGGGCGCGCCGAGCGCGTTGCCACCCCGCGCATGGTCCACGAGACGTACGAAAAGAGCAGTTACCGGCCAGATCCAGTGGAGATACTGGTGCAGCAAGGCGAGAATCGCCTGCAACATCTGCTTCCGATTCGTTATGGCCGGATGCTTGCATCGCCTTTTGCTTTCTTCCGGGGATCAGCAGCGGTTATGGCGTGGGATCTCAGTCATACACCCAGCTCAGATCTCGCCGTTCAGCTCTCCGGTGACGCCCATGTCTCGAACTTCGGGTTCTTCGGCTCGCCCGAGCGTGTCCTCATGTTCGACATGAATGATTTCGACGAAACCATGCCTGGACCATTCGAATGGGATGTCAAACGGCTCGCTGCGAGCGCGGCGCTTGCGGGTCGCAGCATTGGCCTGTCCGACTCTACCTGCCTGGACGTCGCGCGGGCCGGTGTGCGGCGATACCGCCAGCGGTTGGCCGAGTTTTCGGAAATGACCACGCTGGAGATCTGGTATTCGCACATGACAGCCGAGTCATTGCTGGATTTCATCCCCGGGTCGCGTCGCCGAAAAGATGTGCTAGCAAAGATGGAAAAGGCAAAAAACAAGGACAGCCAATTCGCTGCCGCGAAGTTCACCGATGCTGCGCATGGTGACCTCCGCATCATCGAGCGCCCGCCGCTCATCGAACGGCTCCCAGAAGCGGAAGTCGAGGCTGTGGTCCAACCGGTCTTTCAAAAATACATGGAGACCCTCTCGGATGACCGCCGGGCGCTCCTCGATCATTACCACTACGTCGATTCGGCAATCCGCGTGGGTGGTGTCGGCAGTGTCGGGATGCGCTGTTACATCGTCGTTCTCGCCGGCAAAGACAATAGCGATCCACTGGTGCTGCAACTCAAGGAGGCGGTCAGCTCCGTATTGGCCCAGTATGTTCCCTCGAAGGCATACCGCAACGAAGGCGAGCGGGTAGTCCAGGGGCAGCGGCTCATCCAGTCGGTTTCCGATCCTTTTCTCGGCTGGGTACACCATACGACGGGACGAGATCTTTACTTCCGGCAGCTTTTCAACATGAAGGCGTCCGCCGATCTGACCTCGATGAAGGCGTCGATTTTCTCTTCCTATGTCGGCGTTTGCAGCGAAATCCTGGCGAGAGCCCATGCCAGATCAGGCGACCCGCTGCAAATCAGCGCATATCTCGGAAAGAACGAACAGTTCGACGAGGCAATAGCGCGCTTTGCTCTGAAGTACGCGGATCAGACCGAAGCCGACCATGCGTCCCTCCTGGCAGCGGTCAATTCCGGCAGGATCGTGGCCGAAACGGGGATCTAGCGCTAGCACCGACGCCACGTCGGAATAGATCCAGCACCACCTGGGTGGTGAGGGCGTCGTCGTAAATCGGTCCGACCTGTTTGAAGTGTTCGTTCCGCACGTCTCCCGGGTCCGAACGGTACAGACCGTTTCCCTACTCTCGTCTGGGGCACGATATGCGCTCTCCAGGAACTGAAACGTCGACATCTGGAGTGCTCACGTTCCCGCGCTGGATCCGGATGTACGACCGTTCGTTTCTGCGACCGGACCTCATCGCGGGCGTCACGGTCACCGCGCTGGTCGTGCCGAAAAACCTTGGATATGCCGAGATCGCCGGCGTTCCCATCGAGAACGGTTTGTATGCGGCGGCAGCCGGTGCGATTCTTTATGCGATCTTCGGCACATCCCGCCAGATTTCGACCGGCCCCAGCTCCGGACTTGCCGCAGTTGCCGGGAGCACAGTACTTGCTGCCAGTCTCGGTACGGACGCCGATGCGGCAGCACTCGTTGCCGCGATCGCCCTGGTTGCGGGAATAATCTTTGTCGCGATGTCCTTGCTCCGGATGGGGTGGATTTCGCAATTTATCTCGAAAGCGGTGATTACCGGGTTCCTGTTCGGCGCAGCTATCGACGTTATCGTCGGAGAGCTGTCCAAGATTACCGGTACCGAAGCAGACGGCGACAACGCCTGGCAGGAACTCTGGAGCTGGTTCGAAGGAGTTGGGGACCTTCACGGTACCACGGCGCTCGTGGGGGTGCTTTCCCTGGCTGTGCTCTTTGGCCTGCATGCAGCGGCTCCAAGCCTCCCGGGTGAGCTCATTGTCGTTGCCGTTGGTCTATTGGTCTCCACGGCGCTCGATCTGAAGGCGCGCGGCGTGGCCTTAGTGGGTGATGTGCCACGCGGCCTACCTTCGATAGAAGTGCCTGATCTGCATGTCGTCGCCGATCACTTTGGTCTCGTTGCTCTGGCAGCCACGGCCATTGTCATGATCGGTTTTTCGCAAAGTGCCGGGGATGCCCGTTTCTTCGCGGCGAAGAACGGCTATCAAGTCAATATCGACCGGGAATCGTTGGCGCAGGGAGCTGCGAATATCGGAGCCGGGCTCTTCCAGGGAATTCCTGTTTCGACCAGTCTTTCTGCCAGCTCACTGAACGATCGCGCCGGGGCAAAGAGCCCAATCGCCTCGTTAGTGACCGGTGGCACCATTGTTCTCACATTGATCTTTCTCGCTCCGCTCTTCTCCCAACTGCCAAAGGCTGTCCTCGGGGCGGTAGTCATCGAGGCCGTCACTCTGGGGATGATGGACGTGCCGGAACTTCGCCGGCTCTTTGCGGTGAAACGCTCAGATTTTTATATCGCCATCGCGGCACTGAGCGGTGTCGTGTTATTCGGCGTCCTCGCGGGAGTGCTCATTGGAGTTCTCCTTTCACTGATCTGGCTGCTGCGGGTCACCACATCGCCGTCGATTCCGCTGCTTGGGCGGGCCAGTGGAACACATGTTTTTCGAGATCTGGACGACTTTCCGGGCGATGAGCAAGTCCCCGGAGTGCTGGCGATCCGCCTGGAGGGCGCGTTGTTCTTCGCCACCGCAGATTCACTCGAGGAACGGATTCACCAGCTCATCGACAAAAGTGAGGAGCAACTCGAATTGGTGATTCTCGACTGTCAAAGCGTGAACTTCATCGACGCCCAGGGAGCTGAAAAAATCAGTCGCATCTATCGATATTTGGCAGCTAGAAATATTGCTTTCCACCTTTCGCGGGTGAAGAAATCAGCCCTGGAGGTACTCGAACGTGACGGAGTCGTCGCTGAGATCGGACCGGAAAAGTTTCACCTCGACGTGAGCGACGCCGTCGATGCGTATCTCACGCGATGCCGATCGGGCGAGAGGACCGGTGTCCGATGATGAAGCGCCGTTGCCTTGGCTCAAGCGAAAGATTGCTTTGGCAAGCGTCGACGAACCGGCAGAGTTAGGAGAGGAGAGCAACCCGTGCAAGGTTGGAGACTTATCGCGATCTGGATCGCCTGCGTGCTCGTCGGCGCTGCCGTTGGGTATCTGATTGGTTGGGTTATTTGGCAGCTTGGTTTCGAATTGATTGGCGGCGCCGTTGCCCTCGCCGGTGCTGGGGTAGGCGGCATTCTGATGTTCTTTGCGTTCATGAACTGGTCAGAAGATCGGCGATCGTAGAAAGCACCTCATGTCCGACGATCCGGAGGCTGCGGGCCGCAGGATAACTCCCGTAGATGCCAATAGGCGCCGTGGCCAAGTTGCGGTGCAAGCGGAGACAGGTACGATGCAGAGTACAACCGATTCCGCTCTCCTCGAGCGGACCCGAGATCCGGGGCGGGTACTGGCCCTGAGCGACGGCGTCTTCGCCATCATCCTGACGTTGCTCGTGCTCGAAATCCATGTACCGGATCTCAACGCCGGGCAATCGCTCTCCGACGCTGTCCGGGAAATCCAGCCATCGTTTATCGCCTTTCTCATTAGCTTCGTCGTTGTTGCTATCGCCTGGGCGGGACACCGCGATCTTTTCGCTTTGATCGAACGCACAAATCCCACACTGGTCTGGCTAAATATCATCTATCTGCTTCCCCTCTGCATGATCCCATTCGGTGCTTCGCTGCTCGCCAAATTCGATCGTGATGCGACTGCGCTGAAGCTCTATGGGGCGCTCCTCATCGGGGTCTCGATATCGCGACTGGCGATTTGGTTCTATGCGACGGGAAAGCCGTACATCCTCTTCGCGCCGATCGATCGTCGCTCGCGCCGGATCGGCAGTGGACTGCAGGTCGCACAGGTCACTTGCAGCGGCATTGCGATCGTCCTGGCAGATCAACGACCGACGATCAGTCTTGGGATTTATGCCGGGATTCCAATCCTCTACTTTATCGCAATGGTCGTCATTCGTGAAACCGCCCTGCCGAACTCCGCTGCTATCGACTTCACATAGACATGATGGAGGGGTTCAATTTGGCGAACGAGCGTCATTCAGCGGAATTAGCAAATTAGTCGCAAATCCGAGCGACCTTCCGCGTCCTGAACCACCGCCACGTTGTATTTGGCTGGTGGTGTCTTGACTCAACTGAAGGAGGATGACGGCATGTGGATCAATGGGTTCAACAAGATCTGTACCGGTGGGTTTTTGGTACTCGTTCTGTTATTGGGCGCTCCGGGAATCGGCATGTCGGCTCAAGAAGCCAGCCCGGAAAGCGGCGAACCCGTGGTCGGGCTAGTGTTTGTCAATGCCTTGACTGCGCTCGACAATGTCGATGTCTACATCAATGGTGACTCGAGCGAGCACCGTGTGGTTGAAAAACTCGCCTACGGTAAAACGTCGGACGAGCTCCAGGGAACAGCGACAGGGACTGTTGTGATCATCAGACAGAACGTCTCGTGGGGGGTCGACCGCGACATCTTTAACACAATGATCCCAACCGAGCCGGGACAGACCTACGTGGTTGTGATCTCGGACTTTTTCGTCATCCCGGTCCTCCTCGACCTCCGCAAACCTTTGATCGGCGACGCCCGTTCGATCGGAGTCCATGCCGCGGCCGAGGCGCCGGCGCTCGACCTCTATGCCTCCGAATCCAGCCGTCGGATTCCGATTGGCAATCTGACTCCGCTCGTCGAGGATCTGCAATATGGCGCTTCGACCGCGGGCGGCCCCACGCGGACCGGGAGCTTCGATCTACGCGTAACAGAGGCCGGGACAGACAATGTCGTCCTCGAACAGGAACAAGTCGAAATCGAGCCGAACACCTCATATGTCTTTGTTGTCATGGGCAAGCCAGAAAGCCGAGAGCAGCCGCTGACCATATTGAGCGTCTCACTTCCAAGTGTCAGCTAACCGTCGGCCCTGACCCCGTGGCAACATCCGGTTCTGGTATTCCTTCGGCGATGGCTCCGAACCGTATCTCGAAGATGTCCGCTGATCACAGCAGACAGTGAGAGCTTAATTCCATTCAGAGTATTCGTGCCTCTCTTGTCGCTCGGTGCTTCGACGGACCGAACTCTTCAGGAGAGGAAGTCTCATGGAAGGGCCGGGCACGCCGGAATGAACCTGCTCGTCCAGCGGCGAGAATCTGCATGAGTCTGGGGTTCACACAGGGATCTTCCAAGCACCCGGCAAAAACCAGGCCGCGCCATTTTCGGCACGGCCTGGCCAGTTCGTTAACCCTCGTTACCGAGCGGTGTACTGGGTAGCGTAGCCGCTGACCTGATCTTTGTTGCGCCAGCCGCCACCCGCATAGGTCGCGATATCTGCAAGCAGTGCCAGACCGATCCAGATCCAATCGGTGCCGCTCACGCCGCTAAGCCCGACCGAAACCCACATGAGCGTGGTCCAAGGCAAGAAAATCCAGCCGAGAACCGGGGCAATCCAGCCGTCGAACACACGGTCGAAGCGACCTGGTTGGTACAGATACCAGACGATCAGACCGAAGCGCGGCCCAAGAAAGACGAGGATCGAAAAGATACAGCACATCGTGGCATCCCACTTTCCTGAAGCAGCTCGGACTATCTCGCCGCAAATGCGACAACAGCTTCAGATTATCAGGACGCCGAACCGAATCGAATACCTCTTTAGGTGGAATTACATTCCCCCACAGCCGGGATATGCTGGCGACGACGTATCGGAATTGACACCCTGAGACTGCGATGATCGACGCCGCTTCAGTGCCTACCTCAGCACCTGTCACGTATCGCGATGTCCTGAAACAGGCAGAGGTCCGGATCCTCTCGGTTTCACGCTTCGCTGCGAAAATGGCGGGGTCGACACTTTCCTATGGCGTCATGGTCTTTCTAGCCACAGAGGGCGCCTCTCAATTCCAGATCTCGCTAGCAAACTCAGCGTCTTATCTGGCAGCGTTGCTCTTCGGCTTGCAAGGAGGCATGCTGGCCGATAGTGCTCCAAAACAGCGAACGTTGGCCATCAGCTTCATCATTCAAGCCTCGCTTTGCCTGGTTCTTCCACTACTTTTTGGAACTGAAATCGTCCCCATGCTGGTGCTGATCTTCTTGACCAGCGCGATGGCCCAGGTGATCTCCCCCGGTTTGAAATCAATCGTGGCGGTTGTTTCGACTCCGTCAGAGGTAGCCACCACCGGCGCATTGGTAAACGTGCTCGGCTCTATTGGTTCGGCTATCGGCTCATCGTTTATCGCCCCCCTCTTGATCAAATTCTTCAGCATCAATGCCGTCCTTCTCGTTGGCGGCCTTTTGTACCTGATCGGCGCGGTCCGTATTTACAAACTTCCGAACAAGGAGGCGGCGGGGAGCAAAAGCCTGCGGGAATCCATCACTGTGTTGAATTGGAAACCGAGAGCGCTCTCCCTCAAATACAACGCCAACTGGCTCATGACTCACCGCCCCGTTGGGTCGATGCTTCTTGTCGGTATTACGTGCGCTGCGCTTTTCGAAGGAATCAATTCGCTTCTGCCTGTCTATGTGCGCGAAGTGCTCGATGAGGATCCTGCAAATAGCATTTATATCTTCGCGCCGGCCGGCATTGGTTACCTTATCGGGGCGGTAGGCGGACCTCGACTGATCCATCGCTTCGGTGAGCGGCGTCTGGCGGTCTACTCGCTCGTTCTCATGATTGTCGGGGCGTTCATGCTCGGTGCAATCGACACGGTGGCGCCGTATGTCGCTTGGCTAAACCCGCTGCGACTCCTCGAACCCTTATTCGGAATCCAACTCAGCCAGCTTGTGCTAGCCGCTGGAATTATCGCGTTGCCTGCCAACCTCGGTTCGACCGCAGCCAGCCAGTCGGTGCAGGTCTATATCAATCGCCACGTACCGATCATCGAGCAGGGAGGCATCTTCGGTCTACAGCAAGTTCAGCAAAATGCATTCAATCTCGCCTCAGTTTTTATTTTGGGTATCGTCGCCACCTTTACTGGGCCCAAGTATGTGTTCCTCGTAGCGCCGCTGGTATCCGGCGGCATTGTGCTGCTGCTGGTGCGCTACAGTTTCCGCCACACCTCCGACGAACCAATTCAGCGCGGCGATGCGGGGCATTTCCTGATCGATGAGCGCTCCGAGGATCAGCAGATTATGGGTGGCGACGATTCCTCCCTCTAATGCCGGTCCATCCAGGGCCCAGCTCTACCCTGCGGTCTCCATGAGAATACGAATACCATTCTCGATCCGCGCACTGGGACCCTGAGTGAGCACCGGTCGAAAGAGACAGACGCTACCTATTCTGAAGTCCATTCCCGCCCTTGCCGCTCATAGAGTTCCTTGAGCTCGGCGTCGCTCACGGGTTTCGTCACCAGTTCCCCTTCGTAAGAGCCTAACGCCAGCTGTGTGGCAACAACGCTCCCGTTGTCGACCAATACGATGAGCGCTGCCTGACCGGGCGCCAGCTTGTCGGCTAGGTTCTTGACGTCGTCGTGCTTCACGCCGCTGTCCTTGATCTTGCCCCACAGAGCGCCGATACCGCCGCCCGCCGCCGCGGTTATGAGCAAGCTGGGCGGAAAGATGAGGCCGAGCACCCCGCCGGCAATGGCGCCCCGCTTCAGCCCTTTGCGGGTGGAGACATCGGTCGTCTCGTGCACCTTAATCTTGCCATCGTCCTCTTTGGTCACCATAACGGCGTCCTTGAGATCGATCGTCAGGGCACGATACATCGATTCGAGCATATCGAGGATGGTCCGCGCGTGTTCCTCGTTGGGGTATGTGGCTGCCATCAGAGTGGTTGTCGTTTCGCTCATGGTGTGGTCTCCATCCAGATGTTTCCACCTTAGAGTCGACGTGTCGATCAGCGGGCGCCACAGCATGCTGTCGAACCCGGGCCTCGAACTGCGTGTGCCCCGCTTGGCACTTGGCCGTTCCTGGCTGTATCCAGTATGTCGCGGAGATCGATGCGCGCGGTCACCCAAAAGGCGTATTGCGGACATGCGACAAAATGGAATTCGTGAAATTCCGGGCAGCTCGTCACTGTTCAGATCTGCTGAAGGTGGTATGGCTGGCCACAAAGTCAAATTGTGAGCCTGTCGTGGGTTTAAGCTCGTCCACGGCGATGCGGACCGTCCCCGCGCGCTTCTACGCATCATCGAGGATACCTTCGTGCGGAGGATCCAGATTCACGATTTGCGACACACCCGCTGGCTCATTTTGCGGACGGTGCCACTCAGGGTGGTGAGTGAGCGCTCAGGTCACTTGCGGCTGTCGACTACGAGTGACCTGACCTGGCGCGTGAACAAATCGTGCACAAGAGGAAAAACACCCAAGCGCGACAGTTGTCACAATTGGGAGAAACTCGCATAAACACTGGGGCTTTAGGGGTACGCCCGGCGTGACTCGAACACGCGACCTCTTGCTCCGGAGGCAAGCGCTCTATCCACTGAGCTACGGGCGCAGATGCGCTGGCGGGAAACCGCGGTTCCCGGCAACCTGGTGCATTCTACTCCAGCCGGCCACTCAGTGACTTCTCGCTGATTGTATTTACCCACGGGCTCCGGGCCAGGTTGGGTTCGAAGGCGGCCAGGACAGTTCGAACTGAGCCAGGTGAATCCTTCTCTCATTCGTTCGAAACTTTGCGACTGGAGTCGATACTCACGCGCCAGCCAAGCTGATCGGCAACTTCCGGAAGCCGTTGCCCGGATAGACGGCGCGAACCGGAGCGTCCGACGTTCCCGGCGCGATTGCCGACGTTTGGCCAAGGAGCTCTTCCAACGCGACTCGCAACTCGAGACGAGCCAGCGGCGCACCAACGCAATCGTGAATGCCCGCGCCGAAAACGAGATTTTGCCGCTGATCGCGATCGAGGTCGATGACATCGGGGCTGGCGAATGCGTTTTCGTCGCGATTAGCAGCAATCCACATCAAGGTCAGTTTTGCGTCAACGGGAATGTGACGCTCGCCGATGTCGACCGCGTGCGCAGTGGTGCGGCGATTAGCGACGAGTGGGTCATCGACGCGCAGAATCTCGTCCACGGCCGGTCCAATGAGCGCGGGATCAGCGCGGAGTCGGTGTTGCAGGTCGAGATCCTGTGCCAGGTGGAAGACCAGAATGCCCAATCCTGCTGCGACGGTGCCATGTCCGGCGATCCAGTTGCGCAGGATGCTCACTATGTCATCGTCGGAGAGGGCCTGCCCGTCCACCTGGGTTGCCATGAGGCAAGTGGTGAGATCGTGGTCGGATCGAATGGCGCCGGCTCTGCGCGCGCGAATGGCGGTATCGACGTGGCGTTCTAATTGCGCGGCGAGAGCTTGTCCGGCAGCGCGGTCACGCGAGAGCGCCGCATCCTGATTGCCATGCGTCCAGCCTTGCAGGTCGATCCAATCGTCCTCGGGCCAGCCAAGAAACGCGCATGCCGAGCGAAGTGCAAAGTGTTCGGCAAATTCCTGAGCGAATTCCAATTCGCCCCGGCGGATCGAGTTGACGGTGAGTTCGGCGGCGATGGTCCGACAGCGGGGTTCGAATGCCAGCATCGTTTCGGCTTCGAAGAACGGTTCGATTGCCTGCCGGAACAGAGTGTGCTCGGGTGGGTCCAGGCTATTGGGAACTGCCCTGTGGCGGGATGCGCTTCGAAATGTCGCTGGATCGTCCAGGACGCGTTCGATGTCGTCGTGCCTGAAGAGCGACCAGCCCAGAAACTCGCTATAGGCGACCGGGCAGCGCTGGCGCATGGCATCGTAGGCCGCGCGCTGGTCCTGCAAAATCGCGGGATCGCGAGGATCCCAGTCGGGGAGTGGGGTTGTCATCGGTGAAACTCATTTCGCACATCGGGATGAGCCAGGAAACCAAGGCTCTTCGCTTCGGTTGGTGTCATCCGGGGTTTCGTTGCTGTCCGGTTGCCCAGTTCGGGGGATCGCTTGCTGGAAACGAATCTTCCGATGCTTCCTCGACAACATCTGGACGTTCTGACGATGTTTTCTTTTCCGGATTGCCTTGCACGACCCGACCGGTACCCGATTTGGGCGGTCGATCGAGTTGCTGTTGAGGGCGGGACGCTGAGTCTTCCGACTTCCCACCGGCGCCATGTCGCTTGCGTTGCTCGTTCGTCACAAAGTCTTGTCCGCGCACGTGGGTGCGGTTGCGGCCTGCCTAGGGATTGGCGGGCGGCATCGGGCGACACAACGTCGCCAGATGCCGAATCGTTACGAGTTCAACCGAGCTTTGTGATTTGAACCTGCCAAACCGTGGGGCCGTTTTCGATATATTCCCAGCCAACCTGACCGGCGCGCTCGGCCATCAGTTGATAATACAGTGGCTTGGGATCGTGATCATTGATGAGCAGCATCGTTTCGCCGGCGGCGAGCTCATCGATGGTGGCGAAAATCAACGGATGCCGCTCGCGTGGCACCATGTTTCGCACGTCGACCTCGACGGTAGCAGCGGTCTTGTCGGTCATGAAACCTGTCCTTCCTTGCCCGTTCCGGAAAACCGAATCCGAGCCGAAAATTCACTCCCCGCAGTGCCGGGCCGCGCGTGTGCGGCGATACGCCCGGCGTTTGCGAGAAAACAACCCAACCCTGCAAGTGCCACGACACCCGCGGCCGTTGCCAGGGAACGGTTCGAAATTAGGATGGCGACGAGCGAGCTCGCCAGCCCGGATACCCAGAACGCCCAACCAGTCTTCGCGATTCGCCGGTCGTACAGATCCTCGAGACGAGGAACGCGGCTGCGGCCCGCGATGGGTGCATATCGGTGTAGCCAAATGAGAAAGGTCGCAATCTTGTAGAAGAACCCCTGAATGGCGGTAATGGCCACTCCGGAAATTGCCAGCCAGCCCACCGCTATCCAGACGGGCGAGTCGATCGAACGGTGAGTAAGGAGACCTCCGGCCAGCAAGCCGGAACAGAGTAGCCCGCAGGTGATTGCCGCCAGCGCAAACTGAATATGAATGTCGAATCCGCGCCTGCGGCGCACTCGGTAGAGATGGATCAGTTGGGCGCCAAAGAGCGCTTGGCCACCCACAATCGTTAGCGCTCCAGCCGCGAGCAACCACCGGGGGGCATTCAGAAGGAGGCCGGTAGCGAGGAGCCACGCGCCGGAAGCAGAGCATGCGAGCTCAGCCCACGCGACCGGGCGCCACAGGCGGTCTTCGGACAGGGTGAACATGCCGACGAGGCGATAGGCCACTCCGTTCAACATGATGATGACCCAGCCAGCCAGCATCAGCGTTGCGTGAGCAGCGAGCACGCGAAATGTTGCGGACTCGAGGAATCCCGCGCCCTTGTTCAGCGCGAGCAGGAAACCGGCCCCAATGCCTCCAGCCAAGCCGACGAGTGAAACGGCGATGTGCCAGGAGACCACATCGGACGATGGCGCCCGGTGCAGAGTCAGCGCCACGATACCGAGATAGACGAGCAACGCTGAGAACACCAACGCGGCACCGGCGGCTATGCCGGGACGCCAATGTTCGAGCAGACCGGGCAGGAACAGGACGATGCCCGCGAGATAGAACCAAAACGACAGGCGGCCAAGCCGCACTGAGGCGATCGGGGTCTGCAAGACCACCGGGACGAGTTGGTAACTGGCTCCCATGAGCACGGCCGCGATGACGCCCAGCGTGTTGAGATGGACGAACGCCAGGAGTTGTGGGGCATAGAACCCATCGATGAGCCATCGATACGCCCAGGGGGACACCACGGCAACCACGGCCAGCATCAGCATGGCGAGCGCCATGAAACGACCGGGAAGATCGAGTGCCGGGCCGTGCTTCGAGCTCAGCCCCCCGGGACCGCCTGTCATCGCGCACCTATCACCGGGACTGGGGCTGCAGGCTTTTCAATGAGAATTTCGACCTGTGCAGGCCCGATCTCGCGGGTGTCATGGTGATATCCGAGCTCATCCAGGCGGGGATAAAGATGCATCGGGCGACGGACATGATGGACGAGCAGGCTCGCGCCATCCGGTAGCTCCTCGAGGGCGGTCAGGATCCGAATCATCGGTTCAGGCGGAACGAGCTCGCTTACATCGATCGTCAGCGTGGAAGTGGGGTCGTCCCAAGTGTCATGAGCTCGCGCAGTGTCCGGCGCATTCGCGGGTTGCTGCGACGTACGAGCCGATCCGGCGTGGAAGAAGCGAATTTCCCAGTCGCTTTCTCCCAGTTGCGTCGCCCAGTGCTCGAATCCGCGTTGGCCGAGAATGTCGTACAAGGGAGTTGGTTCGAAGGTATTGCGCAACAGCAGCACCTGTCCCCGAGGCACCTCGCGGATGGCGGCCATGATGGCGCTGAACGGTTCTTCGCCACGTTGCTGGTAGGGTCGAACATCGATCCACTGGGCGATAGTTGCTGCATCTACCCACGGTGGTTCGGGTTTCGGTATCGAAGAGCTCGAATCCTCGGACTTGTCGGCAACTGGACCCTGGATACCAGCCGCCGCATTGAGACGGTCGACCAGATAGGCGGGTTCGAGACCGGCGATCTGGGCTGCCTGGCCCACGGTGACGAGTTTGCTCTGGACGCGTCGCAAGATCGGATTGCGCAACTTCTTGAATTCTGGCGCCGTCTCGATGAGGACATCGAGCAACTCTGGGTGAACTTGCAACACCTCGCTGATCTTCCAGTTGGGGGTGATAGGGGCGGCCGCGGATACCGAAGAGGGAGAAGCCATCTTTACCAACCCAGCGCTTTCAGACCAGCCTCGGTAATCATCGACGGGGACCAGCGCGGCTCCCAGACGAGGTCGATGCTAACGTTTTCGCAATAGGGAACGAAATAGTGAATCGAGGTATCGACTGCCTCGGCAATGGTGTCGTGCAGCGGGCAGCCGGGTGTGGTCAGGGTCATGGTGACCTTGACATCGTCACCGTCGATATCGACGCCGTACACCAATCCGAGATCGACGATGTTGATACCCACCTCCGGGTCGATGACACTGTGAAGCACGTCCCATACGGAGGCTTCGGTTTCCGTCATTGTTTCCATAGTTCCCTTGCGCTCGTCATAACTGTTCCGGGATGACTTCAGCTGCTGCCATGCGGAGCTCGGTGAGGAATGGCCCAACCGGTCGCTGGTGCATCAGACAGGCGTCTGCAATCGATTCGAACCTTGCGATTGGGCAACCGACGCACTGCATGCGCCAGTGGAGAAACACGGAAACCGTGCTCGGGTAGGTGGTCATTACCCAATCGATTACGGTTTCGCTCGTGATTGTTTCCGCGTGTTTGGGCACCAGCGACTCCTGCGACCTCTCATTTCAGTCTCAGGCTCTCACTTCGGTGAGGAGTTGTCGTTGCGCTAGCGCAAAGAAGCGAAATGGAAAGTCAATCCTGGTCGGATGCGGTCGCGTCTTCCGCGATCATGACGAGTTGATGAGGTTTTGCGATGGTCAGGCGCTCACGGCCAGCGACAATCAGCCCCTGGCGGTCCCACTCGCTCAGGACCCGGCTGACTGTGCTAAGCGTGGCGCCAGAAAGGTCCGCCAAATGCTGGCGGGACTGCGGAAGTTCGATCTGGATGCCCTCGTTGGTTTTCGTTCCGGTTTTGCCGGCCAATCGCAGCAGGGTGCGAGCGATGCGGCGTTCGACGCGTTCGGCTTGCAATTCGCGAATGCGAGCCTCGGCTTCGCGCAGGCGCGTTCCCATTTCCTGGATCATCGCCATTGCAAATTCGGGATAGCGGGTGAGGAGCAAGGTGAATGCTGAGACCGGAACGATGAAAATGAGGGCATCGTCCAACGCGATGGCCGTCGCGGGATAGACACGATCGCCCCAACCGCCGGCGCCACCGAAAATATCCCCGGTCTGGACCAGGCGAAGAATGACTTCTTGTCCGTCTTCCGTTTCGTGGACGATTTTCACTCGGCCGTCGAGCAGAAAATGGGCGCTGGTGGCCGGATCTCCTTCGAAGAAGAGGAAGTCTCCGCGATGAACGCGCTCGATGCGGCCTCGCTCGGCAATCGCCTGGAGCGTCGTGACCGGTAGGTGGGCGAAGAGACGGATTTCGCCGAGGTCGTGTCCTGTGACGTGCATTGGCGTGGCTGCCTCTTGACCGTTGGGTCGTGTCGAGGGATTCACGGTTCCTCTAAATGCTGAAGGATGGCAATTGAATCGGAAGGCGTTCGGCGAGTGCCCACGGCCACCCAAGCGCCAGCCTAGCATGCAGCTCGACCCAGTGAAATTCAGGACACCGCAATCGAACGTGACCGGTCGAGATATCCACGGGAATCGCGGGTGAACCACCGCGCAGCAGATCGGCCAACCTGGCGCCGAGATCTGCCGGAACGATTCGGTCGGAGGTAGCTCGAAGCTCGCTGGCAGTCCACCAGCGGTGCTCGATCATAGTGTCGAGCTCCAATTGATCGAAAACGGAGGTGCAGAGCACAAAGCGATCGGTACGAACGAGAAACCATCGCTGGTGGATCTCGCGCACTTCTCCATCGAATGGGATATGCAGCGTGCGCCACCAGATTTCTCGTTCGAGCTCCGGCGTGGCGGAGTCCGGTTTCTTCTTCGAGCTCCCGGAGAACTGCAGCTTCCGGTGTCTCATCTGGTTTGGGCCCGCCTCCGGGAGTGAACCAGAACGGCTGCCCATCGGAACCGGCCGCGCAGAAGAGGAGGGCGCAGCCGCGCCGGTCGATGAGCAGGACGCGCGGTCGGGCGAACCCGTACGCCATCTAGGGCTGGACTGTGCCAATGGGTCATGGAAAACGGTGTCCTGGGGAAAAAAGTACGCCCCCTCTGGCCGAAGCCTTTGGGGACGTACCAGCCTATCAGCAGCATGGTCCATTTGATTGGAATTTCACCGTTCTCCACATTGCGTCACTTGCGTTCCGCTTTGCTTCGATTGGCTTCAATCGATTCGTGCGCCGTTGCCCGTGAAGGTTGCGCCGTACGCTCGACCGCCACTTTTGCTGCCGTTGCTGGAACGTAATCCAGTTCTCCCCGCCATTCGTAAGGAATGGGGCTTCCTTGCGGAAGTGCCGTCGTCCGAGAACGACTGCGGGAGCTGTCGAAGCTCTCCATCCGTCGCACGATACCTTACGTAGCGTCGGATGTCTCGCTGGGTACCGGTCACATCACTCGGGGGATGAACTTCACGCCCCGCGTGTTCCCTGTTGTGACCGAGGCGACTGAGCTTTACTGCTTCAGCACACCGGCTAGGCAAAACCAATGCAGAGGCAGAATAGCATGACTCCGAGTCAATGTACATACACCCAGTGGACGAAAATTCTATGTAATTCTGGGCGTTCCCAAAAATTGTCCGCAAAGCGTACGTACGCAGCGCGCGGCGTCAAATGGCCTCCTCAGCTATTGCTGACGCCTGAAGTGACCGCCTCGGACGAAATACCCTCCATTTGCAGGAGAGACGAAGAGCGATCCGATCCGATATTGTGCGGGGAACCAGAGTTTTGGGCTGCTGGTGGTGAACGCCCCTCATTACAATGCGTGAACGCCTGGACGGGCACAAACAAAATGAGAGGCAAGCTGGAACGAATCAGCGCCAGCCGGCGCCAGGAGGAAGCGAAATGCAATCGTCGTGGTCAAGAATTGGCGCATTGGCGGCCGCGGCCGTATTGATGACGGGCGTGGGGTATGGGTCGGCGTCGGCGCAGGCCGATGGCACGCCGTTCGAGGTGAGTGATTTCTCTCAGCTGCAAATCGAGGGAGCCGGGCATGCGATCATCACCATCGGGTCGCCGGCGGCGGTGACGGTGTCTGGTCCGCAGGACCAAATCTCGAATCTGCAGGTGCAGGTGTGGTTCAACACGTTGGAGATCGAGCCGAACGACGATGACAACCAATCGTCCGGCGCCGATCTGGTCTATCACATCACCGTTCCGTCGCTCTCGCAAATCGAGCTCGAGGGAGCCGTTACCGCTGAAGTCGATGGACTGACCGTCGATTCGCTCGAGATCTCGGTAGAAGACAATACGAGTTTGCAAGTCACGAAGCTTGCGGTCCAGCGCCTGGAGTCCCAGGTCGAAGGGAACGCGAGCGTGTCGATCGCGGGCAGCGCGGAATCGCAGCAGGTCCAAACCGAGGACAATGCCACCCTCGACGCACTGCAGCTCGATAGCAAGACGATCGAGATCGAGGCCGAAGGCAATGCTCACAGCAAGGTGCGCTTCTCGGAAACGTTGACCGGCCAGGCGGAAGACGCCGCGGTCATCGACTACATGACCGAATCGGGCACCGTTTCGGTCAGTACGGAAGACGCGGCCAAGGTCACGCAGTTGCCGTTCGAAGCACTCGGTGCTTGAGCGTCGCGTTCGAACGGGCTCTCGATGGAACACCCACTGGATTGGACTCCAGTGGGTGTTTTGCCCTGCGTGCAATCGACGGTGCAGGCAGCCGTTGCTGGATTCCGTAAACCGCCCATGGCAGACGAAACGATATTCGGATTGATGCGTGGCTGGAATCTCGCTGACGCGGCTGTGAGATAATGTTTCAGCATGCCGCAACACCCTTTTCTGGTTCGTCGAGGGCGTGTTATATTCGCCGCGCGTCCGTTCTGTTGAATCAAAGCAGCTTCGATGGTGGCTGACCGGCGGTCGACGCTGGGTGCGTGACGGATGACCAAACGGAGCAGGAACGCTCCTGTTAGTCTGACGAGAACTACGTTCGATTCCCGTTGAAAGGGCGAAAGATGTCCGCCGAAGCCTCTTCGAAGGAATCCACTGCCACTCGAGAGCGCTCGAGTCGCAATGGACACGGCGTCGAGCCGCTCCTGGAAGTGAAGAACCTCAAGACACAGTTCTTTACGCAGGACGGTGTCGTCAAAGCGGTCGAGGATGTTTCCTTCTATGTCATGCCGGGTGAAACGCTCGGTGTGGTGGGGGAGTCCGGCTCGGGCAAGAGCATCACCGGCCTCTCGATCATGCGTCTCATTCCGAGCCCGCCGGGGAAGATCGTCAACGGTGAAGTGATCTTCGAAGGCCAAGATCTCCTGAAGCTCAATGACGATCAGATTCGCCGCATTCGCGGCAATCAGATTGCCATGATCTTCCAGGACCCAATGACGTCGCTCAATCCGGTCCTGACGATCAACCGGCAGATCAGTGAGGCGTTGCAGCTTCACATGGGCATGTCGAAAGACCAGGCGAAGGCGCGGTCGATCGAATTGCTGCGGATGGTCGGTATTCCGAATGCCGAGGAGCGGATCGATCAGTATCCGCACCAGTTCTCCGGTGGTATGCGCCAGCGCGTGATGATCGCTATGGCGCTTTCCTGCAACCCCAAGCTCATCATCGCGGACGAGCCGACCACCGCGCTCGACGTGACGATTCAGGCGCAGATTCTCGATCTGATGCGATCGTTGCAATCGGAGCGCGACACCGGCGTGATCATGATTACGCACTCGATGGGTGTGGTGGCCGGGATGGCCGATCGCGTGCAGGTAATGTACGCCGGATCGATCGTCGAAACGGCCAGCACCGAAGAGATCTTCGCAAACCCCAGGCATCCATATACGGTCGGCTTGATGAAGTCGATCCCTCGGCTCGATGCGCGCGAGCGCGAGCGGTTGGAGCCGATTCGCGGGTTGCCGCCCGACCTGATCGATTTGCCGGATATTTGCCCATTCGTACCGCGTTGCGATTACGCGCGGGAGAAATGCGAACAGAAGCGACCGCCACTCCTCGAAGTTGCTCCCGGGCACATGAGCGCCTGCTGGTTCTGGGAGGAAGTTACCAAGGATGGCGTTCCGACCAAGGGAGAAGTTTGATGGCGGTCGATAACCAGACGTCTGCGATTGCCGCCAGCGGCAACGTCGATGGACAGCAACCGCTGCTCGACGTGCGCAATCTGGTCATGCACTTTCCGCTGACCCAAGGAATCATTTTCCAGAAGAAGGTCGGCGCGGTGCAAGCCGTGGATGGCGTGTCGCTCTCCGTCAAGAAAGGCGAGACCCTCGGACTGGTGGGAGAGTCGGGTTGCGGCAAGTCGACCACCGGCCGCGCGATCTTGCAGCTGTACAAGCCGACGGCGGGCGAAGTGATCTTCAACGGTCAGGACCTCACCAAGTTGAATGGTGGCGAGATGCGCAAGATGCGCCGCCACCTGCAGATGATCTTCCAGGATCCCTATGCGTCGCTGAATCCACGTATGACGGTCGGCAGCATCGTCTCCGAGCCAATGCAAATTCACAATCTGGTGCCGAAAAATCAGCGCAACCAGCGGGTGCAGGAGCTCCTCCAGACGGTCGGTCTCAATCCATATTTCGCCAATCGCTATCCGCATGAGTTTTCCGGGGGTCAGCGGCAGCGGATCGGCATTGCCCGGGCGCTGGCGGCGAATCCGGACTTCATCGTTTGCGACGAGCCGGTCTCCGCGTTGGACGTGTCGATTCAGGCGCAGATCGTTAACCTGCTGGAAGATCTGCAGAACGAATTCAGTCTGACGTATCTCTTCATCGCCCACGACCTCTCGGTCGTGCGCCATATCTCCGACCGCGTAGCCGTGATGTATCTGGGCAAGATCGTCGAATTGGCGGGGCGGAACGCGTTGTATGACGATCCGTTGCATCCCTATACGAAAGCACTCCTGTCCGCAGTTCCGATTCCGGATCCGGTCATCGAGCGAAAGCGGGAGCGGATCATCCTGACCGGTGACGTGCCGAGCCCGATCAATCCACCGAGCGGGTGTCATTTCCACACTCGGTGCCCGTATGTGATGGATGTCTGTAAGCAGATCGACCCGATCCTGGCCGATCAGGGTAACGAGCACTTCGTCGCGTGCCATCTCTACCCGGGTTCCGGCGCATAGCCGGTGCTGCACGATCCCGACCGGCATAAGCTGCATTTTGTAAGCCGCGGAAGTCCGAATTCCGGGATCTATATCATCATGCTGCTCCTGCTCCTGGGGCAGCTGTTGAACAATCACACGCTGCCGCCAACCAAACAGATCGTCACGGTGCTGCTGTGCTTTGTGGTGGCGATCTCTGTGCACGAGCTCATGCACGCAGTGGTAGCGCTCCGATTGGGCGATACCACGGCCGAGCGGCAGGGGCGAGTGACGCTGAATCCGGTGTCCCATTTCGAGCCGTTCGGCTTCATGGGCATGGTGCTCATTTCATTGGGGTACAACTTCATCGGATGGGGTAAACCGGTTCCGGTCAATCCAAGCCAGCTTCGGGTGTTGCCGCCAGACCAGCGGCACCGGGGCATGGCGCTCGTGGCGTTGGCCGGCCCGCTGACCAATGTCGTACTGGCGGCGCTTGCGGCAGTCGTCGTGCGAAACACCAATGCAAACACCAGTGATTTCGGATATGTGGCGTATTGGTTCTTCTGGGTGAATGTCCTGCTGGCGTCGTTCAATGCAATCCCGCTGCCGCCGCTCGACGGTTATAAGATCATGGTCGGTATCCTGCCGAGGTTCTGGACCCCGGTGCTGGCTCCGCTGGAACGCTACGGTTTCCTGATCCTGTTCCTGATCTTCTTCCTGGGTGGGCGGATTGGTTCGTCACTCACCAGCGAGATGATCGATCCCGTGCGCAACCTGCTGGTGCGGTTGCTGTTGTGAACGCGGAGATCGTCATGAGCGATCAATCGACCGCCGCGTTCGCCCGAAAACGCCTCCTGCAGGGGCTTCGTGGTCTGGTTCCAGGTTGGGCCGGAGCGCATGTCGATCGGTCGTCGCTGCACTATCTGACTCCGGTGCAGCGCACCCGGTTCGAGCAAATGCCGGCATTCGATCAGCAACATCTCTGCAGGGTCGCCAACCACCTCATTGCCCAAGGAGTGTCAGATCCGGATGTGATTGTCGCCGGCTTGCTGCACGACATCGGAAAGTGCGATCGTGGCTCTTGCGTCAGGTTGCCCGACCGGGTTGGGAAGGTGCTGTTGAAGCGATGTTGTCCAGGGGTGTTGCAGAGGATCGCCGCAGGATATCCAAACGGCCATTTCAAAGGTCTCGCGTTAACGATGCGGCATTCAGAGATCGGCGCCCAGACCGCCCGGGAATTGGGTTGTAGTGAGCGGACGTGCTGGCTGATCCGACATCACGAGGCGGAGAGCGATCTGGATGACGCCGATCTCGCGCGCTTGCAGGGCGCCGACTTTGCGTCGTAGCCCAACGGCCCCTCCGCTGCGTACAATCGTCCCCGCATGAGCGCGATCACCTTCGACCACGACACCGCCTTTACCTGGCAGCTGCACCTTCCGACCTTCGAAGGGCCGCTCGATGTTCTCCTGCGTCTGATCGAAAAACAACAGCTCCCGATCTCCGAGGTTTCGCTGGCACTGGTAAGCGGACAGTTCCTGCAGGCGGCGCGCGAGCTCGATGGATCGGCGCCGGAAACCGTTGCGGAATTCACGGCGGTTGGCAGCCGGTTGGTGGCGATCAAAGCGCGCTCGCTGATTCCTCGCCCGCCGGCGCCAGTCGAGGACATCGACGAAGAGGGCCTGGTGGTGCAGCTGCTCGAATACAAGGCGATCAAGGAAGCAGCGAAACAGTTCGCGCAGATCGATAAGCTTGGGTTGGTGGCGTTTTCTCCCAGCACCGATGCGATCGAGCTGCCAGACAAACCGAAGGAGCTGCCGCTCGGCCGGCACGAGGCGTCGTGGCTGGCACGCGCATTGCAGCGTAAGCTGGTGGTGGTCGAGCCGGTCCGCCAGATGGTGCTGGTCAAACCGGCGGTAAGCCTGCGGGAGATGATCGGCCGGTTGAGCGACGCCCTGAGCGGAGGGATGCACTCATTCGAGCGTATCGCCGCGCAGTCCTGCTCGGATGCGTCGGAACGGCGTGCGCTTTTTCTCGGATTGCTCGTCATGATCCGGCGGGGCGCAGCCGATGCTGAGCAGGACGAGCCATTTGGACCGATTACGGTTCGGCGACTCGGAGACGACCCGACGCCGTTCTTCGAAAACATCGAGGAGTTCTAGGGGAGTGTTTGCAAGGGCCAATTTGAGGTCCAGGGTCGGGTGTCCAGAGTCCGGTAGCTGACTCCTAAGCGTGGCTCTGGACTCTGGACACTTGATCTCTGTTGACAGATTGACGAGGACCTCGAGCACGATCGAGCGACTGGGTACTCGCCCACTGGCTGGAGTGGATACGAACAGATGGTTGAAACCGAACAGGTGATTGCGCTCGAGATGCGCGATCCACGAGAAATCGAAACCGAGCTGCCGGCATTGATCGAGGCGCTGTTGCTGGTTGCCTCGGGCCCGGTAGCAATCGGCGATCTGGCGGAGGTTTCGGGTGCCCGTCTCGACGAGATCGACGATGCGGTGGACCGGCTGATCGCGATCGAGGATCGCGGTTGGGTGGTGCAGCGGCATCGCGATCAGGTGCAGCTTGCGACCGCACCGCGATTTGCCGGTCAAATCCGGCGTTTCCTGGGACTGGAACGAGAAGCGCGCCTTTCCAGCGCTGCGCTGGAGACGGTGGCAATCGTTGCCTATCGGCAACCCGTAACCCGCGGCACGATCGAAGCGGTTCGGGGCGTCGATTCGAGCGGGGTGCTGTCCACGTTGCTGTCACGCGGTCTCATCGAAACTGGGGGTAGGGCCGATACCCCCGGGCAGCCGTATCAATACGTGACGAGTCCCGCCTTCCTGCAGCATTTCGGTCTCTCGTCGCTGGACGAGCTACCACCGCTCGGTACGAGCGATGGTGTGGCCCTGGGCGATGTGCTGCAAGCCAAGATCGATGAAGCAGAACAAGCCGAACCGAAGTTCGAGCTGATCGGGGCGTCGGTGCTCGTCGCCGCGGACGATTCAGGCGAGCTGGCGAATTCGTAACACCGCGTCGGCCAGACTCTCGGCTGCATCCGCGATCTGGTCCGTGTCGTTGCAGCGGCCGACGGTGAGTCGAACGCTGGTGCGGCATTGCTCGTCGGAGAATCCCATCGCCTTGAGCACATGACTCGGTTGCACGTTTCCCGTGGTGCAGGCCGATCCGGCTGATGCCGCGATACCGGTCATATCGAGATTGAGCAACACCGTTTCGCCCTGGACGCCGTCGATCGTCAGATTCAAATTGTTCGCGAGTCGATCGGTATCGAGCGCCGGCCCGTTGAGCGTGACGCCGTCGACGCGCTCATCGATCTCGGCGAAGAGTTGGTCGCGCAATGCAGCGCAATCGCGTGCGTAGACGTCCCGGTCACGCTCGGCCAGCGTTAGCGCGGCGCCCAGGCCGGCGATGAGCGGCACATTCTCAGTACCACCTCGACGGCCGCTCTCCTGCCCGCCACCGAGCTGTTGCCAGCCGATCGGCGTGTCTCGGCGCACATAGAGCAGCCCCACGCCCTTCGGTCCATAGAATTTGTGCGCGCTCAGGGAAAGCAAATCTACGCCCAGGTTATCGACGTTCAATGGCAGGAGCCCAGCGGCCTGCACCGCGTCGGTATGGAAGGGAATGCCGTGAGCGCGGGCAATTGCCCCAATTTCGGTGATTGGCTGGATCGCGCCGGTTTCGTTGTTGGCATACATGACCGAGATGAGCGCCGTTTCCGAGCGGATTGACCGCTCGATCTCCGCTGGGTCGACGATTCCATCGGAAGATACCGGCACGACCGTCAATGCGAAACCGATCGACTCGAGCCATTCGGCCTTGTGCAGTACCGCGTGGTGCTCGATGGCAGTCGTGACGATATGCGGCGCCGGTCCGTTCGGAGCGCGCTCGCGCCGCGCCCAGACCGAGCCGGCCAACGCCAGATTGTTGCTCTCCGTGGCGCCGCTGGTGAAGACGATCTCACTCGTATGGCAGCCCAACACCGCGGCGCATTGGGCGCGAGCTGCATCGAGCCCGGCCCGGCTCTGCTGTCCGAGCTGATAAATGCTCGAGGGGTTGCCGAAATACTCTGTGAACCAGGGCGCCATAACACGCAGCACCTCCGGATCGACCGGGGTGGTGGCGGCATGGTCGAGGTAGATCGAATCGGTTTCGATCTGGCGGATCATCGGGATTCCGGTGGTTGTATGCCGCTAGCCGGCGACGCTGGTCAGATCGGGAGCCGGGACATCACCCACGCCGCCCTTGCGTAGGAGATCGGCCAGCGTCATCGAGTCGAGCGTCGACGCGATCGAATTGCGGACTTCGACCCAGACCGGCCGGGTTTCGCAATTCGGAATCAGTGGGCAGGTTTGCTCGGATAGATCCTCGGAGACGCATTCCATCGGCGCGATCGGCCCTTCCATCGCGCGATAGATCTCACCCACGCCGATGTGCTCTGGCGCCCGGGAAAGCTGGTACCCCCCAGCTGCGCCGCGCCGGCTGGTGACGAGCCCCGATTTCTTCAATGGCGAGATGAGCTGCTCGAGGTATGAATAAGGAACCGACGATTCCATCGACAGCGTCGAGATCGAAGCCGGCCCCTCGCCATAGTGCTTGGCCAGTGCAACCATTGCGCGTACGCCATATTCGCCTCGGGTCGATACTTTCATAGTCGAGTTCCTGTCGCCGTGGGTCCAGGTGGGGCATGGAGATCGTACGGCGAAATGAGGGATCGGTCAACCGACCGTCTGAGCGCTTCATGCGTGAAGCAGCTTATGTAAGTTTAGCGCACCCGGCCACGGAATGTTTGGCCGATCGCGCCCGAGATCTGGGAGAAATGCCGCCGCTCCGGTGTTTTCGACGTCAAGTGGCGCTGGACATGCACAAGCCGGTCGGCGGTAAAGAGACCGCGATAGGTTCCGTCGTCGGCCACGGGGATCGTCCACTGACTCGAATCGTTCATGATTCGCTGCGTCTCATGCACCGATGTGTCGCTGCTGATCGTGACATAGCGGCGATCCATGATCTCGGAAATCTTGCGTTGCAGACCGCCATGACTCATGGCATCAATCAGTTGCTGTCGCCAGACCATTCCGACAAGTTGGCCGTTGTCGGTCACGGCCAGATCACGCGCTCCCTGGCGCAGCGCCATCGCGATCGGATCGTCGGGCGAAACCCCGCCGCGGTCCCAGACGGCAAATTGGCCGACCCGTAGGCGCCGCATCGATTCCTCGAGCCGCACAGCGCGGCCCTCCGCGAAGGCCGCCAGAATAACGAAGGCCATCACAAGCACGATGAGGTATTGGCCTGAGACGAGTCCCATGATCCCGATCAATACGCCGAGCGTGACGCCGATTGCGACCGCCACCGTCGTTGCGCCCTGGCGGCCGATGAACGGCGTCACCCCGGCCCGCAGGATGCGCCCGCCGTCCATTGGAAAAGCCGGCAAGAGATTGAAGATGGCAAGGGTGAGATTGGCGAGAAAAAGGTAGAAGAGGAAGCCGGTGAGCGACACATCGCCAAGCCCGAATTGCGCAAAGTCCTGCAGCGAGCTGTTTCCGCTGGCGAGACCGACCATCAGGAGCAAGGGCAACAGCAACAACGCGATTGCGAGATTCACGAGCGGACCGGCGACCGAGATCATCGCCTCGGCGCGCGGGCGCGCGGGCATCTGTTCGATTCGGGCAATACCACCGAAGGGAACCAGAGTAATGTCGCGCACGCGCAGACCGTACTCATGCGCCATCATGCTGTGCCCGAGCTCATGCAGAAGCACCAGACAGAAGATCGCAAGTACGAGGACGAGCCCGTAGACCGTGCCGGCAATGCCGTAGTTTTGGCGGAATCCCCAGTGGTAGACCACCCAGAGCGCAATGAGCAAAAAGCTCGGATGGAGCTTGATATCGATTCCCTGGATACGCCCAATGGTGAGCGATTTCATACCCGGCCTGGACCCCCGAACCCGTGTCTGCGGGATGGATTCGAACGAACGACCCGACGCATTGCCGGTCCGCTTCGGGAACGTTCGGGAAACGTTGCCGGTTCTTTCGCTCAGGGTCGCCAGGTCCTGCTCGTCCGATGCGGGTTTCGGGACGTCACGTTACGCGTCAGTATAACGACGCGAGCCGCTTGAACATCAAAAGCAGGCATTCGACCTCGGGGCCGATCATACCAGATCGTACGCCCTCATGCGCATCGAGATTCGCTCCGAACGTAGTATGCTGGCACCCCTTTTCTGGTGGCCGTACGTTCGCTATAGTGTCGCGCGAGATTTCGGATCGGTTGGGCAACGATGATCGTCGAATCGCCAGACGCCATCGCGGATCGCGATGCGCTGGTCGCGCTCTCACAGGTAACGCACATTGGGCCGGTTCGGCTCGGGCGGCTGCGCGACCACTTCGGATCGCTGGCAGCCGCCTGGAATGCCCCCGAAGCTCGACTGCGCCAGGTGCTGGACGAGCGGTCGTGCCGAGCGGTGCTCATTGCCAGGAAGCAGATCGATCCCAGTTCGGTGACCGCGGAGATCGCTCGAAGTGGCATCGAGATCGCTACGGTGCTCGATGATGCCTACCCACGGATTTTGCGGGAGATTCCCGGACCGCCGCCGGTGCTTTATTACCGGGGAACACTTCCAGCACAGGACGAACCGACGGTCGCGATCGTCGGCACGCGGCGAGCCACGCCCTATGGACGGGAAGCGACCGCCAGTATCGCGTCGGATCTGGCCGCAGCCGGAGTGACGATCGTCTCTGGTCTGGCAAAGGGAATCGATGGGTTCGCGCACCGCGCCGCAATCGACGCCGGTGGCCGCACCCTCGCCGTATTGGCGAGTGGCGTCGATGTCATCTATCCTCCGGAGCATCGGCAGCTGGCCGGCCGGATCGTAGAGTCTGGGGCGCTCGTGTCCGACTATCCGCCCGGCGCCAAGCCAGATGCGCCGAACTTCCCCGCACGGAATCGCATCATCTCCGGCTTGTCACTGGCGACCGTGGTGGTCGAGGCGCCGGCCCGGAGTGGAGCATTGATCACGGTCGGCTTCGCGGCCGATCAGGGGAGAGATGTCTACGCCGTACCTGGAAGCATCTTGTCCCCGGCGAGCGAGGGAGCGAACCGGCTCCTGCGGCAGGGGGCGACGCCGCTGACCACGGCGGCCGAGCTGCTGGAGGATCTCAGGTTGACCCCGGCCGTTGCCGAAGAACCCGAGCAAATGGCGTTTCCGATGTCCGATGAAGAACGGTCGATCTATGCATTGGTGACGGCTGAGCCGCAACATATCGACGAACTGGCGTATAGTGCCGGGCTCACGATCTCGGCTGCGTCAGCGTTGATGACGATGTTGGAGTTGAAGGGGCTGGTGGCCAATGCGGGAGCACAACATTTCGTGGCGACCTCGATGCGACCCAGAGCACGGTCTCGCCGGACTCCTTGACAACCAGCGCTCGATGCCTGCTACCTTAGAAAAGAAGGTCAAGCAACCCAGGAGTGACTTGACGCCGATGCGCACCAACGTCGGATCGAATTTGCCTGCAATCGAATTGAATCGAGAACATGACCGATACCAAAATTGACAAGCCGGTCAAGAAGACACCGGCCAAAAAGAAAACCGCAGCCGCCTCGGTTGTCCGTCCGAAGGGCAAGCTGGTTATCGTCGAATCGCCGACCAAGGCGAAAGCGATCGGCCGCTATTTGGGCAGCGGGTATACCGTCAAGTCGTCGATGGGCCATGTGCGTGATCTTCCGAAGAGCACGATGGGGGTCAATGTCGACGACGATTTCACGCCGAAATATCTGATTCCGCGCGAAAAGATCAAGACCATCAAGGATCTGAAGAGCAGCGTTCAGGGAGCGAAGGAGCTCATCCTTGCGACCGACCCCGACCGGGAGGGCGAGGCGATCGCCTGGCACCTGGTGCAGGCGACCGAGCCGGGCGACAAGCCGATCTCCCGGGTCGTCTTCCACGAGATCACACCGGAAGCAGTCCAGGAAGCGATGCGGCATCCGCGCGAGATCGATATGGCGCTGGTCGACGCCCAACAGGCACGGCGTGTGCTCGACCGGCTCGTGGGCTATAGCGTCAGCCCTCTGCTCTGGAAGAAGGTCAAGCGCGGTCTTTCGGCGGGGCGGGTGCAAAGCGCCGCGCTGCGCATCGTAGTTGACCGCGAGCGCTTGATCGAAGCGTTCGTACCAGTCGAATACTGGTCGGTCGAGGCCGACCTGAAGCAACAGGAGCCGGCCAAACCCGTTGTTTTCCGCGCCGCGGTCAACAAGGTCAATGGTAAGAACGCCGAGCTGGCAACCGGGGAAGAAGCGCACCGCATCGTCGACGATCTGCGCGCCGGGGTGTTCCGGGTCGCCGGCGTCAAGACGCGCGAAACGCAGCGCCGGCCGCAAGCTCCGTTCACCACCAGCACATTGCAGCAGGAGGCGTCGCGCAAGTTGGGGTATCCCGTGCGCCGCACGATGCAGGTCGCCCAGGAGCTCTACGAGGGCATCGATCTCGGCAAAGAGGGGATCGAGGGGCTGATCACCTATATGCGCACCGACTCGCTGAACCTCTCTGCGCAGGCGCAGCAGGCGGCCCGTGCGGTGATCAGCGGGAAATACGGCCCCGAGTTCGTTCCGGAGTCATCGCCGGTCTACAAGACCCGCTCCAAGGGCGCGCAGGAAGCGCATGAGGCCATCCGCCCAACCCATCCGAGCCGCGATCCAGCATCGGTGAAGTCATTCCTGACCCCGCAGCAATTCAAGCTCTACCAGCTCATTTGGCAGCGGTTCATTGCCAGCCAGATGATGCCGGCAATTCTGGACGGAACGACCATCGATATCGCCGCCGGCCAACTCGAGCAACTGGACAAACCGCCATACATGCTGCGGGCGACCGGCTCGGTGGTGAAGTTCCTCGGCTATATGAAGGTCTATACCGCGGGGCGGGACGACGGGGACGTCGACGAACTGGACAAGGGCGCGCTGCCGCGGGTGACCGAAGGCGAATTTCTGGATCTGCTCGAGCTTTTCCCCGAACAGCACTTCACCCAACCGCCGCCGAGATATTCCGAGGCGACGCTGATCAAGGCGCTGGAGGAAGAGGGGATCGGCCGGCCGAGCACCTATGCTCCCACGCTGGCAACGCTGCTGGCGCGCAGCTATATCACGACCGAGCAAAAGAAGCTGATCCCGACCGAGCTCGGCGCGGTAGTAAGCGATCTGTTGGCGGAGCATTTTCCGAATGTCTTCGACATCGGGTTTACCTCGCAGATGGAAAACGAACTCGACGATATCGCCTCGGGGGACCGCGCCTGGGTTCCGACTCTACGCAGCTTTTACGATCCATTCAAGACCACGCTGGCGCAGGCCGAGCAAACCATCCAGCGGGTCAAGCTCAAGGATGAGCCTGCCGGGGAAGATTGCGAGCAGTGCGGACGGCCGATGGTCATCAAGATGGGCAAGTTCGGTAAATTTATGGCCTGTAGCGGCTTTCCCGAGTGCCGAAACTCGAAACCGCTGCTGACCAAGATCGGCATGACCTGTCCGACTTGTCACGAGGGTGACGTGGTCGAGCGCCGATCGAAAAAGGGGCGCACCTTCTATGGTTGCAGTCGCTATCCGGATTGCGATTTCGTGACCTGGAACAAGCCGGTCGAAACCAAATGTCCCCGCTGCGGATCGCACATGGAAGAAGTCGGCCGGCAGGGACAGCTCAAGTGCCCCGCCTGCGGGCATGTCGGAGCCGCGTTGCCGGCCGCGGGTTGAACGTCCAGGGGTGACGGCCCCAGCAACCTGACGTAGACTTGACCGGTTGAGCCGCCCACACCCTGGGCGGCTCACGTGATAGTCGAACCCATTCGAAAGAAGTTGATCCTTGACACAAGAGCGTATGTCTCCCTGGGGAGCTCGCCCGCACGCCACCACCATTCTGGGGGTGAAGCGGGGCGACACGGTCGCCATGGCCGGCGATGGGCAAGTGACCCTGGGCGACGTCGTGTTGAAACATGGCGCCCGCAAGATCCGGTTGATGGACAACGGCCGTATCGTGGCCGGGTTCGCCGGCGCGGTGGCCGATGCCCTGACCTTGTTTGGGAAATTCGAAAGCCAGCTCAAGGCCGGCGACGGAAATGTCCGGCGCGCCTCGGTAGAGCTCGCCAAGGAATGGCGCACAGATCGCTATCTGCGCCGACTGGAAGCCCAGCTGCTGGTGGCCGACGCGGAATCGATTCTGGTCATCTCCGGAGAAGGAGATGTGATCGAACCTGACGATGGCATCGTCGCGATCGGTTCCGGCGCACCCTATGCGACCGCTGCCGCCAAGGCACTGATGATGCATTCCGAGCTCGACGCCGTCGATCTGGTGAAAGCGGCCATGGAGATCACGGCCGATATCTGCATATTCACGAATAACCATTTCACGGTCGAATCGGTGCGTGTGCCCGCCGGCGAGGACGCATCGGCAGGGGAGCCCGTCGACGTGATCGAGGCTGAGGCGCAATCCATACCGGAAAAGCCAAAATCGCGCGCGCGGAAGAAGGCAGGGGAGCGCTGATGGCCGAAACCGCTCGCCATACTGACCGCGCGACGACTCCGCACCGCACCGGAGGGGATGCGAAAGACGATATCATCGTCGAGAATCTGACTCCCGCCAATATCGTCCGCGAGCTCGATCTGCACATCATCGGCCAGGACGACGCAAAGCGCGCGGTGGCGGTTGCATTGCGCAATCGATACCGCCGCCGTTTGCTGCCGGATGAGCTGCGTGAAGAGATCCATCCGCGCAACATTCTAATGATCGGTCCAACCGGCGTCGGCAAAACCGAGATTGCCCGCCGGGTTGCCAAGATGGTCGATGCACCGTTCCTCAAAGTCGAGGCGACCAAGTTCACCGAAGTCGGCTATGTCGGTCGCGATGTCGAATCGATCGTTCGCGATCTGGTCGAGGTTGCCATCAGCAACTTGCACAACAAACGCATGGACGAAGTGCGGGAACAGGCCAGCCAGCTGGCGGAGGAACGGCTGGCCGATCTGGTCACCGAGCAGATGCTGAGCCGCAAGCCCGTGCGAAACGAAAGCCGTAGGCAGGAAACTGACCCTGGCAGCGAGGGGGATGCCGACGCCCGGAAACGTCTGACCGAACAGCGGCGCCTGCAACGGGAGCGCAAGCGTACGCTGCGGCTTCTTCAGGAACACGCGCTGGACGAGGAAACCATCGAAATCGATATCGAGTACGACGATTTCGGTGAGTTCGATCCGGGCGAGTTCGGCGACGACTTCGGCGACGACATGCACGGCACCTTCCGGGATTTCCTAGATAGTCTCATGCCACGCAGGCCGACCCGCCGGAAGGTGTCGGTGCGCGAAGCTGAGCGAATCCTGACCCAGCAGGAGGCGTACCGTATGGTCGATGCCGGTTCGGTCATCGATGACGCGATTCTGCGGGTCGAGGAGTCGGGCGTGATCTTTCTCGATGAGATCGACAAAACCATCTCATCGGGGAACGACTACGGTGGCGATGTCTCTGGCGAGGGTGTCCAGCGCGATCTGCTGCCGATCGTCGAGGGTTCGGTCGTCATGACGCGATACGGTCCGGTGAAGACCGATCATGTTCTCTTCATCGCAGCGGGATCGTTTCACGACACGCGACCGTCGGACCTGATTCCGGAGCTGCAGGGGCGCTTCCCGATCCGGGTCGAGCTCAGCAGCCTCGATGAGGACGATCTCTACCGCATATTGACCGAGCCGCGCAATGCGTTGACGCGGCAGTACGAAGCGCTGCTGGCAACCGAACGCGTCGAGCTGGCGTTCACTGATGGCTCGCTGCGCGAGATGGCCCGGCTTGCAACCCTGGTCAATGGCCGCACCGAGGACATTGGAGCGCGGCGCTTGCAGACGATCTTCGAGAAAGTTCTGGAAGAAATTTCCTTCTCGGCGAGTGACCGACCGGGCGAACGGATCGTCATCGAGGAGGCGTTCGTGACCGAGCGCGTGGGCGAGATCGCGGTCGACGATGATCTCAGCAACTTCATTCTCTAGGTCCGTACGAATGCGGATTCCCCCAAACAGCGCCCAGAAATTCCGGAATTGGATAGCGAGCTGTGGTTGCCACTGCCTAGGCAGGGTGCTACACTCGCGCCCATTCTGAAACATCCGCGCGCGGGTTCGAGCGAAGTTCCTCGTGAGTGATTGCCTCCGGCAGTCGGTACAGGTCCATCGACCGGGTAGCCAGATCACATGCTTCGATACATCCTTTTCCGCGTTGCGCTGCTCATTCCCACTGTCTTCCTGATGGCAGCTGTAACGTTCGTGATCATGCAACTAACACCCGGCAGCCCGTTTGCGCTTGGCAATATGGATCGCATCACGCCGGAAGCACGGGCGCGCATCGAAGCCAAATATGGTCTCGACGATCCGAAGATCGTGCAGTTTGGGCGGTATCTCAAGAATTCACTGCAGGGTGATTTCGGCGTTTCCTATGTTTGGCGCGGGCAGGACGTTTCCACCATCATCAGGCGAACCTTCCCGGTGTCGTTGCAATTGGGCTTCATGGCGCTGATTCTGGCGGTGGTCGTCGGGATAACGCTGGGCACATTGGCGGCGGTCAATCAAAACGGTCCCATCGACTATGCGTCCATGACCACGGCAATCCTCTTCTACAGCATGCCCAACTTCGTGATGGGCTTCTTGCTCTTGCTCTTATTCGCTGTCTGGTTGCCGAATCACGGACTCGATTTGGGCTTTGCGGTTTCTGGTTGGCAGAGTCCGCAGGACTGGATTCTGCCCACGATCGCGCTGGCGGCTGCGCCGCTGGCATCGATCGCCAGGTACACGCGGGGGTGCATGGTGGAGGTCATCCGCTCCGACTATGTGCGAACCGCGCGCGCCAAAGGGTTGGCCGAACGTAAAGTCATCGTCAAGCACGTGCTCAAGAACGCCCTCATTCCGGTCATCACCATCATTGGGCCCATCTTCGCCGCAATCGGCACTGGTACCTTCTTCGTTGAGCAGGTCTTCAACATCCCCGGGATGGGCAAGTTCTATGTCCAGAGCATGCTCACCAAAGACCAGCCGATGATCATGGCGGTGGTGCTCATTTACGGGATCTTCCTGGCGTTGATGAATATCCTCGTGGATATCGTCAACGCGTTCATCGATCCCCGTATTCGGTACTAGGCAAGCGACCCCGGAGCAACGATGGCCCCATCCGCCGATCATCTCGATACCGCGAATCCGGCTGTCGTGGGAGCTGGCCAGGCGATCAACCCGCCGTTTACGGATGCTGATTCCAATGCGCTGGAGCAGCTCGGAGCGAGCGGGGAAGAGTGGACCCGGCCCCATTCGAATCTCTGGGTCGACGCGTTTCGGCGGCTCAGTCGGAACCGGCTGGCGTTGATCGGTCTCATCATCGTTTCGCTCTTCGTGTTGATGGCCATCCTTGCCCCGATCCTCGCGCCGTACGGGCAAAGCGAAGTGGTGGACGTGCGCGTGGCGCGCATGGGGCCCAGCTGGACCTGGCCGATGGGACTCGACAAGAACGGCCGTGACATTTTCAGCCGACTGATGTGGGGCTCGCGGGTTTCTCTGATGGTCGGTCTGGCGTCCTATACGCTTATTCTCTGCATTGCCATTCCCCTCGGGTCGATTGCCGGCTTCTATGGCGGGATTACCGATACCGTGCTGATGCGCGTCGTCGATGTGATTTACACCATCCCCCAGGTGCTCCTGGTGATGCTGTTCGTCAATGCCCGCGGTCCGAGTCTGACGAACATCATTCTGGGAATCGGATTAATCGGGTGGACGACCGAGGCCAGATTGATACGCGCGCAGTTCCTGACCTTGCGCGAGCAGGAATATGTCAAAGCGTCACGCGTGGCTGGCGCCGGAGGCGCGCACATCATCATGCGGCACCTGTTGCCCAATAGCCTCACGCCCATCATCGTGGCGGCAACCTTCGGCATCCCGACCGCAATCTTTATCGAAGCCGCGTTGAGCTTTGTCGGCGTCGGCATCCAACCACCCCAGGCCAGCTGGGGGCAGATGGTGGGCGCGGCCAGCACCCCGGCCGATATCATCAGCACGCCACATATGCTCATTTTCCCGGTCATCGCCATCGGTTTGGTGATGCTCGGCTTTACCTTCCTGGGCGATGGGTTGCGCGATGCGCTCGATCCGAAAGCCAATGACTAACCTTACGCCGGCGCTGGACGCCAGGAAACCCCCGCAACTGGGACGACCCGAAACAGGACGACGATGACTGTAACCCACACCGACATTCAGGCCGCTCCGCGGCCGGCGAATGGAGAGGCGCCGGTCCTCGAAGTTCGCAATCTGAAGACGTATTTCTTTACGCGGTCCGGAGTCGTCTCTGCCGTCGATGATGTGTCGTTCAGCGTCGGCGCCGGCGAGACGCTCGGCATCGTCGGCGAGTCGGGGTGCGGCAAGAGTGTGACGTCGCTCAGCATCATGCGGCTCATTCCCAGTCCCCCGGGAAAGATCGTCGGCGGGCAGATTCTATTGCGCGTCGGGGATACCGAGCGCGATCTGGTGACGCTGGACGATTCAGCGCTCCGAAAAGTGCGTGGCAATGACATCGCCATGATCTTTCAGGATCCGATGACCTCGCTCAATCCGGTCTATACCGTGGGAAACCAGCTCTGCGAGCCGCTGACCCTCCACCTCGGACTGAGCAAGAAGGAAGCCGAGGAGCGAGCGATCGACCTGCTGAAGCGCGTCGGAATTCCGGGCGCCGAAGACCGCTTCCATGCCTACCCCCACCAGTTCTCCGGCGGGATGCGACAGCGCGTGATGATCGCCATGGCGCTGGCATGCAACCCCAAAGTACTTATCGCGGACGAGCCGACCACCGCGCTCGATGTCACCATTCAGGCTCAGATTCTCGATCTGATGGCGGGGCTGAATCGAGACTTCGGCACGGCCATCATCCTGATTACCCACGATCTCGGTGTGGTTGCCGAAGTTTGCCAGCGCGTAGTCGTGATGTATGCCGGCCGGGTGGTGGAAGAAGCGAGCGCACAGGATCTGTTCACCTCGCCACAACACCCCTATACGGTCGGGCTCCTCTCATCGATCCCGGTATTGGGTGCCGCAGTCAAAGAAAAGCTGGTGCCCATAGCCGGGTTGCCACCGGATTTGCTCAACCCGCCGGCCGGATGCCGATTCGCGCCACGCTGCTCACGTCGCCAGGCGAAATGTTCTGAGTCGCCTCCGCTAGCTCCGGTCGGCGTCAATCGCAAGGCGGCCTGCTGGTTCCCTGGGTCGACGGACGAAACGGCCCGCCCGCTCACCGACGTGACGACGTCATGACCGTCGAGAACGTAGTGCAAACGGAAGATATCCCCAGCGTGCACTCACCGGAAGAGGAGCCGATCCTTCAGCTCACCAATGTCAAAAAGCATTTCACGATCGGCGGTGGGCTCTTGCATGGCCGCCCACTCGTCATTCACGCGGTCGACGATGTGTCGTTTTCGATCCGCAAGGGCGAAACGTTAGGGCTGGTGGGCGAGTCCGGTTGCGGTAAGACCACGCTCGGACAGACGATCGTGCGGCTCTACGAGCCAACCGCAGGATCGATCAGGTTCAAGGGAGACGAGATCGGCAAACTCGGCGGCAAGCAAATGCGCCCTTATCGCCGGTATTTGCAAATGATCTTCCAGGACCCGTCGGCCTCACTCGATCCGCGCATGACGGTGTCGTCCGTGATCTCCGAGCCGTTGAATGTCGCCAAATGGGGTTCGAAAAAGGACCGGCAAGAACGCGTCTACGAGTTGCTCCGGGAAGTCGGGCTCAATTCCTATTTTGCCAATCGCTATCCGCATGAATTTTCTGGTGGCCAGCGGCAGCGGATCGGTATCGCCCGAGCGCTGGCATTGGGTCCCGAACTGGTGATTTGCGATGAGCCGGTGTCGGCGCTGGACGTGTCGATTCAGGCTCAAGTGCTGAACCTGATGAAGCAGCTCCAGGAGCAATACAACCTGACCTATCTCTTCATCGCGCACAATCTGGCGGTCGTGGCGCATATCGCGGACCGCATCGGGGTGATGTATCTCGGCAAGCTGGTCGAGATCGGCGATGCCCGCACCATTACCGAGAATCCGAAGCATCCCTATACGAAGGCGCTCATTTCCGCGATCCCGGTTGCGGCTCCCGGCCGCTCGCGCGATCGCATCATTTTGGAGGGGGATGTTCCGAGTCCGGCCAACCCGCCGAGCGGCTGCCGGTTCCACCCGCGCTGTCCTATTGCCCAACCCAACTGCGCCATCGAAGAACCACTCTTGGAAGAAAAGGAGGTGAATCACTTCGTCGCCTGCCATTACGCCTGACCGCTTGGTGGGCGGTTCGCGCCGGGGTGAGGAGTGGAATGCACGATACAGGCGAACGGAACGGACGCGCCCTGTGAACGCTGGTGAAGTTTTGCTAGAATCGGAAACCTAACAGCAACACGATAGGCGCGATCGAACTGTTTGAAACCCCCGACACGTTTGCCGGGGGACGAGAAACGGTAGATTCAGGAGGTACTTCCGGATGACCGAACAGTCTCAGCTCGATACACAGCTTGCCCAGATTCGAGCCGATGTGCTCAGTGGCAAATTGAGCCGGCGTGCCGCGCTCAAGGCGATCGGGGTCGCAGCCGCTACGGCTACGCTGGCCGCCCGCGGAGTCTCTGTCGCCGCGCAGGATGCCTCACCAGCGGCCGGCACCGGCGCGGACGAGGTTCCCCAGATCTTCTACCAGCGTGGGTACCGAACGAACCCGACCTCATTCGACTTCAATGCCGATCTTTATTGCAATGCCGATACCAATGCGTTCGAGGGCGTCACGACGTTCGATGCCGATCTGAACCCGGCGCCGGGCTGGGCAGAGACCTGGGAGTCCAATGAGGACGCCTCGGTCTGGACGTTCCATATTCGACAGAACAACACAGGGTGGTCGGATGGCACGCCAGTGACGGCCGGTGACTTCGTCTACTCGTGGGCGCGCCAGCTCGATCCGAACACTGCCGCTCCGTATGCAAGCTTCTTCTTCGATGTGAAGAACGCCCAGTCGTACAACACCGGCGCCGGAGCGACGGCCGACGATCTCGGGCTCAAGGCGATCGACGACTGGACCCTCGAAGTCACGTGCGAAGGTCCCCGCGGTGGGTTCCCGCTGAAAGCGGCATATCAGGCTGCCTGGCCTGCTCCCAAGTGGCAAGTCGAGAAATACGCGGAGAAATGGGCGCTCGGTGGCGATGTACCCCTGGTGTCAAACGGCCCGTTCAACCTGGTCGATTGGACCCCGGATGTCGGGTGGAATATGGAGCGCAACCCTGGTTTCTGGGACGCCGAGAACATCAGCATCGCAACGTACCATGCTCCGCTTTACCCAGCGGCGAATGAGGTGCTCCTCTTCGAAGAGGGTGAGGGCGATCAACAGCTCGACTGGTCGATCCTCCCGGCAGCCGACTATGCCCGGTATCTCGATGATCCGGACAAGGCCGCGCTGCTTTCGCCCTATGTCTATCCTGGCCTCTGGATGATCCTGCCATCCAACGGCATCCCGCCGTTCGACAAGCTCGAAGTCCGCAAGGCGCTGAGCCACGCGATCGATCGCGATCGCCTGGTCACGGTGACCAATGGATTGGTTTCCCCGGCGTATTGCATGGTGCCGCAAGGCGTCTTCGGATTCCTCGACGATCCGGCCCTCACCGAGATCCAGAACTACGATCCTGAGTTGGCGATGGCGTCGCTGGTTGGAACCGAGTTCGAGGGCGGCGAGAACTGGCCCGAGATCAACATGTGGATGCGCGCTGAGGAAGAGGTCTACAACGCCGATATCATGGCGAATGACATCGTCGACCAGCTCAAGCAAAACCTGGGTATGGACGTCAAGATCAACCCGGTGCCGCAGTCCAACTTCACGCCCCAGCTCACCGAGAACAAATGGCAGCTCGTCTTCATCCGCTGGTGGATGGACTATCCGGATCCAGACAACATGTATGGCGACATGTTCTATAGCCAAAAGGCGTCGGGCAAGCGCCAAGCGTGGTCGAACGCGGAGTTCGACGATCTGGTCATCCAGGGCAAGGAAGCTCCGACGCCCGAGGCTCGGCTCGAGATCTACGCTCAGGCCGAGAAGATCATCCAGGAGGACGTGGGCTACATGCCACTCGTCTTCCGACTCGACCAGGACGTCTACAAGCCTTGGGTCCAGAATGTCGAGGTCAATCAATATGGCCAGAAGGTTCCGGACGGCAACATCTACGTCAATATGCTGCGACACGTCACTACGGACACCCGTCCGGCGGAATAGCATGCAGTCAGCCTGATAGCACGGCTATCGAGACGCCGGGATGACCATTGGCCATCCCGGCGTTCTTGCCTGTACGCTTCGAAATTCCGGCACTCGTGGCCGAGATTTGTCGAACTCGTGGCAATGACGCCAGGCATCAGGAGCACGTACATGGCCCCAAATCATCCGTCGTATCTGTGGTTCAACGGCTCGATCACACCTTGGGACGAGGCAACGGTGCACGTCTCCGAGATGGGATGGTCGACGATCGGCGCCGTCTTCGAGGGGATCCGGGGCTATTGGAATGCCGGCGACGGCGAGCTCTACATTTTCCGCCTGCGCGAGCATCTCGAGCGCCTGAAGCGGTCGATGAAGCTGGTCCACCTGGATCTGAACTATTCGATCGACGATCTGATCGACGCTACGGTCGAGCTGGCGCGCAAGAACGACTGCACGCGGGATACCTACTTCTTCCCGCTGGCTTATACCGCCAACACGTATTCCACCCGCTATGACAGTCTGGACGTGCAAACCACACTCCAGATCATCACACGTCCCATGCCAACACATCTTGGGTCGGACAAGGTCATGAATGCCAAGGTCAGCTCGTGGCGGCGCATCTCCGAGGATGTCATGCCGCCGCGGGTCAAGAACCTTTCCAACTATCGCAACGGTCAGCTTGCCCGGCAGGAGACCGCGGCGGATGGGTACGACACCGCCATCATCCTGAATACGCATGGCAAGGTTGCCGAAGGACCAGGCGCCTGCGTGATGTTCGTGCGGGATGGCAGGCTGATCACCCCGGATCTGACCTCGGGAATTCTGGAGAGCATCACGCGCGACGCATTGCTGACGTTGGCGCGGGAGGAGCTGGGTATTTCCGTGGAAGAGCGCGTGGTCGACCGCACCGAGCTCTATATGGCAGACGAGGCGTTCCTCTGCGGCACCGCCGCTGAAATATCGCCGATCGTCTCCGTCGACCGGTATACGGTCGGAGACGGCGCTATTGGACCCATTACCCGGGAGCTCGAGCGGGTGTTCGAGGCGGCCTTGCGCGGCACCGAGCGCGCCTTTGCCGATTGGCGTACCCCGGTCGGGTTCGCATCCCGGGTTCCCGCATAGGCCTTGCATCGATTGGACGAAGCACGGGCTGTCTGGATGTTCCAGACAGCCCGTTTCGCATTAGTGGCAGTAGAAATCCTTAGTCGTCCGTCGTGGAGGCGCTGCCGGCGATGGCGTCGACCTCGACCTCGATCATCATCTCGGGAGCGATCAGCGCAGAGACGGCTACCAGGGTGCCGGCCGGACGAATCTCCCCAAAGTACTCACCGAAGATGGGGAGCACCTGGGCACTGTCGGCGATGTTCGTCAAATAGATCCGGTAACGAACGACATCTTCCAGGGTTGCGCCGGCGTGCTCGAGCGCATCGGAGATCGTCGACAGGGTCTGGCGTGTTTGTGCGGCCACATCGCCGGGACCGACGACCTTGCCGTCCTTGACCGCGGTCGAGCCGGAAACGTAAATGTGGTCACCGACCCGAACGGCGCGAGAATAGCCCCCGATCTTTTCGAAAGGACCTCCGGACGATATGCGTTGTCTCGTCATCATCGCACCTACTTCTGGTACCCCGGCAATTGGCTCGAGCCAATTGCCGGGAAATTCCGGTCGCTCATTGAAGCCTGATTCCTCGGAGGCACTCGCTGCGGCCAGGAGACTCTCCCTTCGTTAGGATGGCAGGACCGGGTCGCCGCCTTTCGGAATTCAAGATTCTAGTGCGCTGCCAACGATTGCATCGGCGTCGATTTCGATCTTCAGATCCGGATGCACGAGGCAGCTGACCGCGACCAGGGTGCCGGCGGGGCGAATCGATCCGAAGCGTTCGTTCAGCACCGAGCGGACGCCGGCAAGATCGCTCATATCGGTCAGATAGATTCGATATCGGACGATGTCGCCAAATGCGGATCCGGCTCGCTGGAGCGCTGTTTCGACGTGGTCAAGCACTTGCCGGGTTTGCGCGACGATGTCGCCCAGCCCAACGATCTCTCCGTCGCGCATGCTGATCATGCCAGCCACGAAGACCTGATTGCCGACCCGCACAGCCGGGGAATAGTTGGCGGGCGCGTTGCCCGAATCGTCGAGGATGATCAGCCGGCGTGGCGGTTCGGACTGGGTCATCGGGATTCGCTGCCCGCCAGCTCGAGCTCCCATTGGACGCCGTATGGTCGCTTGGCGTAATCGAACAGGTAGGTCGCGAAATCGGCGCGGGATGGATCGGTGATGCCCCGATCGGCTTCCTTGACCTCCGAGAACTGGAACATGAAGGTGACATCTCCGTTTCGGTAGAAGAAATAGAGACTCCAGCGCTCGTCCCGCTCCAGCATGGTGAAATCGCTGATCAATCGGTCTCGATTTTTCTGGAGATGGGCGTAGGCGGCGGCCAGATCGTCGACCACGAAGCCGAGATGATGCCACCGTGATGCGCCGCCGGTGGAGAGGGGGCCGCCCTCACCAGTGTCGAAGAGCATGATGGTGGTGGGGCCGGTGGTGAGCACGGTCAGGTGCGGATCGTCGCGCATGACCTTCATCTGGACGACTTCCCGCAGGAAATCGCGGGCGCCCGGCCGATCCTCGACCGAAATCGCCAGATGGTCGAACCCGATATTGCGCCAGTCGCCAGCGACTTCCGGGATCGGTTCCGCGAAGGTCTCGATCCGATCGACTCTCAGATGATCGATCAGATCGCCCAGAAAGTTGTCAGGGTAGATCTCGCGTCCATCGAGGGTGCGGAACACCAGGCGGTGCCCGGCAGTGAATTCGGTCGGCAACGCGACATGAAAGGCCTCGTGCACGATGGCGCCGCGGCGCTCCTGTACTGGGTAGTCGACGCCTTTCAGGAGAAAAGTGAATTCGACGAGCTGGTCTGGGTTTTTTGGTGGCATGTAGCACGACTCCGGTTGGCTAAGGTTCCCAATTGGGAACCTTCGGATGGCGGCAAGCGTACACTCATGCAACGTTCGTCGAACGGCCGCGTTCGATCGGTTGCCTGTTATCGCTTTGGACTGCATTGCCAATGGACCTTTCGCCTCCTGAACCGCCGCGCCGGCCATCGGGCAGCTCGCATCGCCGGGCCGTTGCGCGCCTGGGTCTCATCGTTCTGATCACCAGTGTCTTCCTCGCGGGCATCCTCACCGGCGAGGTTGTCGGACCCGGCAGCACGGATGCCTCGAGCTCGATTAGCGATCAGCCGGGATTCGGCACCTTGCAACAGGTGTGGGATCTCATTCACGACAAGTTCGCCGATCCGAGCGCGGTCGATGACGAAGCGCTCCTCTATGGAGCGGCCCACGGGATGGTGGCGAGTCTGGGCGATACCGGGCATTCCACGTTTCTCGATCCAGACGAGGCTACGGCCTTTCGCGCCGCGCTTTCTGGCGAGCTGGTCGGGCTCGGGATCAGCATCGAATATCAGGATGGCGAGCCGGTGATCGTTGCCCCGATCAAAGATTCCCCTGCCGAGGAGGCAGGTCTCCTGCCGGGCGACGTTATCGTCGAAATCGACGGCATTCCGACCCTTGGCATGACCGATGCCGAGGTAACGATGCACCTGCGCGGCGATGCGGGAACACCGGTGACATTGACCATCGAGCGCGATGGCGTCTCCGATTTGCTGCAAATTACGGTCGTGCGCGCCCTGATCGATCTGGATCCGGTCACCTGGGCGATGCTGCCAAATGGCGTTGCGCTGGTGCAGCTGCATGAGTTTTCGGCAGACTCTGGAAAGCAGCTCAACGAGGCGCTGAAAGAAGTTGTCGCCGGCGGCGCCACTGGGATCGTGCTCGATTTGCGTAACAACCCGGGTGGGCTCGTGAGCGAGGCGCTCACGGTCGCCAGCCAATTCATGCCGGAAGGAACGACTGTCTATATCCAGAAGGATCGCGACGGCGACGAATCGCCGGTCGATACGATCGGCAACGATGGGGCGGCGCTGGATGTGCCGCTGGTCGTGCTGGTCAATCGGGCATCGGCCTCCGCGGCCGAGATGATCGCCGGGTCGTTGCGCGACAACGGCCGGGCCGAGGTCATCGGTGAGCGCACCTATGGGACTGGTACGGTTGTCTCGACCTTTTCGCTGGACGGCGGTTCGGCCCTGGCGCTGGGTACGTCGTTCTGGTTGACGCCGGACGGAGATCTCGCCTGGAAGGTTGGCGTCGCGCCGGATGTCGAAATTCGCCAGACCGATCCAGATGCGATCATCGACATCATCGACGGAGAAACTGTGTCGCAAACGCAGCTCGATGCGTCGGGCGATACGCAGCTTTTGGGTGCGCTGGCTGCGCTGCGTGACGAGGAGACTCCACGATGTTGAGCCATTCGCCGGTCGTCCAAAATGCCTCGCTCGAGGGTGACGGAAACTCAGCGCTGCGTTCGGGCGCATGGTATGGTTTTCGTTGGATACGTCCAGAGGATGCTGGTCGATTCCCGAGCCTCACGGGCCCGCACGCTGTTGCTTCGAGGGGGGTCAGCGAGCACGATGTTCTCGGTTGAAAGTTGGCCGCAACCCGCGGCCCGCGCCTGGGTGCTTGCGCGCCGTTTCCAGAAATTTCTGGTGGTCGGGGCCGTCGGTCTGGGCGTGAATCAAGGAATGCTCTTCCTGCTCCATCAGGGCTTCGGTTCGCATCTCATTCTTTCTTCCACCATCGCTATCTTTACCTCGATGATCGTGACATTCGTGCTCAACGAGCATTGGACCTGGCATGATCGCGGCAGCGGACCGCTCGTTCATCGCATCGCCAAATACTTCCCCATCAATCTGATCGGGTTGGTCATCAATGTGATCATCCTCAGGGCGCTCGTCACCGAGGCGGACATGCATTACCTTGTGGCGAACTTATTCGGCGCCGGCGCCGCGGCCATCTGGAATTTCCTGCTCAACAACCACTTCACGTGGGGGGCCAACGAAGAGTAGCCAGCTCGCACTACGACGTTTGGGGAATGCATAGGGAAGCAGAGGGTGGTATACCCTTACGTGCTGCTCCGCGAGAACGTTGCTCGAAGGAGTCACCTGCCCCCGAGGGCAGACCGGAGCGTTCGAACGTGACTTCTCGATAGCAAAGTCGATCAGCACATTTTGGAGGAATGCGAACGAATGCCAGTTTCGAGTAACGGGCATAGCGGTGAGGGAGCCGAACCGCGCGACACCCTCATCATGGGGGCCGGGCCCGGCGGGCTCTGCTCGGCATATGTGCTGACCAAAGCCGGCGTGCAGGCGACCGTCGTGGAGCGCGCGCCCTTCGTGGGCGGTTTAGCCCGCACGATCAAGCGCGACACCGAATACGGCGAGTTCAAGTTCGATATCGGCGGTCACCGCTGGTTTACCAAAAACGACCGACTCAATGACATCTTCAAAGAAGTCATCGGCGAGGAGCTGCTCTGGGTAAATCGGGTCAGCCGCATCTATTTCGATGGCAAGTTTGTCGATTACCCGCTCAAGATCAGCAATGCGCTGAAGGCGATCGGTCCGATCACGGCAGCGCAAGCAATGGCCGATTATGGCCGCACCCGCATTCAGAAGAAGGTACGCCCGACCGAGATCGAATCGATGCAGGACGCCTATATCGACCAGTTCGGTCCGACCCTCTTCAAACTCTTTTTCAAGAATTATTCTGAAAAGGTCTGGGGGCTCCCCTGCGATCAAATGAGCGGCGACTGGGTGGCTCAGCGGTCGAAGGGGATGTCCCTGGTAACGGCTGTCAAGGATGCTGTCATTCCCTCGAAGGGCGAGGTCGTCTCGCTGATCGATGAGTTCATGTATCCGAAATATGGCTTCGGCCGGCTCTCGGAGCGGATGACCGACAAGATCACCGCCATGGGCAACGAGGTTCGCCTCGGCGCAGGGGTTACCACGGTCCATCGCGAGGGCAACCGGGTAACGGGCGTGACGGTCGAAACCGAGAACGGCCCAGAGCGGATCGAAGCGACCAACTACATCTCGTCCATCCCGCTGACGGTGCTGGCGAAGATCATGGAGCCGAAAGCGCCGGCCGATGTGCTGGCCGCGGCCGATTCGCTAACCTTCCGCAACATCATCACCGTCAATCTCATGCTCAAACGCAAGCAGGTGACACCCGACACCTGGCTCTATGTCCATGACAAGCGCATCCTGTTCGGCCGGTTCCACGAGCCGAAAAACTGGAGCTCGGCCATGGTGCCGGGCGACGACTACACGTCGCTGGTCATCGAATATTTTTGCTCCTTTGGCGACCACATCTGGGAGATGAGCGAAGAAGAGCTGGTCGAAAACGCGGTCGGCCATCTGGTCGATGACTTGAAATTCATCGACCGTTCCGAGGTCATCGGTGGCTTCACCATCCGGGCGCCAAGGGCGTATCCCTCCTATGTGATGGGATACGAGGCGCCGCTGGAAAAGATCAAGGCGTTCATCGACCAGTTCGAGAACCTGCAAATCATCGGGCGTTACGGTACCTTCCGCTACAACAACACCGATCATTCCATCGAAACCGGATTGCTGGCCGCCGAGAACATTCTCGGTGAGCGGCACGATCTCGATCAGGTCAATGCCGAGAAGGAGTACCACGAGATCAAGCAGGTCCGGAAACCCGCAGCGGCCGCTGGTCACTAGCGGTGGAAGCCGCTGAGCGGCCCATCCGGCTCGACGATTTCCCGATCCCCGACGAGGCGGCCACCGTCTCGTCGGGATCGCGTTCAGGGAAACACTCGCTCGCCGGCTTCGCTCAATCCACCGTCGGCCGGTTCCTGCTGGTTCTGCTGGTCGTTTTCATTGCCAAGCAGGCGTTGACGGTCCTCGTCTTTCCACCGTTCAGCGGGCATGACGAGGTGGCTCACTTCAACTATGTGGAAACGGTTGCCACCGATCATCGCGTGCCGACCCTCTTTCGGTGCCCGACCGACCGCGGGCAGCATTGTCTGGATTCTTCCGGGCGGCTGACCAATACCGAGTTCTCGACCTGGAAGGGCGATATCCTTCCTGCCTACTATTACCGGTATTGCCAGTTCATCCTCGACTGGTCGCCCTGTGAGCCGGAGAACCCGCGCTGGCTCGATGACCCCTTTCGGGCGGCAAACTGGGGATTTATCGGGCAATTTCCGGCCGGAACACAATACGCCGCGAACCACCCGCCTCTTTATTACGCGCTACTGGCGCCCTTCGCGCGCGCCGGAGCGTCGCTCTCGCCAGAGTCGATGCAGTATCTCCTGCGGGCGCTGGCGATTCCCTTCGGACTTGCCATCATCCTGCTGGCCTTTCTGACCACCCGCCAGCTCTTTCCGAACGACCGCTTTTTGCTGATGACGGTGCCCGCGTTTGTGGCATTTCAGCCGCAGGTCTCGTACGAGAGTGCGATGGTCAACAACGATATCGCCGGAATCGCGTTTGTCAGTCTGGTGATCTATTTGCTCGCGCGCGGTATCCGGCATGGTTTCGACTATGTGACCTGCGCCTGGGTCGGGGCGGCGCTCGGTCTGGCGTTGCTGACCAAGAGCAATTCGATCTTCATCATTCCGGCGATCGCACTGGCAATCGCTCTGACCTGCGGTCTCAGCAATGTGAAGGAATGGATTCCGAAGGGCATCGTGGCCGCTGCGGTTGGTGGGGTGCTGGTGCTCCCCTGGTATCTCTTCTTTTACCGAACCTATGGCAACCTGGACGCGTTCGAGCAAATTCGCACATTGCAATCGCCGTGGAACAAGCCCGGTGGAACATTTACCGGCATGCTCTTCGATCGAGCATTCGTCTGGATGCGCTGGAAGGAGACCTGGGGCGAATTCGGTTGGCGCCGAATCCATCTCGACAGCAGCTTCCTCTGGTCCATCGCCGCGCCGATCGTCGCTGGACTGATCGGGCTCGCCATGTTTGCCCTGCTTTCCGCCTGGAAGTGGCGCGACGGCCGCGACTCCGGCCCGCTCGGCTTCGAGATGCCGGATCGAGCCCAGGCGATCGGCATGCTGACGTTCCTGGTGGCCGTTGTGACCGCATATCTGGCGGTGGTGCAGTTCGGCACCGAGTTTGCGCTCACGCAGGCACGGTATTTCTTCCCGATCGTCAACGCATTCGCCATTCTGGTGCTGGTGGGAGGACGGACGCTCTTACCGGTGCGACTGCAACCAATTGGGCGAGCGCTCATCGTTTGCGGGTTGGTGTTTATGAACCTGATCATCTACACGCGGAATGTCATTCCGTATTGGCACATCATTCAGAACTAGCGCGAGCCTGAGGATGCGACAGCGATTCGAGCGAAACCATCTACTGACGGCACGGGTGCTCATATGGGCAGCGCTTAGCGCGCTGCTGCTTTGGTATCTGCGTTGGGGGAGTGAGCTCGTTGCGATAACGCCCTATTACCACATCCGCCGGTCTGCGCCGTATATCTGGAACGCATTCCACAAGGGATTGCCGGACATCGGCAATGAGACCGCGCTCGATATCGTCTACTGGTCTAGCATCACAGTGGTGGTGGTTGGAGTGCTGGCGCTCTTCTGGCTGGCGCTGACACCGAGCGACAAAGAAGCTGTCGAACCGGCCGACGAGCAGCCTCCCGCATGAACCGTTCGGGCAACTTGGCATCCCGGCCGCGCACCGCTCGCGCGATCGATGCGGGTTGGGTCGTCGTTTTGTTGGTGATTTCACTCTGGGTGTTCCACCGCCTGGGCGCGTTCGATCTCTGGAGCACGGTCGCTCGCGCCGATGGCACGACCGTGCGCATCGTGAAGACCTTCGGCGGTGTCGATCACCCGTTCCATGCGACCCGCGCCGATCTGTTGCGTCACGCGCTGCTCGATGGCGAGTTGCTTCGCTGGATCTCAGCCCACCAGGGTGGCTATCCGGTCGAGTTCTATCCGCTCGGCGCCCCCGCGTTCGAGACCGGAATCTGGGCGCTATTCCTGGGTACGCTGCCGATGATGGCGGCGCACAAGATCGCCATTATCGTGATCTTCCTGCTGCCGGCCGCTGGGTTCCTGCTGCTCGCCCAGCTCGACAAGCTCCCGCTCGGAGTGGGCGTGCTGGCGCTCGCGTTTCACCTTTCGGCGCGAGGTTGGTGGTGGTCGGGCGGTTATATGGAGCTGGTCGATTGGGGATTGGTCAGCAGTTTTCTCGCCATGGTGGCCGTGCTGCTCTTCTTGCCGATTGCCTGGCGGGCCATCCGTGCGCGTTCGGCGCGCTGGGGCGCCGCTGCGGCGATCGTCGCGTCTTTTGCGGTCTATACGAATGTGCGCTCGTTTCTTCCCCTCGGGGCCGTCGCCGTGGGAACACTCGTCTGTCTGGCGTGGGAATCGGACCGGCGGCTGGCGATCCGGGGAAAGGCGACGATCGCGGTCGTCATCGTGACGATCGCTGGGCTGGTGACGGCTCCCCTTCTGATCGCGATTCTCCGTTTTCAGGATTTGTATTACTTCGTCGTCTACCAGAAGTACGGCTCGTTCGGCGACTACTGGCATGCCTCCATCAGTGCGGTTTCGGGGCCGATCTTCGTGCTGGCGATCGCCGGGCTGATTTCCGTGTTCGCGCTGAAACAGCTGGCCGTAGGGCGTCTGGTCGCATTTACGTTGGCGGCGCATGTGCTGATGACGATTCTGCTCAGCGACTTGACGCCCGGGCCCCATATCGAACAGCTCGAGGCCGTCCGGTTGATGCCGTTTCAGCGGGCGCTGGCCATTTATCTCGCAGCGCTCGGGGTCTATGCGATCTTGACGATCGCGGCGCGACTTGCCAAGCGTTACCGAATCGCCATCGTGAATCTGGGCATGCTGGCTACGGCGATAGCAGCGCTGCTGCTCTATGTAGTGCTGGACTCGACGCCGATTCACGCGAGCGACCGTGGGATGTATCCCGTTCTGATGACAGGTGAGTCCTATTTTCTGGATCAACAAGAGGCGGTCGAGCTTGCCGATGCCCGTGCTGAACCTGGCACCGCGATCCTGGTTCTCGGCAGCATGCTGTCGTGGCACGATCAGTTCTGGTCGTTCCAATGGAGCGACCGGCCGTTTTTCTTCAATGACTGGCTTTGGTATTGGCAAACCGATCACTTCGGGCAATACGATCCGGAGACCGAGCATGCCTATCCCGATCCGGCATCGACCCTCGATAACGGGTATCTCCAGGCGCACGGCATCGGTGCGGTAGTCGTCAGCCAGCAAATGCTCCAGGCCGCGCTGGCGTCGCCGTTGCTGCAGCCGATCTTGCAAGGCTCGGCCTATAGCGTGTTTCTGGTCGAGAACCCGACGCCGATCATCACCGCGGATGGCGCCGAGACGACCTCCATCGAGGTTGACAATCAGCGCTACGCGGCAGTGGTTTCCGCGCCCGCGACGACATTCGAAATCCGCCGCAATTGGTTTCCCCGCTGGACCGCTACGGTCGATGGTAAGCAGACTACGATCAGCAAGGACGACCAGGGGTATATGGTCGTTACGTCCGAGACGCCGGGCACACGGATCGAGATCGTATACGGCATCGACGGCTGGGATTGGCTGGGCCGCCTGCTGCTTGTGCTTGGCGTAGGGAGCGCCGCGGTCGCAATTCTGCAACCGCGGCGCGTCGAGCGTCTCTTGCGTTTGGATTCGTCGTCCCCGCCGGCGTAGTACAGGACACGGAGATCCTGCACTACGGACATTGCGGAGTAGCGCGGACTAGACCCAGGGGGCGATCGGCACGTCGATGATCGTTGGCAGTTCGCGGGCGAAGGCGAGCTTCACCTCTCGCTCCAACTCTTCCGGCGAATTTGCGCGCATGCCAGGGATGCCATAGGCATCGGCCAGCTTGACGTAGTCCGGATTGACCAGATCGACCGCCAGATAGCGGCCGTCCCGCTCCTCCTTCTGCGCGTGCTTGACGGCAGAGTAGGCCGAGTCATTGAAGATCACGATCGGCAGCCCAAGGCGCTCCTGCACCGCACACCCAAGATCGCCCATGGTGTACTGGAATCCGCCGTCTCCTACGACGGCAACCACGCTGGCTTCCGGTCGCCCAATCTTGGCGCCGATGGCGGCGGGCAGCGCGAAACCCAGCGTGCCGAATCCACTCGGGAAAAAGAAGGTGCGCGGCTCGTAGACCGGATAGAGGCCGCACGCGACATAACTCATCATGGTCATATCGGTGCTGAGAATGCCGTCCCGCGGGATCGCCCGGCGCAGCGCGTCAATGTAGTTTCGCCGCTCGGCGAACCAGGCATCCGACTCGGCCGCATTGCGTACGGCGATGGCCTCGGCAGTCTGATCGACGCCGGAGAGCTCGCCCGCATCCGAGAGCGCCGCGACCAACCGTTCGCTCACCAACGCCGCATCGCCGAGCAGCGGTGTGGAGGGCTGGAGATTGAGATGCATCTCGCGCGGATCGATATCGACGCGAATCAGGTTTTCCGGCAGGGTCATCTGGAACATGTCGGTCGCCTGCGCGCCCAGCTTGGAACCAATGACGATGACGACGTCGGCACGCTTCAGATAGTCGTCGACCACATTTCCGGTCGACCAGAGTGCGCCGAGCGAAAGCGGATGGTCTTCTGGAATCGCGCCCTTGCCCATGATCGAGGTGAGCACCGGCGCCCTCAATCGCTCGGCCAGCTGCCGCACGAACGGAGCGGAGCCGGAAGAAACCGCTCCGCCGCCCGCGTAGATAAACGGCCGCTGAGCGCCGGCCAGCAGCGCGGCTGCCAGGTCGATTTTGGCGCTGGACGGCTCGGGCACGACAATGAACGGCTCGCGTGAGGGGGCGATGCCTTCTGCTTGCTGGTCGAGCACATCCAGCGGTATTTCGACATGAACCGGGAGCGGCCGCCCCGAGCTCAGACGGTCGAACGCCTCGGCCATCACGCCGGTCACATCGTGTGCACCGGTCACTCGGGCATTCCATTTGGTGACCGCTTTCATGACTGCCATTTGATCCTTTAAGTCATGAAGATTGCCGCGCATATCGTCGAGATAGGCGCTCTCGACATTCGACGAGATCACCAGCAGCGGTGACGAATCGGTGTACGCCTCACCGACCGCGGTTGCGATATTGGTAACGCCGGGGCCGGTGATGACCACCGCAACGCCGGGCTTCCCGGTGGCGCGGGCATAGCCATCGGCCATAAAGCCGACGCCCTGCTCATGCCGGGCGAGCACATGGCGGATCGAGGAGTCGTGCAAGGCATCGTAAAGCGCCAGCGTATGCACGCCGGGAATGCCGAAGACGGTGTCGACACCGTGGTTTTCGAGCGATTCGATGACGAGCTGAGCCCCGGTGGCGGCAGCGGACGTGGCAGTGGGGTACGGCTGAACCGCGACCATAACATTGAGCTCCTGCAGGATACGAATCGATCGGGCCGACTCGAGAAGGCTATGACAGCCATACGGTTTTACCAGAGCGGCCTATGCTACGGAAAGGCCGACGGCAATTGCTATGCTTGCGACCGCATGGAATTCGACTCGTGAATCGACAACATTGAACCCTTGAGCTTCGCAGCCAAACCAAAAACCGACGGTGATCTTCGTTCCGGTGCGCTACCCGGTGGATCGTTGATTCGGGCTCTGCTCGACCGGCGCCTCATGGGCCTGGCCGATATGGGCGGCTGCAGCGGCATGATCGGCGCACGCTGGAGCGACATCGTCTCGGATCACGTCGACTCGCTGGTCGGAGTCGAGATTGCGCTCCCCGGGGGAGGTGCGCACCGGATCGATCACGTTATCCGGCTCGACGCGTTGCCGCTGGTGGCTCACCTCGCCTCGAAGCGGTCGTTGCAAAATCCAGATTTCGTTCTCCTCGGCCGGTCGAATGGCGACCTGACGTTGCAGGCGGCCGATGCCAAATTTTCGATCGAGACCGCCCGCAGCAAGCAGGTTAGCGTCGAGATGTTGACCGCGCTGGCTGAGGTCGGCCCGGCCTACACGTCGTTGCTCGGCGAATGGCAGGAGCAGGGAGCCATCGTCCCCGGGCTGTTTTTCGCACCGCAGAGTGCGCTCTCGGCCTTTGTGCTCTCGGGTGGTCGCGGGATCATGCGCGCAACCGTCAAACCAGACGAGGTCGTGCTGTTAGAGGCAACCGCGGGAGAGCTGACCCAGCCGATCCCGGGTGGGGAAGCGCGCCGGCGACTGGCACGGCTCGACCGACTCGATTCCCGGCTCGATAACGAGCTCTTGCTCGGACTCTATTACACGCGGCTCTCCAGCGCGGCCGGCGCGAGCTGGTTCGATATGCATCGCCCGTTGTTCGGTCCGTACTCCGCGTCCGGCCCAGATTTCGAATCGGTGGAGCAAGAAATCGTCCAGCGTATGCCCGGCAGTCGCTCGGGATACGATCTGGTCGTTAGCTGGGCGGGCGATGCCGAGCGAGTGCGGGCCGACCGCACCGCGATCAATCAAGCCGCCGGGTTGCCATTGCCCAATCGCGAGCTGCGCGAATGGATCTTGGCCGACGCGGAAGCAGCGGCGTTGGAGCCGCCATCGCTGAACCGAGTACGGAAGGAGCTCCAGCGCTGGGTTCACACCCAGCTCCTGGACGAGATTGGGGTGATCGAACCGGGGCCGGCCGATGTCGGACGACGTATCGCCCAGATTCGGGCGCTGGTCGCCGAAATCGCCCCGACCGCGCGCGCGGAAACGAGGCGCATCGTGCACCGGTTCGGTGGAACCTCAGAGCTCGCGAGTGGCGGGGGAAAAGAAATACTGGGCAGCCAGTAGCGCGTTGCCCAGGATCGCGGCCGTGGCGATCGTCTGCGCCATGCCATAGTGCGCAGAGAGCTCGCCGATCGCAATCGCCCCGATCGGTGTAAATCCCCAGGTCAGCATGTAAATGGACATCACGCGGCCGCGCATGTCATCGGCAATGCGGTGCTGAATCCCGGCGTTCACCGAGCTGACGTACGCGGAGCCCAAAAATCCCGCGGCGATCAGCAGCAACACTGCCCAGAGCAGATTCGGCGCCAGCGCGAATGCGGCGATATTGAATCCATAGACGATACCGGTGAGGATGTACGTTTTTCCGCTGGGCTGCTGCTTGCGGGTCGCGACATAGATCGACCCGACCACCGCGCCGAATCCCGACGATGCCATGAGAATGCCCAGCCCTTCAGGTCCGATCACGAGCACATCGCGTGCGAAAACGGACAGGAAGGAGAGGTAGGGAAACACCATCAGAATCGAGATCGACACGAGCGTGATGATGGCCCGCAGGTCGGGCCGGCTCCAGACGATGCGCGCACCGTCGAAGACCGATCCCAGTGAGGTCACCGCCCGCTGGACCGACATCTCCGGAAACCTGGCGGTGACCAGAAGCATCAGCGCGGCGATCAGCGCGACCGCCTGACAGAGAAAGGCCGCTCCCGTGCCGGCGATCCCGATGATGGCCCCGGCGACCGACGGGCCGACGACGCGAGTCATGTTCTGGCCGGCGCTCATGAGCGCGATTCCGTTGGTCAGCCGCGCGCGGGAAACGAGCGATGGCACGATGGCCTGCTGGGCCGGATTCATGATGGCCTGCATCGAGCCATTGACGAACGCAAACAACAGCAAGTGCCAGGTGCGCACCAGCCCGCTGATCACATCGACCGAGATCAGCACCGCGCAGACCGCGGCGATGATCTGACAGATGATGAGCACCTTGCGCCGGTCAAACCGGTCGAGCAGCAAACCGCCGGGTATCGAGACGAAGAGAAAGGGAATGCCGGCCGCGAATGCCACCAGCCCGACGAACGACGATTTGTCGGAAAGCTCGAGCGCCAGCCAGCCGATGGCAGTCGACTGCATCCACTGGCCGAGCGAGGTGGAAACCGTCGCCATCCAGAGACGGCGGAAGGCGGGATTCAGGCGCAGGACATCGAACGTGCCCTCGCCGGGCGCCGGAGCGGAACCAGTCGTGCTCGCCTGGTCGGTGACTGTCATCTCGCCTTCATCGCGATAGATGGCCGTGCGACGCGCCCCGGTCGCAGATTGGGCGGTAGCCTAGCACAGCGGCGAGTCAAAGTTTCATGATGATCTCTGGCGTTTTCGTTCACGCGCGCGGGCGGGATATACTCCCACCACTTCTCGATACTGCGGGCGCGAGCGAAGGTCGTTTCGCTCGCGGCGAACGCGGGGCGGAATCCGCGATTTGCGCCACTCCAGTCGTCTGGGGCAACCAGCAGCATCGGCGATGAGCGTAGGAGGAACACCGGAGATGACGGAGTTTTCGGTGATTTCGAAAGGAGCAGTTCATCCATGTCAACAGCGGTAGCGCAGAGTGTCGTCCCGGTTGATATCACGGTCAACGGGGTCGAGCACCACGCCGAGGTCGAGCCCCGCCAGCTGCTCGTCCATTTTCTTCGCGAGACGCTGGGACTGACCGGTACGCACGTCGGCTGTGACACGAGCTCGTGTGGCGCCTGCACCATTCACCTCGACGGAAACGCGGTCAAGAGCTGCACCGTTTTCACCGCCCAGGCCGATGGTTCCACGATCATGACGATCGAAGGCATTGGCACGGAAGAACACCTGCATCCCGTGCAGGAAGGATTCTGGGAAGAGCATGGCCTGCAATGTGGATATTGCACGCCGGGCATGATCATGGCTGCGGCGGCGTTCCTGGAAACGAACCCGGATCCGACCGAAGCCGAGATTCGCCATGCGCTGGAGGGCAACCTCTGCCGTTGCACCGGCTATCAGAATATCGTCAAGGCGATTCAGTACGCGGCGAAAAAGGGCTGATCCGACCGGCGAATCCGCACCGATGCGAGGAGACGCCGGCGCTGGCGCACTCTCGCTGGTCGGTATCTGACAAGGAGGTCGAGTGATGGTTGCATCCATCGACGCGCCCGAAAAGATGATCGGCAAAGCGATCAAGCGGCGTGAGGATCCACGACTCATTTCCGGGGCCGGGCAGTTCATCGACGATCTGCGCCTTCCCGGTATGTTGCATCTCGGGCTGGTGCGCTCGCCATACGCTCATGCGAAGATCAAAAGCATCGATCTGAGTCCCGCGCTAGCCATGCCGGGAGTAGTCGCCGCATACACCGGCGATGACTTCATGGATCTCAATCCGCTGCCGGCGGCATGGCAGGCGGGCGGCGTCAAGAACAACGCTGTCACGCCTCGAGTGCTGGCGGTCAACGAGGTGCATCTGGCCGGCGACCCGGTGGCGGTGGTCGTCGCCGAAGACCAGTATCTGGCGCGAGATGCCGCCCAGGCGGTGGTGGTCGACTACGAACCGCTGCCGGTGGTGGTCGACGGAAAGAAAGCCGCCGAAGCGGGCGCTCCGCAGTTGCACGAGGAAGCGCCCAATAACATCGTGCTTGAATGGTCTTGCGGCAAGGATGTCGACGCCATCGATCATGCGCTGGCCGATGCCGAAGTCACGAGCAGCCTGCACATCATCAATCAGCGGTTGATCCCGACACCGATCGAACCGCGTGGCTCGATCGCGCGCTACGATCCGGGCACCGGGGATTACACCCTCTGGATCACGTCGCAGGCGCCGCATGTCATGCGCTTGCTGATCGCTGCGTTCGTCATGGGCATCCCCGAGCAAAAGATTCGCACGATCTCACCCGATATCGGAGGCGGGTTCGGCAGCAAGATTTTTTGCTACTACGACATGCCGCTCACCATGGCGATCTCGAAGAAGCTGGGTGGACGCCCGATCAAGTTCTTCGAAGACCGGATGGAGAATTACGTCTCCACCACGCACGGGCGCGATCACATCACCGATGTCGAAGTCGGAGCTACCAGAGACGGCAAAATCACGGCCCTAAAGGTACAAACCTGGGCAAATATCGGCGCGTATTTCTCGACCATTGCCGCTGGGATTCCAACGACCCTCTATGGCCGCATGATTTCCGGCTGCTACAAGATCCCAAATATTCGGGTCGATGTGACGGCGACGTACACGAACACCGCGATGGTCGACGCCTATCGCGGCGCTGGCCGGCCTGAAGCCGCCTATGTGATCGAGCGCGTGTGCGATGCGGTGGCGGCTGCGACCGGGGTCGATCCGGCCGAGGTGCGGCGCAAGAACTTCATCCAGCCCGAGGACTTTCCGTACGACACCGGCGTGGGCATGTTGCCCTACGACTCCGGCAACTACGAGGGCGCCCTCGACAAGGCGCTCGCGCAGGTTGGCTACCAGGAACTGCGCGCCGAGCAGAAGCGACGCATCGATGCTGGTGAGCAAAAGCTTCTCGGCATCGGTTTGTCATCCTATGTCGAGGTCTGCGGGGTGGCGCCCTCCAAGTGGATCGGTTTACCGGGCGAAGGCTGGGGCGCCGGACTCTGGGAGAGCGCGAATATCCGCGTGCAGCTCACCGGCAAGACGGTCATTACCACCGGCTCGTTGCCGCACGGGCAGGGGCACGAAACCACCTTCGCGCAACTTGCTTCGGATAAGCTCGGTATTCCCTATGACGACATCCAGATCAAGCACTCGGATTCGCTGGGGACTCCGTTCGGCTTCGGCTCCTATGGCAGCCGGTCACTGACGGTCGGAGGCACCGCGATCTACAAGAGCACCGACAAGATCATCGACAAGGTCAAGAAGCTCGGCGCGCACATGCTGGAAGCTTCGGAACAGGATGTCGAGTTCGAGGACGGCAAGGTCTTCGTCAAAGGTTCACCCGATGCCGCCAAGACGATCCAGGAGATCGCCCTGGCCGCGCATGTCGCCTATGACCTGCCGGAGGGCATGGAGCCGTTCCTGGACGAGACGACCTACTACGATCCGCCCAATTGCACCTTCCCCTTTGGCACGCATGTCTGCGTGGTCGAGGTCGACAAGGAATCGGGCGAGATCGATCTGGTCAAGTACCTCGCGGTCGACGATGTCGGCAATGTCATCAATCCGCTGATCGTCGGCGGCCAGCTGCACGGTGGTATCGCCCAGGGGCTGGCGCAGGCGCTCTATGAAGGCGCCTGCTACGACGACGACGGTCAGCTCCTGACCGGTTCGCTGACGGATTATGCGATTCCAAAGGCGAGGCAGGTGCCCTGGTACGAGCTCGATAGCACGGTGACGCCGAGTCCGGTCAACCCAATGGGAGCTAAGGGCGCCGGCGAGGCCGGCACGATCGCATCGACACCAGCCGTGGCGAATGCGGTGGTCGACGCGGTCCGGCACCTTGGGGTCGACAATATTCAGATGCCGATGACTCCGGAGCGGATCTGGGTAGCAATGAACGAGTCAAACTAGCATCGTGCTGGACGCGGCGGAACCGCCCGCGATCCCAACAAGGAAAGGTGAGCAAGGGGTGTATCCAACACAGTTCGAGTACGTTCGACCGTCCAGCGTCGATGAGGCGATCGCCATTCTGGCGGCCGATCCGGATGCCAAAGTGCTGGCCGGCGGGCATTCGCTGATTCCGGCGATGAAGCTGCGCCTGGCGGCGCCCGGCACGATCGTCGACATCGGCAAGATCGATGGCCTCTCCGGCGTCAGTATCAACGGCGGTGTCACCATCGGCGCGATGACGACCTACCGAGCCATCGTCGATGCGAGTGGGTTGGACGGGTTTCCGGTCGTGCAGGCTGCGACCAAGCAAGTCGGCGACCCCTCCGTTCGTAATCGCGGCACCATCGGAGGCTCGCTGGCGCACAACGACCCGGCGGCGGATTTGACCGCTGTGATGCTGGCCCTGAACGCATCGGTTACGGCCAAGGGTCCGAAGGGCGAGCGCACGGTGCCGGTCGACGATCTCTTCGTCGGCCTGCTGACGACCTCGTTGGAGTCCGATGAGATCATCACCAGCGTCTCGATCCCCGATGACTTCGCCGGCGCCAAGCAGGCGTACATGAAACATCCGCATCCGGCATCCGGATATGCGGTGGTCGGCGTCGCCGTGGCAGTCAAGGAAAAGGACGGTAAAGTCGAGTCGGCCCGTATCGCGGTAACTGGCGCGCCGGATCACGCCAAGCGCGCCACGTCGGCCGAGAACGCCCTTGTCGGAAAAGCGTTGGATGCCGATTCGATCGCGGCCGCTGCCGCACTGGCTACCGACGATCTCGGCGAGCTCAACGGCGATGTCTATGCCTCGCCCGAGTACCGCGCTCATCTGGTCAAGGTCCTGACCAAGCGCGCGCTCTCGCAGGCCGCCGGTCTTTAGACACGACCGTCAATTCAGACCAAAAGAGGAGTGGGTGGTGTTAACACCACCCACTCCTTTTTCATCGCAGCAGCTTGACTGTTGAAATGAGGGCTAGTGGACCGTGCTCGGATCGTCGGTGCAGATGGCGACCACACCGAGCTCGCGCAGGCGATTGGCTTCTCGCTGTGAGTTGACCGTCCAGGCCATCACTCGAAGTCCCTCAGCCGTTGCTTGTGACATCGAGCTTTCCGTCACAGACGTGTGATCGATGGCAAGTGTCGTTGCCCCCAGCTTTTGCGCTGCGGCGATGGCATCGCGATCGATCCAGTCCGCAAGCACCCAAAGTTCGGCCGCGGGATCGAGCTCGCGGATTCGCGACAAGACGTCCCAGTCGAATGCTGAGATTGCCGCGGCGGTCTTCGGGTAGCGAGCGAGCACATCCAGAACACCCTGCTCGCAATTCTTGGCTTTGATTTCGATATCGATATGGAGCTTCCCACCCACCAACGCCACGGCCTCTTCGAGGGTCGGAATGCCCTCGCCGTTCCCGGCGTCGAGTGATGCAAGCTCGGCGGCGGATTTCGCCGTAACCGGTCCGGAACCGTCGGTGGTGCCGCCCAGGTCGTCGTCGTGAATGACGACCGGGATGCCATCCGATGATGCGTGGATATCCAGTTCTACGCCAAAGACTCCGAGGTCCAGGGCCCCTTGGAAGGCGGCGAGCGTGTTCTCAGGAAACGCCGCCGAATATCCACGATGCGCATAGATTTTCACCGGACGAGACTCCTTTCGAGCAAGGCGAACCTTGACACAGAGTGTATCAAGCTTTATTATTCCTACCAGAAGAACAGAACGGAGGGGCGATGGCTGCGCGCATCAATGAACCAGTCTTTGTGATCAGCGTCGCGGCGCGTCTTGTGGAGATGCACCCGCAGACGTTGCGGAAATATGAGCGTGAGGGGCTCGTGGCCCCATCACGCACGGTAACAAATCTTCGGCTTTATTCGGATCAGGATATCGAGCGGCTGCGCCAGGTGAAGCATCTGGTCGAACAGCGAGGCTTGAATCTGGCTGGGGTGCAGCTGGCGCTCGAAGTGTCGCGGGATTTGCGTGTGCTTCGGGAGCGGATCGAGCGACTGGCCGAACAAGATGTGCAGCCCGACGCGTTGCGAGAGCTCAGCGATTCGGTTTCGAAGCTGCTGAGCCAGCTGGGCTACCAGAGCGAATAGCGGAAACAGAAACCAGGAAACGTCGCCGCGAGGCGACGTTTCTTTGACGAGGTAGAGGGAACAGAAGCGACATGAGTATCAATCAGGGATTTACCGAGAAAGCGCAACAGGCCCTCGCGCAAGCGCAGCAACGCACGCGCGAGCTGCGCATCGCGCAAATCGAGCCATTGACGGTATTGCAGGCGCTTCTGAATCAGTCCGACGGGGTAGTGCCGCAGGTGCTGCTCAAGATGGGACTCGATCCGCGCACGGTTGCAATCGCGGTCGATCAAGCGGTCGATGCGCTGCCGAAGCTGCAACACAGCGCAGAGGCGCGGCTGTCGAATGCGACTGCCAAGATGCTGGAAGACGCCAATCGCATTGCCGGACAATTCGGCGACGAATACACCAGCACCGAGCATTTGCTGCTGGCGATGCTCGACAACAAGGCGTCCGACACCGCGCGGCTGCTGGAGCGCAACGGTGTCACCGAGGACAAGGTCCGCGAGGCGTTGAAAGAGGTTCGCGGCGGTCAGCGAGTGACCGATCAGAATCCGGAAGACAAATATCAGTCGCTGGAGAAGTACGGGCAGGATCTGACCAAGCTGGCCCAGCAGGGCAAGCTCGATCCCGTCATCGGTCGCGACGAGGAGATTCGCCGGGTCATTCAGGTATTGTCCCGCCGCACCAAGAACAATCCGGTGCTGATCGGCGAGCCGGGCGTTGGCAAAACGGCCATCGTCGAAGGGCTGGCCCAACGCATCGTGCGCGGCGATGTACCGGAAGGGCTGAAGGACAAACGCGTCATCGCGCTCGATATGGGAGCCCTGGTCGCGGGCGCCAAATTCCGCGGCGAGTTCGAGGAACGCCTGAAGGCAGTCCTCAAAGAGGTCTCCCAGGCGGAAGGCCAGATCATCATGTTCATCGACGAGCTGCACACGGTCATTGGGGCGGGCGCGGCCGAAGGGTCGATGGACGCGGCCAATCTGCTCAAACCGATGCTGGCGCGCGGCGAGCTGAGTGCGATCGGCGCGACCACATTGGATGAATACCGCAAATATATCGAAAAGGATGCCGCGCTCGAGCGGCGCTTCCAGCCGGTCTATGTCGGCGAGCCGTCGGTCGAAGACACGATTTCGATTCTGCGCGGTCTGCGCGAGCGGTATGAAGTGCATCACAAGGTGAAGATCCTCGATTCGGCGCTGGTTTCCGCTGCGGTGCTGTCGAATCGTTTTATTTCTGACCGATTCCTGCCCGACAAGGCGATCGATCTGGTCGACGAAGCCGCCTCGCGGTTGCGCATGGAGATCACCTCCATGCCGGTCGAGCTCGACGAAATCGAGCGGCGCATCATGCAGCTCGAGATCGAGCGCGAGGCATTGAAGAAGGAGAAGGACGAAGCCACCAGGCAACGCCTGACCGCGCTGGAAGGAGAGCTGGCGAGTCTCGAAGAAGACCGGGATGCGCTTCGTTCCAAATGGGATCAGGAGCGCGAGGCGCTAACGAAGATCTCGGAGCTGCGCAATCAGCTCGATCAGACTCGAGTCGAGATCGAGCAGGCGCAACGCGAATACGACCTGAACAAGGCGGCCCAGCTGCAATACGGCAAGTTGGTCGAATTGCAGGCGCAGATCAAGGAGGCCGAGGCGGATCTGGCTCGCCTGCAGGCGAGCGGCAAGCTGCTCAAGGAAGAAGTCGACGCTGAGGATATTGCCGATGTGGTCAGTCGCTGGACCGGAATTCCGGCCAACCGGTTGATGGAAGGCGAGATCGAAAAGCTGCTCCATCTGGAAGACCGCCTGCACGAGCGCGTGGTTGGCCAGGACGAAGCGGTCGATGCGGTGGCGTCGGCGATCCGCCGGTCACGGGCGGGACTCTCCGATCCGAACAAGCCGATCGGCAGCTTTCTCTTCCTGGGACCGACCGGGGTTGGCAAAACAGAGCTGGCGCGGGCTCTCGCGGAAGTGCTCTTCGATGATGAGCAGGCGCTGACCCGGATCGACATGTCGGAGTACATGGAGAAGCATTCGGTCAGCCGGTTGATCGGCGCGCCTCCGGGGTATGTCGGCTATGACGAAGGAGGCCAGTTGACCGAGGCCGTACGCCGCAGGCCATTCAGCGTGATCCTGCTCGACGAGATCGAAAAAGCGCATCCGGATGTGTTCAATGTCCTGTTGCAGCTGCTCGACGATGGGCGCCTGACCGATGGTCAGGGGCGCACGGTCGATTTCAAAAACACGATCGTCATCATGACCAGCAACCTCGGTTCGCAGTACATCGCGTCCCTGATCGGCAATGAAGATGAGATGCGGGCCAAGGTGATGGAGGTGCTGCAGGCATCGTTCCGACCGGAGCTGCTGAACCGGATCGACGAGATCGTCATCTTCAAACCGCTCAGCCGCAAACAGCTGGCCGAAGTAGTCGAGATCCAGCTACGAAGTGTGGCCGACCGACTGCGCGAGCGGCAGATCGATCTGCAGCTGACCAGCGGCGCGCGCGAGCTGATTGCGAACAAGGGATACGATCCGGTCTACGGCGCGCGTCCGCTGAAGCGCGTGATCCAGAAGGACGTGCTGGACCCACTTTCGATCAAGGTGATCAAGGGCGAGGTTCACGATGGCGAAACAGTGGTGGTCGATAACGACGGCGGTCACCTCACCTTCAAGTCGAGCCTCACCGAAGCGCCGTTGCTCGCCTGAACCAGATGAGGTTCGCAACGTCCGGACCGGTAATCAGGTCCGGACGCCTGCATATCCGGCCGTGAGGCGCTCCACTACGACCAACGGAGCCCCCCAGCCCAAGCCTGCGGTCCACCCTATACTTGCGCCAGACGTGCCGTCGTAGAGATGGATGAAGGTGAGATGGATATCGTCAAGGGTGTGATCTCCGCGGTGATCATGGTCGCAGCCATTTTGGTGGCGATCGGGTTACTGGCGGCGATGTTCATGATCATCTTCAGCATCGCCACCGGCGTCGACGAGAAAATGCAGGACTAGACCCCGCCAGTCCGACACATTCGGTCCTTCCGGTCGTCAGGGAGTCTGTATGATCCGTTCGCAATATCGCGCGCTCGTTTTCCTCGCAACCCTGCTGCTCGTTTTGCCAATGTTCGCCACCGCCGGCATGGTGACCGCGCAAGATTCCACACCAACCGCGGCCGAGCCGTCTCCGCCACCAATGGCGGAAGCAATGCCGGCGGACGTGCAGGCATTCGTTTCGACCGAGTTCGATCTCGAAAGCGACCAATACGTTCAGCTCACCGGGTTGACCGCGCGCGTGCTCATTCCGGGCGCGGGTGACACGGTCGCCGCCATCGTCGAACGGCTGGCCGGTTTCGTCAGCCTGGTGCCCGACGACGCGCGCGAGGTGCTGGAGGGCGAGGTCGGCATCGGCGCGACTGGCTTCCGCCCGCTCGATCTCGGTGATTCGCAATACTCAGATGCATTGCTCGGTTCGGCGCTGCCCGGCTATGCCATCGTGCTGCATCCCAGGCAAGCCAGCACGGCCCGGCAGATCGTCGAGGACTGGTACACCGGACAGTTAGCAACGCAAGGTCTGATTCCAGAGCGCTCGGAAGTCGGATCCATCGTGATCTTGAAGAATCCCGATCCATCGACCGCCTCGTTCGCGACCAATCCGGCTGTCGTCGTATTTGCTGGTGACTACATCCTGCTCGGCGACGACCACGACGATATGCTGCCGTTCATCGAAGCCATCCAGGGAAATGTGCCGACGCTTGCGGATTCGGCGGATTTGCTGTCGCTGAATGCGGCGCTGCCGGCCGAGCGGCTGCTCTTCGGCTATATCGGTGGCGAGACGATGACCGCGTCGGCGGCGGGGATATTCGATTCGTCCGCGCTGGCCGAGTCGATCGATCCGCCATTCGGGACGACCGCCTTCGCCGTGTCGGCTGACGATCCCGGATTGCGCTTCGAGTCGGTCTCCATGCCAGTCACCGGCACGTTGCTACGCGCCACTCCCGGTGCGGCGAACCCCGATTTCGCGGCATCGATCCCGGATTCGACCCTGGCGATGTTCGCGGGCAACAATCTGGGTGACAGCTGGCTGATCACTCAGGTGGAAAAGGTGCTCCTTTCCGTGTTGATGTCGTCGCTCGGGGGCGGAGAGATCGACATGACCGATACCGATCTCGATGCCCAGTTCGGGGTATTGGCGATGCTGACCGGCATCAATTTCAAGACCGATCTGCTCGAACAGCTGCAAGGCACGTATGGCGCGGCGCTGTTTTCGATCGATACGGAGGACCCAGGTTCGTCTTCCGCGGTCGTGGCGTCTGAGCTCGAGGATTTCGACCGGGTGTCGGTCGGGGCTACGAGCCTGGGACCGTTACTGCAATCGGCGGCCGCGGGGAGTGTCAGCATCACCACGTCCTCAGTGGCTGACCAGACCGTCAACAACGTGACGCTCTACAGTGACGACCAGACGGCAACGATCCAATACGGAGTCGTGAATGATCAGCTGATGGTCGGGTTGGGCGACGGTATCTCGACCCTGGCGCAACAGCCGACCACCGCCTTGGCCGACGATCCGAGCTACCAGGCGGCCCTGTCTGAACTTCCTCCGAGCTACAGCAGTTTGCTCTACGTGGACCTCCGCTCGATTGCGCAGCAGGTGGCGCCGTATCTCATCGAAACCCTGGCTGCCGGTTCGGACAACCCGATCGCACAGTGTCTGGTGCAGAACGTGTCCGCCGGCACGCCGGTTCCGGCACGGATCGAGCCAACCGGCGCCGCGGGGGCGATCTGCTCTCTGATCGGAACCATCTTCGGAGGGGACGCGCTCGAGGATTTCCTGGTCTCCCGGATTCCGGGGCCGATCGCGGCAGTCGCTTATCAGGCAAACGGGCTGCAGCATATCTCCGGCGTTCTGCTGGTTGGTTCGAATTCGTAATCGTTGGACGAGTTACCCAGGAGCACCATGTGTCTGAGTTGAACATCGAACTTCTCAAGCGCCTTTGCGAGACTCCCGGCGTCTCGGGACGGGAAGGGCGCATCGCTGCCATCGCGCGTGACGAGCTGCAGTCGATCTCCGATGAGGTGACCGTCGATCCGCTGGGAAACGTCGCCGGTATCCACAAGGGCTCTGGTGGTCCCAAAGTGATGCTGGCCGCTCATACGGACGAAATCGGCTTTCTGGTCTCGCATATCGACGAGCAGGGTTTCCTGCGCGTGCAGCCGATTGGCGGATTCGACATCAAAGTTCTCCCTGCCCAGCGCGTGATCGTCTGGGATCGAGCGGGCAACCCGCACCGTGGCGCGTTCATGCTTTCTACCAAACCGGCGCACCTGCTGGATGGCTCGGAAAACAGCAAACCCAAGACCTCCGACCTGTTCATCGATCTGGGGATGACCGCCGGGGACGTCGATACTATCGTTCGAGTAGGAGACATGGTCACCATGGATCGTACGCTGGAGGTGGTCGGCGATTCGGTGATGTCCAAATCGCTCGACGATCGGGTCGGCGTCTTCGTGATGATCGAGGCGTTGCGAAAAGCGCAAGGAGCAAAGGCGGAAATTCACGCGGTAGCCACGACTCAGGAAGAAGTCGGGCTGCGTGGCGCGCGGGTGGCGGGCTATACGGCCGATCCCGACATCTCGATCGCAATCGACATTACGCTCGCCCTCGACTTTCCAGGAATGAAACCGCAGGAACACGTAACTCAGCTCGGCAAAGGGGCCGCGCTCAAATACTTCGATTCCTCGGTCATCCCGAATCAAAAGCTGGTCGAGCATTTCCGCGATCTGGCGGAATCGAACGGGATACCCTACCAATTCGAGTTTCTGGCCCGAGGTGGCACGGATGCCGGCGCGACCTCGTTGGCGCGGGGTGGCAACGCCACCTTCACGCTCTCGATCCCGACGCGTTATGCGCATACCGTCAACGAGATGGCCCGTATCTCCGATATTCAGGCCTGCATCGACCTGCTGGCCGCATATTTGAACGATGCCGGGTCGCGCACCTACAGCGTTGTCGATTGACGCTCCCGGCGGATCGCGCGAAACGGAGGAGCGCCGCCGGTCGTTTCAACGGAAAGCCCAGTCCCAGCTTGCGCGAATGGCGTAGGATTTGGGGTCGCACGACTGCGCCGTGATATTCGGCAGCGGCCGCGCCAATACACTTCAGGAAGCTACAGCGTTCGCGTTTCGACCCTCGAAGGGAGCAAACACGTGTCGATCGACGAGCAATCCGCAATGACCACGGATACCAGAGCCGAGCTCGACCGGCTCATCGAAACCTTCCGGAAAACGACTCCGCATCCAACCCGGCGCGCTCTGATGCGATGGTCGGCGATAGCTGCGGGAGCAGTAGCCGCGGGCCGCTTGGGTTCAGTCTCGGCCGCCCCGTCGGACGGGAAGACGGCGCTCTCTCGGTTTCAGGCCGATATCGTCACCGACGCCAAGATCACGATCCCCTTCGATCCGTGGGGGCAGGACGTCACCCTCGATCCGCATCGGACTGTGAACTGGGGACCATTCTGGGTCATGTTCCCGAACGTTTGGGGCGGATTGCTGCGGTACGACCAGAACGGCAAGCCGGAGCTCGATTTGGCCGAGAGCATGGATCTGAGTGACGACGGCGAGACGTATACCTTCAAGATCAAATCGGATCTCAAGTTCGCTTCCGGCAATCCGGTCAATTCCGATGCGTTCATCTCCAGCTGGCAGCGCGCGCTCGATCCCGCGAATCTCTCGCCAATGTCTGACTTCATGGCGCTGGTCGAAGGGTACGACGACTATATCGCCGGCAACTCCACCGACATCGGATTCGAAAAGGTCGATGATCTGACGGTTGCGATCTCGCTGAACGATTCGTATAGCTTTTTCCCGTCGTTGCTGGCCGCCTATGTCTGGTCGGTCGTCGATCCGGCGGTGGTGGAAGAACTGGGTGACGACGAATTCACGCTCGGGGGCGCTGGAACCGGACCGTGGCAGTTTTCCGATTTCGATCCGGCGACACAGCTTGTCATGACGCCAAATCCAAATTACTGGGATGGCGTTTCTCCGTCACTTACTGAGCTGACGTGGCTCTTCCTGACCGGCCCGGACGCCGCCAGTGCCGCGCTCGATATGTACAAGCAGGGCCAGGCCATCTCGGCGGACGTACCGCTCTCTTTGCTCGACGCAGTCAACGGCGATGAAACGTTGGCAGCGCAGCTCGTGAAGATCTCGCCGCAAGGCAGCGTTCGCGCGATCGGCATGGACTTCAATCAAGAGCCGTTCAACGATGTGCGCGTGCGCCGCGCGGTCGCGCTTTCGATCGACCGGGACAATTGGGCGAACGATATCTGGGAGGGTACCTGGGCGCCCGGCACGTCATTCTCGCCGCCGGTACTGACTACTATTGCCAACTACACCCCGCCGGAGGGGATCGGCTTCAAACCCGATGAAGCGAAGCAACTGCTTTCCGACGCGGGGTTTGCCGACGGCCAGGGACTGCCGACCATTACCTACTTCGAGCCGTCCGAGGACTCCGATTCGGACAAAGCCCGGGCGGCCGCGCTGCTGGCGATGATCAAGCAGAACAGCGGGATCGATATCGTGCACGATACCTCGCTCACGATGCAGCAGATCGCCGATCAAACCGCGGACAATGGGGGGAGCCAGTTCGATATCGTCTGGTGGTGGAATATTTACGACACCCCGCATCTCCTCTATGTTGCGGGAGCGCCGAACGCCGCCGCGATGGCCGGCGTCTTCAACTGGAATGCCGATCTCGAACCATCCGGCGACTTCGATCCCGGCGCGGATGCCGACAATTTCGAACAGCTGGTCGATGAAGCCGACCAGGAGCAAGACGAGACGGCGCGGAACGACGCATTCCATCAGGCCGAGCAACTCTTGCTGCATAACGCCGTGTATATCCCACTGGGCTACTGGGTGCAGATGTACGTCCAGGACCCGAAGCTGCAGGGGACGCGACAGGGTCCGTGGACCGGGCGCCTGCCGGTGCTCTTCGACAAGAACGTGGTGCTCACCAACGGCTGATCGCTTCGGCCGGACTCAGTGCATCCATCACGCGCTCCGCTCGCGGGGCGCGTTTTCCTACTGTTTGCCAAACACTGCTCCGAATAGCCGCAACTTCGCTCGCATTGCGTAGAATTGCCGTGCGAACGAGCGCCGAGACGGGGAATCGACATCTGTGTCCGAATCAACGATGCTGAGTCTGATCTTCGTGGGCATTATCGTACTGGTTGGCTTCATCGGTGCGACGTTCGGGATTGCCAGAGGATTTCTCGCGACGACTTCGATTTTGCTCGGGGCCGAAGCAGCCCTCTGGTGGGGTGGCAGTCTGGGGGATCGCCTGAGCGATGCGATCGATGTTCGCACCGAAACCGGGCACTTCCTTTGCGGAATGTTCCTTCTGATCCTGAGCGTTTTTCTCCTGGGTATCGGCGGGTCGCTGGTGCTTTCGTGGGGGACGCCGACCCGATGGGGATCGATCCTCGGCGTGGCGCTAGGTGCGGCCAATGGCGCGCTGCTGATCGCCATGGCGTTGCGGTTCTATTACCTCGCCTACTCCGGCACGCTCACCAGTTTGCCACTCGATGAATCGATCGTGACCCGCGTACTGTGGCGCAATTTCGATTGGTTTTTGCTCGGGTTCATCGGCATTGCTGCCGCCCTGCTGCTCTATACGCGGCTTGCGCGATTGGCGATTACGATTCCCGATCCGTCCGCCCGGGCATCATTCTCACGTCCAATCCCACCTCCGGTGCCGCGAATCGAGCCACGCCAGCTGCGCGAACCCCTGAGTGCTCCGCCAGCCAACGGCTCGACCTCGCCAAATGGGACCAGAGCGGCCACGCCTGCCCGCCAAGCTGACGATGCGATTTTCGCACCACCCCAGCCAGCTCCGGCCAGTCGGTCCGTATCAGTCGAGCGGGAAACGACGGTCACGATGGAGGAGCGCCGGACCGAGCTGCCGACTGTGCGCAATACCGTGCGCTTTTGCCCGAATTGCGGCATGACGCTCGACGCGTCCGACCGCTTCTGCCCCGATTGCGGCTACACCATCTAAGGAGTTTGCGATGATGGCTACCGTTTCGCGCCAGCGTGCGCTTGACGCGATCGATGCCAGTGCCGCTGAATTGCGCGCGGTCTCCCAATTCATCCACGATCATCCCGAGATCGCCCTGCAGGAAGTGCAATCGAGCGAGGCGGCCGCGGACATACTGGAAAAATTGGGATTCGAGGTCGAGCGTGGCATTGCCGGACTGCCCACCGCGTTTCGGGCAACGATTGGCAGCGATGGCGGACCGCACATCGCGTTTCTGGCGGAATATGACGCGCTGCCGGGAGTTGGTCATGGCTGCGGTCACAACCTGATCGCGCTCAGCGCGCTGGCGGCTGGAGTTGGCGCCAAAGCGGGGTTGAACGGCACACCGGCGCGCATCACGGTCTTCGGAACTCCGGCGGAAGAAGCGGTGGGCGGCAAGGTCATCATGAAGAACGCCGGAGTTTTCGACGATGTCGATGTGGCCATGGGAGCACACCCGGGCGACGAAGAGTCATGGTGTCCGACGGTGGAGGGGAGCGGTGAGGCGCTTGCCTGCCAAGGCGTTACGATCGCTTTTCTCGGTCAGGCGGCGCATGCTGCTGCCGATCCGTATAACGGCATCAATGCGCTCGACGCGATCATATTGACCTACAACGGCATCAACGCCCTCCGGCAGCATGTGCGATCGGATGCGCGCTTTCACGGCATCATCGTCAAGGGTGGTGAGGCGGCAAATGTCATTCCCGACTACGCCGAAGCGTTCTTTTTCGTCAGGGCGAGCACACAGAAGTACATGTATGAGCTGGTCGAGAAGGTGCGCAAGATTGCTGAAGGGGCGGCCCTGATGACCGGCGCGACCCTGGAGTTCTCGTTTCCCGAGGATGCGTCCTGGGACATGATCACGAACTACACGCTGGCGCGAGCGCTCAAGGCAAATATCGATCGGGTTGGGCTGGAGCTTCCCGACGCGAAAGTCGAGGAAGGCACTGGGTCGACCGATTGGGGCAACGTCAGCTATGCCGTTCCATCGGTCGAAACCACCTTCCCGATCGTCCAGGGCCGCTGCACCTGGCATTCGCAGGACGTCGTCGACGCCGCGGAATCGGAATATGGGTATGCCAACACATTCCTGATTTCCAAGGCGATGGCATTGACAGCGCTCGATCTGATCGAACAACCTGCAACGTTGACCGCGATCAAGCGCGAGTTCGAGACAGCCCGAGCCAAGCGCCAGGCCGAAAACTAGGGCGCCGGCGTAGCGGCCACGGTGCTGCCGTCGACCGAGCGGATTCCTTCTGGGTCGAGCTCGATGCGGGTCGTCTCACCGGCAAAGACCCGGACGGTTTCGGTATCGGGGCCAACGGTTTCGAGTGCAAGCGCGCGAAGTTCGGGGCCGTTTACCGATTCGGCTGCCGCCGCGATGATGCGGGTAGTGGGAAACGGCGTGTCATCGGCTGGTTTGCCACGGCCAATAATGACCATGTCGACCTCGGTGGGCAGATCGTCCTGCATCAGTGCCTCGCGATCGGCGACCCAATAGACCGAGGCTCCGCCGCGCTCGATCATGACCGACCAGGTTACATCGCCATTCTCCCCACCCGCCGCCGGCCAGACCTCGATCGTCAGCAGGACACCGTCCGGCAGCTCGATTTCGGTCGTGTGCTCGACCATTTTGCCGGGAACGATACCGGCCGTATCGAGGCTGGCCGTACCGCCGACGGCGATCACCATGCGCGGTTGCAGCAGCTCAATCACGCGAGGCGCGATGCCGGCGGCAGCCGCGTTCCCGGACACGATCATGAGATCGAGCCGATCGAGTCCGGGATGCTTCGCCCGTTCGAAGGCGTTGCCGAGCTCTACCGGATCCGTTCCGTCGAGGATGAGCACTCGTGCGGAGCTGGCGGTAATCAGTGCAGCGATTCCCCGGTCGGCGCCGAGCAACGTCACGCGCGGCGTCGCCAAATCGCGTGCCCACGAGGACGCAACGATGGTCGTTCCGCCGAGGACGAGGAGCGTCACGAGCACGAAACGCTCGATTTGCCGTGCCCAGTTGCTCGTTGTGGATGCAGGTTTGGCTGAGCCGGCCACCTGATGATGCCCCTCGCTTCGATTTCCGTTGCGAGGGAGAAGGAAATCAGAATCCGCTCAGTTGCGCAAGCGTCTCGATCTGGTCTTGCAGCGCACTCGTGGCAGCCGTCGAATCGCTGCTCTGCCAGACGATAAATCCGGCGGCGATCATCAGGACCATTGCCGCGATGAAAAGCCACCGATTGCGATGACGCTCTGGAAGCGCAGGCCATGCTGCGTCATCCGCCGGCTCGCCAGCACCCGCAATCAGATCATCGTCGTCCGGCCAATTGGGAAATGTGGCGGATCGGGGCAACGGTTCCGGAGCGGCCCATTCGAGAGCAGGTTCCGGCGCGACAAAGAACTCGCCTGGATCGAACGACCGCCAGGTGTTGAGGGAACGCGCAAATGAGCCGGCTGAGCTAAATCGCGCCGAGCCGGCCCCGAGCGCGATAGCCACCACATCGCTCGCATTGCGGGGGACGTCGGGGTCGATTAGATAGGCTTCGCCCGCCGAATCCGCTTCGACGGCATTTGGCTCTTCTCCGGTCAGCATCTCGAAGGCAATCGCGCCCAGTGCGGCGATATCGCCGTCGACCGTCGAACCGTCCGAGCCGAGGGGAATGCCCAGGCCCAGCAGTTTGGCCGCTCCCTGCCCGTCGACGACCACGTGATCACTCGTGAGGTCTCCATGGACGAATCCGCGCTGGTGGGCGTATTCGAGCGCCCCGCCGAGCTGTTCCACCAGCACCGCGACATCGTCGACATCGAATGGACTTTCGGCATGGATGATGTCGGTCAACGACTCGCCGCCGAGATACTCGGTCACCAGATACGGGGTGTCGCTGTCTTCCCCGGAATCGAACGCCGCAACGATACCCCGGTGATGCAGAGCAGTGGCGATCCGACTCCGCTGGAGAAACTCCACCAGAAATGGGCCGTCTCGCAGCAGCTCCTGACGGGGAAGAGAAACCGCGACCGCTCGGTGCAAGACATTGTCGAACCCCAGCCAGCTTTCGGTGGTGCCGGTCAGCGAAATCCGGCGCTCGAGGCGATAGCGGCGATTGATGAGGCGCGTGCGTACGGTCACGAAATCAGTGGGTCCTTCGTCGAATGGAGCGCGGCGGCGCGGCGATTGACGATGCCGCTGTCTCATTCTGTAACGCGGCGGTCGACCCGTGGGTTTTGTGGCGGCGGAGCTGCATGCCCGATGGCGCCGGCCGCGCGACGAGCACGCGCATTGGAAGTGGCGGTCTTCTGGTGAGCTGCGCGCTCAACGAAATCGCTTCGGAGAGTGTCGGGACGATCGTGAAGTGAGTCGGCCCTGCGCCGGAAAGAGCTACGAATGGGGCTCCAGCGTGGCGGAACCGCCCAACGACCTCGTCGATTTCGGGAATAAACGTCGACAACGCTCGTGCGAATGCGTTGTGCAGATCGGACGGCGTGGGAAGCGCCCGCTGTTTCAGTGCCTCGGCCACCCGCATCGCGCCGCTGCCGTCCGAAAAATCCTCGGCGCGCAGCGCGCCATAAAGCCGCGTGGTCTTGCGCTCGAGCTCGACATCCGGGCTGGCGAGCACCAACCAGCAACCTTGCAGCGACGACAATGACTCTAGCACCTCGCCGCGGCCGGTTGCCAGGGCTGCGCCACCATGCAGGAGGAATGGCACGTCACTGCCAAGGTGAAGCGCAAGCTCGGCCAGTTTGCGCCGATCGCATGCATCGCCCGTGCAAAGTCCGCGCAGGACCGCGGCTGCATCTGCGCTCGCCCCACCAAGTCCCGCCGCAATCGGAATGCGCTTTTCGATCTCGACCCGATGGTGACCTTTTGTCAGCCCCGATGCCGTCGCCAGCTCGATGGCGCGTGCGGCTAGATTGGCTTCGATCTGGATGATCCGGTCGACGATCTGGACCTCGTCCCGGTCCGCCGCTCGCAGGCGGACGCGGTCGAAGACGGTGATGGTTTGCAGGACCGTGGCGATATCGTGGTAACCATCGTCCCGCCGGCGGATGACCTCGAGCCCCAAGTTGATCTTGGCCGGGGCGAGCAACTCCATCGTCATTCGGCGCTCGTCGCGCGCATCAGCTCGATCCATTCGGGGACCGAGATCGTTTCAGCGCGTCGCATCGGATCGATGCCAGTTGCCTCCAGGATGGAGCGCATCGATTCGCGATCGACCGGGAGGGCCGCTGCGAGCGAATTCAGCACCGTTTTGCGCTTTTGCGCGAACCCAGCAGTCACCAGGTGGAAAAACGCCTCCCGCTGCGATCGCTCGATAAGGGGTACACCGCGTCGTTCGATCAGCACCACGGAGGAAAAAACCTTTGGGCGCGGTACAAATGCGTCCGGCGGCACATCGAACAAGACCGAAACCTCGGCATAGACCTGCATCGCTACACCGAGTATCGAGAGGTCGGGCGGCTCCGCAGCCATGCGGTGTGCGACTTCGCGCTGCACCATGCAAATCGCCCGATCCGGCGGGCGCTCTGCTTCGAGGAAATGCCGCAGGATCACCGGCGCGGACGCATAGGGGAGATTGGCCGCGAGGTCGTACGACCGCCCGTCTGGGACGATCTGGTCGATCGAGACGGTGCGTGCGTCGGCATTCACCAGCGAGAATCGCTCGGTTGCAAGCTCCTGCCGCAGATACGCCGCAAGCTGATCGTCGATTTCGATGGCCGTCACGCTGGCGCAGGTGTCCAGCAGCGCGCCAGTCAGTGCGCCGAGACCGGGCCCGACCTCAACGACCAGGTCACCTTCGCCCACAGCCAGCTCGGCTGCCATGCGTTCGACCACCCAGGCCTCTTTGAGGAAATTTTGGCCGCGGCCTTTCGAAGGGCGAACTCCGATCTCCTCGAGGAATTTGCGCGATGGGACCGGGAGCGAGCTCACGACCAATGTGCCACCACATCGATCGCTTTGGGAACGATCGAAAACTCGGCCGGCGATGTTCCGACGATCTCGCCGTCGAGCTGCACCAGCGCCGGGGTGGTCGCCGTCACCTTCACCTTGGTGGTGGTGTAGTGACTCCAATGCGGATTCGACAGATGTTTGCCGCGCACTACGCTCGGTACCGCCTTGATAAATCCCGGCAGGCTGATGTCGTCGATGATGGCCAAATCGAGGAGACCGTCGTCGATGCGTGCCATCGGCGCGAAATGGAATCCGCCGGCCAGATATTGTGCGTTGGCGATGCTGACGAAGACTGCTTTGGTGGCGATCTCCTGGCCGTTTATCTCGATGTGGACATCGATGTAGCCAAAGTCGGTGAGACTCCGGGCCAGCGCCGCGATATAGGCCTTCTTGCCACTGAGCAGTTTCGTTCGCTGAGCGCGATCCGCCACCTTGGCATCGAATCCCATCCCGGCGACATTGAGAAAATGCCGCTCGACCGTTGTCGTCTTCGCCAGCCCCACGTCCATTGGCCGGGCTTCACTGGTCAGCGCAAACACCAGCGATTCGGCAATCGAGGTGGGAACGCCGAGGGTGCGCGGCAGATCGCAGCCGGTGCCGGCTGGAACGATGCCGAGCGCCGGGCGCGCGCCGGATTCGAGAATACCGTTGGCAACCTCGTTGAAGGTGCCATCGCCACCGACCGCCACGATTCGCTCGATGCCAAGATTGGAGAACTCGCGCGCTTGCAGGCGCGCATCCTCGATCGAGCTGGTGACGTGCAGCATGTATTCCGGCGCGACAGACGAAGCGGCCGCCGAAATTTCCGGCAGCTTCTTGATAGCCTTGCCACCGGCTGCCTTGGGATTCACGATCACCGCGAAATGCGGATCGGCCACGGTGCCTCCTTCGGTCCGCCTAGACGATGCGGACGCCCGAACCGGTGGTCACGACGCCGATGCGCCATGACGGGATTTCGCGTTCTTCGAACCGCTCGGTCAATGCGGCGAAGCGTTCGTTCGGGACAGCAAGCAGCAGCCCCCCCGAGGTTTGCGGGTCGAAGCAGAGCAGGCGCAGCTCTGGAGAGATGCCAGTCTTGACCTCGACTCTTTCTCCCTCGAAATACGCCAGATTTCGCTCCAAACCGCCGGCGATGAACCCAGAGCGGGCATAGCCGAGCGCACCCTCGAGCACTGGCAACGAGGACGCATCGATCTCGATGCCCACCTCGCTCTTGCTGGCGATCTCGGACGCATGACCTGCCAGCGAAAATCCGGTGATGTCGCTGCAAGCATGGATATCGAGATCGGTCGCCGCAGCTTGAGCTGTGCCATTGAGGGTGGTCATCCAACCAACCGCAGCGGCCAGATGCGTATCGTCGACACCACCGTTTTTCAACGCGGTGGTGATGAGTCCGGTGCCCAGCGGTTTGGTGAGCACCAGGTGATCGCCTGGACGGGCTCCGGCTTTGGTCCAGACGCGATCCGGACGCACCGAGCCTGTGACGGAAAGTCCATATTTGGGTTCGGCGTCGATGACGGTGTGACCACCCGCAATGATGCCGCCAGCCTCACGCACCTTGTCCGCCGCGCCGGTAAAGATGCTGGTGATGGCGTCGAGCGGCATATCGGCGGGGAATGCCGCGATGCTCAACGCCAGCAGAACCGAACCGTTCATCGCGAAAACATCGCTCATGGCATTGGTCGCGGCGATAGCGCCGTAGAAATAGGGATCGTCCACGATAGGCGGGAAAAAATCGACCGTTTGAACGATCGCCTGGTCGTCGCTCAAACGGAAGACCGCTGCATCGTCGCTGGTTTGCAGCCCGACGATGAGATCGGGATGCGTGTCGGCGGTCAATGGCAAGAGTGCCTGAGCGAGCCGGTCGGGACCCATCTTGGCTGCGCATCCGGCACATGATGCCAGCTCCGTGAGCCGCTGTCGTTCGAGATTGGAAACCATGGTGTGTCCTGGTTGGGAGCATGGGCCGTGCGGCCAAACTTCGATTCGCGATGATAGGCTGCGCTCAAGCTGCGGTCAAACGACCGCAACTCTGCTCTGCGTTTTAGGAGGATTTCGATTGCCGACCCCCGTTCAACCCCCGCCAGGCTCTGTGTCACTCGAAAAAAACGGCCACATCACCTATCACCTCGCGCCGCGAGAATATTGGGAAGCGCATGCAGCGAATTCGTCGTATGTGCCAGAACGATTCGGGGATGAGGGATTCATCCATTGCACCGACACCATCGAGGAAGTCATAGCGGTTGGCAACCGCTATTACCTGGAAGATGCACGTCCATATCTCTTGCTGGCGGTCGATTGCGCATTGGTGACGGCGCCGATCGTCTACGAAGATCCAGGCAAGACATTCCCACATGTCTATGGACCGCTGGAGGTCGAAGCGGTCCGCGAAGTCCATGCAGTGACTCGTGATGCTGCCGGCCGGTTTCTCTCGGTCGGCCCCAGGTAGCGACCGCGCCTGGCGTTTGCATCGGTCTGGATACATCTAACAAGGTTTGCCCAACAGTCTCTCCGGGTTTCGAGCGCGACGACTTGACTTGAAGACAATGTTCGTGGGAATCTGCGCGGTCAGAGAGTGGGTAGGTTTTCTCGATCCGAGCTCGTCGCACATTCCTGCTCAGCGTCCCGGTCCCATCCGGTGACGCCGGTGTTCTTTTGGCGAGCGTTGTATCGAAGGGGGAGAAGGTGGTGGGAGCGGACCCTGGATCAACTGACCGGTTCGAATGGAACACCGAGCGCTATCACCTGACCATTTGGCTCGAAGCCGACGAATGGTGGATCCAGCACACGACACCCAATCCGCTGCTGGGTCCGATGGTTATTGCCGAGGTGCGCCATAAGCAGGCGAAACAGGCGGTATGGGATGTCCTGTCGCGCGTGACCAAAGCGACCCATGACGATGAGGAAGGCGTGCGCGTAGCCTCGTCGGCGGCGCGTTGGATGCGCCAGATCGGCGAATCGCGCACCGTTACCTACTGTGACTAGATCGTTAGAATCCGAGTAATCCCGTGCCCGAGTTGCCAGAGGTCGAAACCGCGCGTCGGATCGTCGAGCGCGAGCTGACGGGCCGAACCGTGGTGGCGGTCGATCTGCGATTGGTCAAACTCTTCCGTGATTCCGAGATTCCCGATCCAGCCGCCATGATCGGCCACACGATCACTGGCGCTCGACGACGCGCCAAGGTGCTCATCGTCGATTTCGATGGCGACTTGAGCCTGATGGTGCATTTCAAGCTGGCGGGACAGCTCGCGGTGATTCGGCCCGATGGGACCCGTTCGGTCGCTGGGCATCCAATTCCGAAGCCGGATGGCGACTATCCGCATAAGGCGACGCATTTCGACCTGTGCTTCGACGACGGTACGATCGTGTATTTCAGCGACATCCGCCAATTCGGCTGGTACCGCCTGATGCCGGCCGAGCAAGTCGATGCCGCAATCGACGCGTTCCATTTCGGACCGGAGGGGACCGGCACCGCCGCGATCACCGATGCCCAGCTCTACGCCGCGCTGCAACGTCGCTCGATTCCGATCAAGCAGGCGATCCTCGATCAGTCGGTCGTGGCCGGCGTCGGCAATATCTATGCCGACGAGGCCCTCTTCCGGGCGCGGATTCATCCATTGCAACCCGCAAACAGTCTCAGCAAACCGCTGGTGGCGCGGCTGCGCGAGACGATCGCGTGGGTGCTCGATATGGGCATCGCCCAGGGGGGCGCCAAGATCATTCACCAGCGCGCCTACCCGGTCGACGCGTTTCCGGCGGTGCACGGGCGCGAAGGCGAATCGTGCATCGGCTGCGGGGGCGTAGTGAAGAAAATCACCGTCGCCAACCGCGGCACCTATTTTTGTCCCTCATGCCAGCGGTTGAGAAAACCGCGGGCGGCTACGGGCGGAAGTCGAAATCGGCCGGCAGCGAGCGGATGAATCCGGCGATGAGCTGAGCCGCCGAATCCAGGTCCGTCAGGCTGACCGTTTCATTGGGCGAGTGCATATAGCGATTTGGGATCGAGACGATGCCAGTCGCGGTGCCGGGGCCGGTCTTGATCATCGCGTCGGCATCTGTGCCGCTGCTGCGGGGATTGCCCTGTCGCTGGATCGGAATCTCGGCCTTGGCCGCATAGTCGCCCAGCGCGCGATAGACCACCGCGTTGGTGGACGAACCGCGACCGAGCACCGGACCGCCGGCCATCTTGATGTCGCCGTTGCGCCATTTGTCCGCGCCCGGGTAATCGGTGGCGTGAGTCACGTCGATCACGATCGCCGCGGTCGGTCCCAGCTGGAAGGTACCGGTTTGCGCTCCGGCGAAGGTGATCTCTTCCTGGGCAGCGACCATCGCGTACGCATCGAAGGCTGGACGGTCATCCGCGAGCAGGCGGAGCGCTTCCAGGGCGACAAATGCGCCTACCCGATTGTCGAGACTGCGGGCGACAACCAGATCGTCGCTGAGCTGGCGGAAAGGCGCGTCGATCACGATCGCATCGCCGATCTCGACCCGCGTTTCCGCATCGGCCTTGCTCGACGCACCGATGTCGATCCAGAGATCGCGTAGCTGCGGGACCTTGTTCCGATCCTCGGCGCTCATGCCGTGCGGCGCCTTGCGTCCGACCACGCCGGTGACATCGCCGGCGCGCCCCAACACGATCATCCGCTGTCCGATGATGACCTGGGTATCCCATCCACCGATCGCATCGAAGAGGAGATAGCCGTTCTCATCGATCAGCGTGACCATCAGACCGATCTCGTCGATATGTCCCTCGATCAGCATGACCGGAGCCCCCGGGTTGCTCAGCCGGGCCCAGGAGTTGCCGAGCACGTCGCGATCGACCTCGTCGGCAAAGGTTGCCGCTTCGTCGCGCCAGACACGCGAGGGCCGTTCCTCGAAACCGGACGGTCCGGGAGCGTCGAGCAGCCGGCGAAGGAAATCGAAGGCACGTTGTTCCACAGATCGTTTCTCCTGAATCGGTCGGATAACGTATTGGCCGGAATTCTATCGAGTGGCGAGAAAGAGCACCCGGCCATGATCTTCCCGAGCGGGACGCACGAGATCACCGGTCGCATCCGCGTACCCGGTCACCTGTTCGACATGAAAACCGGTGTGCTGGAGCCATACCGTCACGTCGGCGATCGGCCAGGCGCGTTCGATGTGTTCTTCGTCGAATCGCGTCCAGGTTCGATCGGGGTTACGCATGAACGCCGTGACGATCAGCGGCGACGCATCGAGCGCGGCGTCGTACCAGGAGCGGTAGGTGGCATAGAGATCGTCCGAATCGCCGGCCAGGATCAGCCCTTGCTCCCAGGAGCGCTCCAGCCGGGACCGCGTGTTCATGTCGAATGCGAACGCCCCGCCGGGTTCGAGCAAGCCGTGCGCCGCCTGAAAGAGCTGTTGGAGCGCCGTCTCGTTCTCGAGGTAGTTGACCGCATCATAGATGCACGTTGCCAGCTCGAATCGGTTCGGGAGTCGAAGGGCGGTCATATCTCCCTCGATGAATGCGACATCGAGCGATTCCACTTTGGCGAACTCACGGGCACGCGTCAGCATGTCCGGGGATAGGTCGAGACCGGTGGCGTCCAGACCGGCGCGCGCAAAGGCGAGGGTGGCCGCGCCGGTACCGCAGCCGAGATCGAGCACGGTACGCGGAAACACCTCTCGATCGGAGAGCTCACGCAGAATCACCGCCGCCATGCGTTCGCCAAAGGCGCGTTGGCCGATCCGATCGTAAATGCGCGCATATGCGGAGTAGGGAGGCGAAAAGCGCATCGGCTTAGCTGGCGGGAGACGCCAGAAGCTGCTCGACCGCCATGCGCACCGCGTCGATAGCAACGCCGTGCGGTATTCCGCGCTGGTCGAGGTGCTCGATGAGCGTCTCGGTGGCGAGATTGCCGGCCGCGCCGGGCGCAAACGGACAGCCGCCCAGGCCGCCCGCGGCAGAATCGAAGACCCGGATACCAGCGTCGTATCCGACATCGATATTGTCGACCGCTCGGCCATAGGTATCGTGCATATGCAACGCCAGTTGATAGGCAGGGATGGTCGCCAGCGTGAATTCGAGCACGCTGGTAACGGTGTCGACACCGGCGGTGCCGATCGTGTCAGCCAGGCAGATCTCATCGCATCCGAGCTGGAGGAGCGCGCTCGCAAGCGTTGCGGTCTGCCCCGGCGGGATGTTCCCCTCGAACGGACAGACGAACGCCATGGAGATATAGCCGCGCACCCACAAGCCGCCCGCCTTCGCTCGATCCACCACCGGCGTGAAGCGTTCGAGCGATTCGGCGATGGTGCAGTTGATATTACGCTGGCTGAAGGTCTCACTGGCCGAAGCGAAGACGGCAATATTTTCGACGCCACACGCCAGTGCGCGATCGAGGCCCTTCTCGTTGGGAACGAGCGCCAGATAGCGGACAGCGGGGTTACGCTCGATGCCGAACATGATCTCGAACGCGTCCGCCATCAAGGGCACGGCCTTCGGATTGACAAAGCTGGCGGCCTCGATGACCGGCAGCCCGCTCTGGGAGAGCGCATTGATGAAGGCGATTTTTGACTCGGTCGAAAACGCGCGAGCATGGTTCTGCAACCCATCGCGGGGCGCGACTTCGACGATGCGTACCGCATCCGACCTAGCGGTTGTAGCCATAGTCTCGGGCCGCGGTTTCGGTGTCGATGATCCCGGTGCGTAAATCCTGCTCGATCAGGGCTGCCTCGCGCTCGGACGGCGGGTAGTAGCCACCCCCGCCGGGGAGATCGAGGGTGATGCGGACATCGGGATCGAGCCGGAGGGTTCCTTTGCCTTCGATTTGGCGGCCGTTCGACAGGTGCAGGGCTCCCGGCTGCCCGGGCAGACCGCCGGAAAACCCCTGGGCGGGGTGATGCAGCCGATCGAACAATCCAGAGAAGGCATAGGGCTGGTTGGTGCGGACTCCCAGCTCGAGCCGCTGCCCGCATCCACCGCGAAACTTCCCGGCCCCGCCCGAGTTTTCCCGGATCGAGCGTTCGTAGACTACGACCGGGGAGAGCTGTTCGATGACTTCTGCCGGCACGCCGGAGATGCCGCTCGGAAAGGCGGTCGCATGCAAGCCGTCCTTGGTCGAGCGGGCACCGGTGCCGCCACAGGAGAACCAGACGTAGGCGAACGGATCGCCCGCCTGGTCATACCCGAGGAACTGCAAATTCCAGATGTTGGCGGCGCCTTCGGCCATGACTCGATCGGGAATCGCTTGGGCCAGGGCACCGAAGACCGCGCCGGGGAGGAAGTGGCCGAGGATGTGCCGGGCGGCCACCGGTGCCGGTGGGAGGGCGTTCAAAATACTGCGCGGCGGCGCATCGACCGTGACCGGCCGGAAGCTGCCCTCATTGTTGGGCACTTCCGGAGCGAGGGCGCACTTGAGCGCGTACGTCGTATAGGCATGGGTGTAGTTGAGAACCACGTTGATGCCGCGCTCGCTTTCGAGCGAGCTGCCGGCCCAATCGACATGCATGTGGTCGCCAGTCTTCTCGATGCTGACCGCCAGCTTGACCGGCTGCTCATAACCGTCGGACCAGACCTCATTGCGATAGATGCCATCGGGAAGTGCGGCGATGGCTCGGCGCATGGCTTGTTCGGAGCGGTCGATGATCTCGTCGGCCAATGGCTCGAGAGTGTCGAGCTCGAATTCGGTCATGAACTCGATCAGTCGCGCGGCGCCAACGTCATTGCCGGCAGCCTGTGCGTAGATATCGCCCAGCACCGGTTCCGGTGTGCGCACATTGGCCGAGAGGATCTTCAGCAGCTCGTCGTTCGGCTCACCGCGAGAGAAGAGCTTGGTGATCGGAACGAAGAGCCCCTCCTCGAACACCGAACGGGCATCGGTCGAGAGCCCGATACCGCCGATATCGAGCACATGACAGGTGTTTCCAAAGAATCCGACCAGACGCTCACCGAGAAAGACCGGCGTGATCACGGTGAAGTCGTGCAAGTGCCCCGAGGTCTTTTGAGGATCGTTGGTGATCAGCACATCGCCGGGTTGCAGTGACTCGGCGGGATAGACCGCCAGGAAGTGATGGATGCAGGTCGCCATTGCATTGATGTGACCGGGGGTGCCGGTGACCGCCTGCGCGATCATGTTGCCCCGGGCATCGAAGACGCCGGCTGAAAGATCGCCCGCCTCCCGGACGATCGAGGTGAAGCTCGTGCGCATCAGCGCGGCTGCTTGCTCGTTTACCACCGAAATGAGGCGGTTCCACATCACTTCGAGCCGGATTGCGTCCATTCGTCCGTCCTGTGTCGACCACGGTCAGTGGGTTGAGGATACCCGATGGGAATGAGCGAGCCGGTCCCGTGGGACCGGCTCGCCTTTCGATGCAGATCGACTTGGCGTGACCTACATGCAGGCCGGGGATGCCTCGGGGCTTGGTGTGCCGGGCTGGCCGAAGAGTCCACTCACGGTCGCGGATGGACTCGCGACCGGCGTTCCAATGCCTGGTGTCGCGACCGGCGTGCAGGTCGGAAGCGCTACCGGCGAACCGAGCACGGCGGTCTCGCTCGCGGCTGCCGATGTTTCCGGGCTGCCTTCCGGTCCACCGAAGAGGGCACTGACCGACGGCGACGCCTCGGGTGAGGGTGACGCTTCGATCACCTCCGGGGTAGCCATTTCGGTTGCAACCTCGGTGGGCGACGCTTCCGGCGTCTGGGGCACCGGAGTCGCTTCCGTGGTTGCAAGGGGTGAAGCCGCTTCGGTCGCCAGTGTCTCCGCGACAACCGCTGGAGATGCTTCTTCGGCGCTCACCGAGACCGGACTGGCCGACGCGGCACTGGTCGCTTGGGCCTCCGGCGATTCGGTCGCTTCCGGCTTGCCTTCGACGGCGCCGACGGCCTCGCCGACCTCGGTTTCCGCGGCTTCGACCTTTTCGCCAACCTCGGACTTCACCGTACCGACGGCTTCGCTGACTTTGGTTTCAGCGGCCTCGACCTTCTCTCCAGCTCCCGTCTTGACGGTGCCGATCGCCTCGGAAACTTTAGTTTCGGCCGATTCGACCTTGGTTTCCACCGTGCCTGCAACCCCGGTTGCCGCAGCTTCTACTGTGCCTTGGGCCGATTCGACGCCCTCGGCGACGCTGGTCTTATCCGCCTCGACCGATCCTTCGACCGCCCCGCTCACGCTGGTGGCGCCAGCTTCCACGGAGCCCTGCACATCGGAAACACCTTCGGACACCTCGGTCTTGTCCGCTTCGACCGAGCCTTCGATTGCGGCGTTTGCCGACGTGGCGACGGCTTCTACCGTGCCTTCGGCATTCGAGACGACGCCAGACACGTCGGTCGCGCCCGCTTCGACCGATCCTTCGATCTCGCCAGCCACGCCGACGCCTTCGACCGGCGACGCTTCTTCGGCGGGACTCGCCCCGCTGGTCACCTGGCTGGCTCCTGCTTCGACGCTTCCTTCGACCGCTCCGGCCGCAACTGAGCCCTCCGCGGCACCGCTCACTTCCGTGGGAGCTGCCTCGGCCGAGCCTTCAACACCGGCTTCGGTTGCGCTGGATTCGGGCGTACCCACTTCGCTCGCTTCAGTTGCGAGTGATTCGACGGTGCCGGAAGCCGCTTCGATCGTACCGACTGCCGCTCCACCAGTCGCAGTGGCCGTCGGTTTGGCGTCTTCGCTCCGCCCGCAGGCAGCCAGCACTGCCAGGCTCAATACCAGAATGATCGATAGCGAGCCAAACCGGCTCACCCGGCGACGCACTTCCATTGCCACACCCCTCGCCCTGTGATGTTCGATCGTTTCCGCCCATAGATTTGCGGAGAGATCACCGATCGACCTTGTCTACTTCCGCGAAGAATCCTACGTTGCTGGACACATGGTCGCAACCGGGTCGATTTGGGTCCGGCCACTCAAAGAACCGGCACATTGTCGCTTGCTTCACAAGAATCGGTGTTTTACGACGATCCGAATGGCATCTTGACGATCACATTCGAAAATGCATCGACCCGAATATCGGCTTCCCCTCCCACCACGATGGTCGATTCGTTTTCTTCGATGATCGCGGGACCGGCCGTCGCGAAATCAGGACCGAGGGCGTAGCGGTCGTAGACCGGAATCTCCTGATAGCTCCCAAGTTCTGGCACAAACGCCCGCCGGGTTCCCTTGCGCGCCCGCGTAGAGTCGACGGCGCCTTCCGCAGCGAGCATATCGAGTGGGAGGTGCGGTGACGGCGCGGCCGCCACCAAACGCCAATTGATCGCTTCCACCGGATTGCCGGTGGCAACGCGACCGTACAACCGTTTGTACTCCGCTTCGAATTCGGCCAGCAGCTTGCCGGTCATAGAGATATCGAACTCTCCTTCGGGAATGCGCACCTTGATCTGGTGTCCCTGACCGACATAGCGCAGCTCGGCAAAGCGTTGGTAGCTGATCTGCTCGACGCTGGTGCCGGCGCCCGTCAGCATTGCTTCGCCTTCGTTGCGCATCTCGTTGAAGCGATGGGCGACCTCGGGCCAATCGAGGATATCGAGCTTGCCAACATAGGTCCGCACAAAATCGAACGAGATCGGCGCAACCAGGAAGCCGATTGTGCTGGCGACACCGGCGCCGAAGGGCACGATCACCTCGGGTGAGCGCAAGATGCTCGCCACCCCGTACGCGTGCACAGGACCTGCCCCACCGAAGGCGAAGAGCGGGAAGGCGCGGGCATCTTCGCCGCGCTCGATGGCGTGAATGCGCGCGGCGCCCGCCATTTGCTCGTTGACGACCTGATGGATTCCCCAGGCGGCGTCGGTAACGGACAATCCTAACGGCTCGGCGATCCTGGCGATGGCGGTGGCGGCCTTTTCTAGATCAAGTGGCATCTTGCCGCCGAGAAAGTGATCGGGATCGAGATAGCCGAGCACCAGATCGGCATCGGTCACCGTCGGTTGCGTGCCGCCGCGCCCATAGCAGGCGGGACCAGGCATCGCCCCAGCGCTGTCCGGTCCAACCTTGAGCAGTCCGAGCGAATCGATCCGGGCGATACTGCCGCCACCCGAACCGATCTCGATCAACTCAATGACTGGCACGCTGACGGGTAGTCCGCTGCCCTTCTTGAATCGATAGACCCGGCTGACTTCGAACTCGTCGCTGAAGGTGAGGCCTTGCCGGCCGACCAGGCACGCCTTCGCGGTCGTGCCGCCCATGTCGAAGGCGAGCAATTGCTCCCTCCCACTGAGCTTGCCAATGTGCGCGGCCGCCAGCGCGCCGGCGGCCGGACCCGATTCCACCAGACGGATGGGATAGCGGGCCGCGGCCTCGGGCGATGAGAGTCCGCCGGATGAGAGCATGATGAAGAGTGAACCGTGGAAGCCGATGTTCGCCAGCGTATCGATCAGACCGGCGATATAGCGTTCGGCCAGCGGGCGGACATAGACATTGGCGACCGTGGTGCTGGTCCGCTCGTACTCGCGGATCTCGGGCGCGACATCGGAGGAGACCGAATAGACCAGCTCGGGCGCGAGCTCCTGTAGCCGCTCGAACACACCGCGCTCGTGTTCCGGATTTTGATAGCTGTGCAGAAAGGAAACGGCCACCGCGGTTGCGCCTTCTTGCCGAATCGTTTCGAGCAGCCCGGGGAGCTCGTCCAGATCGACCGGCGTCGAGATCGAACCATCGCTCAAGATGCGCTCGTCCATTTCCAGGCGGAGATAGCGTGGAACCAGGGGGGTAGGCGGCTCCAGGAAGAGATCGTAGAGATCGTAGCGATGCTCGCGGGCGATCTCGAGCGCATCGCGGAAGCCCTTGGTCGTAATCAAGGCGGTGACCGCGCCCTTGCGCTCGATCAGCGCGTTGGTGACCAGCGTGGTCCCATGGACGATCTGCTCGACTCGTTCGACTGGGAGACCGGTTTGGTCCGAAAGTTGGCCGATGCCGGTCGAGACCGCGCGGGCTGGTTCGTCGGGCGTGGTCAGTGTCTTGGCGATCGAGAAGCGTCCCGTCGCGCCATCGAAGAGGAGAAAATCGGTGAAGGTCCCGCCGATATCGATCCCGATGCGCGTGCCGTCCATTGCCGCCTGGTCGCTCCCCGTTTGATCCGATCCGATTCGATGGAAAGGGTAGCAGGCAGCAGGATGCAGGCAGCGGGCAGCACTCGACACTCGAACTTGGACACGTGAGGGCAGAGACGCCCTCAGCTGGGACCGGCTCGGGCACGGCGCGGAGTCCGTGCCCTTCGATCGTCCCAGGGCTCAGGTCCCGTACTTGACATTCCGCGATTCCGGTTGCAACATTGCGAGCAGTCGAAGAGCGTATGGCTTCGAAAGGAGCGAGTACGCGCCACAGACGAGACGCAAAGCGAGCCGGGGAGGGTGTGAGCCTGGCGCGAATCGGGCGCGGAATGGATCCTGGAGCCGCGATGCAAAAGATGGCCGCGGTCATCGAGTAGACATCGCCGGTGTCTCCGCCGTTATCGGGAGCGGTGTATCGGTTGGAAGGTCCAGCCCGTACATGTCGAGTGGGAGGTGAATGCCTCCAACGTGGGTGGTACCGCGGACGTGCAATCGCACCTCCGTCCCTGTTTGGGACGGGGGTTTTTTTGTTTGTCCGGCGATCATCCGGGAGTGAACGATGGTTCAGAGCACTGTTGCACCGATGCCGAAGATGCGGGCGCGCGGAAGCGTTACCCCCTCGCTGCAGGAGGTCGAATCCTGGCTATCGAGCCAGTCCAAACGACCGCGCTTTGTGCCCATCTACCGCGAAGTGATGGCCGATACCGAGACGCCGGTTTCCGCGTTCATCAAGATTCGGCGTGATGCGCCGGCGTTCCTGCTGGAGAGTGTCGAGGGCGGTCAACGCGTGGCGCGCTACTCCTTCATCGGGTCCGAGCCGTTTCTCGATATCACGCTCAACGAGGGCGAGGCGACCGTCGTTTCCGCCGACGCGATCCGCAAGGAGCGGTATACAGATCCGCTCACGTTCCTGAGCTCCGAGCTGGCCTGGTACGACTCGGCCCGTGTAGACAACCTGCCATTGCCACGTTTCCTGGGCGGAGCGGTCGGATTTCTCTCATATGAGGCCGTCCGGGCGTTCGAGCCGCGAGTGCCGCAAGCCGATGGGCCGGGCCGCGGATTCCCAACCGGCCGCTTCTTGCTGGTCAACGGCATGGTCGTTTTCGACAATCTGGAGCGAACGGTCAAGGTCGTCAGCCATCTCGATCTGGCTGACAACCGGCCGATCGGCGAGGCATATGCCGAAGCAGAGCTGCGCATCGAGGAGATGATCGCCCGTTTGCGGGCGCCACTGGGCGAGATGCCCGCCGGCACTGAGCCGGTCGGAATCCCGCTCGATGAGCGGATGCAGTCGAATACCCCGATCGAGCGGTATCACCAATTCGTCGATTCTGCTCGCGAATATATCAAGGCGGGGGACATCTTCCAGGTGGTGCTTTCGCAGCGGGTCGATGTCGATACGCCGGTGCATCCATTCACCATCTACCGGGCGTTGCGAGCGGTGAACCCGTCGCCCTATATGTTCTATCTCGATTTCAACGACTACCAGATCGTGGGCGCATCGCCCGAGCTGCTGGTTCGGGTGGAGGATGGGGTCGTGACCAATCATCCGATCGCCGGAACCCGGCCGCGCGGCGCGACGCCCGAGGCGGATGCCGCGCTGGCCGAGGAGCTGATCAATGACGAAAAGGAGCGGGCCGAGCACGTGATGCTGGTCGATCTGGGTCGTAATGACATCGGCCGGGTGGCGGTGCCGGGCTCGGTGCGCGTGCCGCGCTTCATGGCGATCGACCGGTATTCGCATGTGATGCACATCGTGACTCATGTCGAGGGCGATATCCGGCCGGACATGAGCGCCTTCGATGCGCTTCGCGCCTGTTTCCCGGCGGGAACGGTCTCCGGCGCGCCGAAGGTGCGGGCCATGGAGATCATCGCCGAACAGGAGATCGACCGGCGCGGCCCCTATTCGGGCGCGGTGGGGTATATCGATTTCTCAGGCGGGATGGACACTTGCATCGCCCTGCGCACACTGGTCTATAAGGACGGGATCGCCTCGCTCCAAGCCGGCGGCGGCATCGTGGCGGACAGCACTCCTGAGGGCGAATATGCCGAGAGCTTTCACAAAATGGGCGCATTGATCCGGGCCATCGAGCTGGCGGAGCGTATCGAATCGGACGAGCGGTCCTTTGCCGCCGCGTCTACGGAGTCCCAGTCATGATCCTGCTTGTCGACAACTACGACTCATTCACCTTCAACCTCTACCAGTTTCTTTCCGAGCTCGGCGCCGATGTGGTCGTGAAGCGCAACGACGAGATCACGCTCGAGGAAGTCGACGCGATGGGAGATGAGCTGGACGCGGTCGTCCTCTCACCCGGACCGTGCACGCCGCGAGAGGCTGGGATCTCGATCGGGATCATCGAGCATATGGCCGGCAAGGTACCGGTCCTGGGCGTTTGTCTTGGACACCAGTCGATCGGTGACGCCTTCGGTGGCGATGTGATCCGTGCGCCGCAACTGATGCACGGCAAGACCTCGTTCATCCAGCACGATGGCAAGGGGATCTTCCAGGGGTTGCCGAATCCCTTCATTGCCACGCGCTATCACTCGCTGATCGTCGATCGGGAAACACTACCGGATCATCTGGAGATCACGGCCGAGACCGAGGACGGCATCATCATGGGCCTTCAGCATCGGGACCTTCCGGTCTACGGTGTGCAGTTCCATCCGGAGTCGATCCTGACCCCGACCGGCAAGCAATTGCTCGGTAATTTTTTGGCATTGACGGGCAAAGCGCCGACCGCTGCCGGCCAACCGGCGTTGATCGGCTACTGAGAAGCATCCATGAGCGAAAACAATGATTTCGATATCAGGCAAGCGATCTTCAAGGTCGTCGAGGGCGACTCTCTGACCTTCGAGGAGGCGGGCGCAGCCATGGGACAGATCATGGCCGGCGAGGCAACAGCCACCCAGATCGCGTCGCTGCTGACCGCCTTGCGCATCCGCGGCGAAACGGTCGATGAGATTGCCGGGTTCGCCAGCGCGATGCGGACGCATGCGCGGCATGTCGAGCTGTCGCCCGGTATCGTCGCCATCGACACCTGCGGCACCGGGGGCGATCATTCGGGCACTTTCAATATCTCGACCACGGCGGCCTTTGTGATCGCCGGCAGCGGGATCAAAGTCGCCAAGCACGGCAATCGGTCGGTCACGAGCGCGTGCGGGTCGGCGGATTTGCTGGAAGCGCTGGGCGTGGCAATCGAGCTGGAACCCGAACATGTGTCCTCGGTCATCGACGAGGCCGGCATCGGGTTCATGTTCGCTCCGGCGTATCATCCCGGTTTCCGGCATGCGGGACCGGTGCGGCGCGAGATCGGAATCCGCACGGTGTTCAATATCCTCGGTCCGATGGTGAATCCGGCCAAAGTGAAGCGGCAGCTCATCGGTGTCGGCGATGGCTCGGTGTCCGCCCGGCTCGCCTCAGCGCAAGACCGTTTGGGCAGCGAGCGAGTGCTGTTCGTCCATTCCTCGGAAGGATTCGACGAATTCGGACTCGGTGGACCCTCCAAAGTGACCGAATACGACCGGGCCAAGGGCGTCCGCACCTATGAAATCGATGCGGTCGATCTTGGTCTCGGCCGGGCGCCCGTCTCGGCGATGATGGGTGGTGATGCCACCCGAAATGTCGAAATCACCCGCTCGGTGCTGGCGGGTGCAGTGGGCCCTTACCGTGACGTGGTCGTGTTGAATGCGGGCGCCGGCATCTATGCGGCCGGTGAGGCGGATTCGATTGCCGAAGGCATCGCCATCGCCATCCGATCGCTCGATTCGGGCGCCGCGGAGGCAGTCGTCGACCGCATGGTGGCGGCGTCGAACCGGCAACCGGCCCAAAGGGTGGTGGCCTGATGTCGACCACTCTTCGAGGAACGCTCGAAACCGGAACGATTCTCGACAAGATCGTCGCCCGCACGTCCGCGGACGTCGAAACACGCAAATCGCTCGTTCCGTACCAGGAGCTCGAGCGGCAAGCCGAGAGGGCTGCGCCAGCGATCAGCCTGCACGCGGCGCTGCGCAAGCCCGCTCTCGGTTTGATCGCCGAGATTAAGCGCGCTTCTCCCTCCAAGGGGCGGTTCCCGGTGGAGTTCGAGGTGGCCGATGTCGCTGAAAGCTATCGGACTTCAGGAGCCGATGCCATTTCGGTGCTAACCGATGGGCCGTTCTTTCAGGGCTCCCTCGCCGATCTCGCCGAAACCGCGGCGATCGCACACACAGGAACCGAGCCGATCCCGGTGTTGCGCAAGGACTTTATCGTCGACGAATACCAATTGCTGGAAGCTCGAGCCAACTGCGCCGATGCGACCCTGCTGATTGTCGGCGCGTTGACCGATGACCGGTTGATCTCGCTCATGCGGGCTGCTGCAGCGACTGGCATCGAAACGCTGGTCGAAGTCCACGACGCGCTGGAGATGGAGCGCGCGCTAGTGGCCGGGTCGACACTAATCGGCATCAACAACCGCGATTTGCGGACATTCAAGGTCGACCTAGCGGTGACCGAGCGCCTGGCAAAGATGGTTCCGGATGATGTGGTGCTCGTCGGCGAGAGCGGCATCTTCACGCGCGAGGACGCAAAGCGAATGCGAGAGGCCGGCGTGGACGCCGTGCTGGTCGGCGAATCGCTGATCGTCGCGCCCGACCGGACCGCCGCGATCGAGCAGATCAAGCTGGATGAGCCGCAGGGTCCGCGCGTATGATCAAGCTCCCGGATCGTCCGTTGGTCAAAATCTGCGGTATGCGGAATGTAGAGGTTGCCCAGGCGGCCAATGACGCCGGCTCCGATCTGATTGGCTTCGTCTTCGCCCCGTCGCGACGGCAGGTAACTGCCGAACAGGCTCGCGACATCGTCGAAGGAACGACCGGTTCTGTGGTACCCGTGGGGCTGTTCGTCGACGATCCAGTCGAGGAGATCAATGCCACTGCTCGCGCGGCCGGAATTCAGCTCCTGCAACTCCACTGGCGGGAAAACGACGCCGACTTGCAGCGATTCAAGCTGCCGTATTACCTGGTCCGCCGGACCGAGCCGGGTGCGACGTATGACGAAGTTGCTCCCGATCTCGAGCGGGTGATGGGATTGCCAATCCCTCCGCAGTGGATCATGGTCGATGCCTATCATCCGGGGCAAAGCGGCGGCACCGGGCTGCTGGCCGACTGGGAGTTGTCCGCCCGGCTCGCGGAATCGTTTCCGCTCATGCTGGCCGGGGGGTTGCGGCCGGATAACGTCGAGGGAGCGATCGAGCAGGTCCGCCCGGCGCATGTCGATGTCAGCAGCGGCGTCGAGATCGAGGGCGAAAAATCGCCGGAGCGTATCCTGGAGTTTGTCGAGAACGCCCGGGCGGCGTTCGATCGCTACTCTTCGTCTTCGTCGGAAACGACGACCCATTCCTGACCAGCAGAACAGAGCCATTCCATTGCCAGCCGCTGTTGCAATGAGACGATATAAAACGTCTCCACCTCGTCGTCGGACCACTTGCGAATCGGTTTGTTGCCGAGTTTCAGTTCGCCACTAGGATAGACCTGTAACAACCCGGAGGCTTTCGCTTCGATGCCGACCGCTTCAATCGATTCCTTTTCCTCCGGCGTGAGCTCTCCGCCGTTCAACCGCGCGCCGAATTCCATATCGGCGCGCCAGTAGACGACTTCGGCAATCTCGAGCATATCGGCGGCGGCTTCTTCGTCTGGAAGCGCGACCCGAGCCGATAGGTCATCGGGCGACATCATCAGAATCTGCTCGAGAATTTCCTCGCTCGAGCCAACCGGTTCCGGTGGCAACGGCAGATCGCGGAAGAGTCCGCAAGCCTTCCCAAGCACGCCAAACGACTCAGCGGCCAGAATGACCGCGACCTCATCTTCTTCCGGAATCTGCGCGATCGGCGTTTGGAAGATGGCGAGCTCGGCCGGCACGATGGCGTCAGCCGCATTCGATGACAACAGCTCGGCAAGCAGGTCGAATCTTCGCTCTTCCAGCTCGTTGGTGGCGCCTTCATCGATAGCGGTCGCTTCGAGCAAGGACCGCTCGACCAGCGCCCGCAAAACGGTGAGCCGCGCAACGACGGTTTTCCGCGGTTGCAATTCTATCGTGAGGTAGTCGTCCGTCTCGTTCTCGATCATTTGGATTTCCCTTGTTAAACGTTAAATAGGAAATTTATGATGTCGCCATCCTGAACGATATAGGTCTTGCCCTCGCGGCGAAAAGTGCCGCGCTTCTTGGTTTCGGCCATGCTGCCGGCCTCGATCAGGTCGTCATAGGAAACGATCTCGGCACGGATGAAGCCTCGTTGAATGTCGCTATGAATTGCGCCGGCGGCTTCGACGGCGGTCGTTCCGCGCCGGATGGTCCAGGCGCGGCATTCGTCCTCACCAGCGGTCAGGAATGGAATCAATCCCAGCAACTCGAACGAGACTCGGATGATGCGATCGCGGCTGGTTTCGGTGATGCCCAGGTCTTCGAGGAAGATGGCGGCGTCGTCCGGTTCGAGCTGGCCGATCTCCATCTCGATCTTGCCGGCCAGACCGTCGACCGCGACCCCGGGGGTGGCGAACCGAGACCGCAAATCGGCGATCAAAGCTTCCCCGGTGTCGCCCAATTGCGATTCGCCGAGGTTGACCAGGATCAGCATCGGCTTGATGGTCAGCAGCCCGAAGCCGCGCAGGATCTTGCGGTCATCTTCTTCGAGCTCGTCGACGATCTCGCGCAATGGCGTATCGGCTTCGAGGGTCGCTTTCAACCGCTCCATCAGCTTTTGTTCGCGCTCGTACGCTTCCCGCTCGGCGCCTTTCATCTTGGGGAGTTGCTGGATGACCCGCTGCAGACGTTTGTCCACGACCGAGAGATCGGAGAAGGCGAGTTCGAGATTCATCGTTTCGATATCTCGGCCTGGATCGACTGAACCTTCTGGATGCGGAATCGCTTCGTCCTCGAAAGCGCGGACCACCAGCACCAGCGTGTCGCCCTGGCTCAGATGTCCGAGAAGCTGTCCGCTCATCCCCTGCTCGGAAATACCTTTGTCGATCCCGCGCACGTCGAGGTACTGCACATCCGCCGGTACTTTGCGTTGCGGTTGGAACATCTCGGTCAGGCGGTCGAGTCGCTCGTCTGGCACCTTGACGGTAGCGAGATTTGGCTCGTCGTCACCACCGAAACCGGTTTCGGCGCTCGAGCGCGAGAGGGCATTGAAGACCGTCGACTTGCCCGAACCAGGCAGGCCGATGATCACGAGTTTGGTCGTCACGTTGGCGAGTTCTCCGTCAAGGCGAGCGTGGTGCGCGGCCGGCCGCGCGTCGATCAGCCGGTAAGTATGGCGCATCGGAGGAGTCCTGAGCCCAAGGTCCTGACTCCCGAGAACGGGCGGGGAGTATTACGGGCTTCCTGCTTGCAGGATATCGCCGATCGACGCGGCATTCAGGCGAATGATGTCCTTGGTTCGGATCCGCATCATATGGAGGTCGGTGCCCGAACCGCCATAAACCACGTCCTGCGCTGCGACACATCGATCGACGATGACGCGTATACCGTCGGGCAGATCAATGGGAGCGACGCCGCCGGGCGAGTAACCGGTCGTTTCGAGCACGAGATCCGCCGGAGCGAGCTTGAGTTTCGAGGTATTTGCAGCATCCGCCAGCTTGTGCCGATCGATCTTGCCAAGTCCGCAAGCAATCGCGATGACCGGTCGTTTCTGGGAATCCACGAAGACGAGCGTCTTGACGATCTGATCGACTTCGACGCCGAGCGCCAGCGCGGCTGTTTCGACGGTAGGCACACCATCGGGCGTCGAGATGATCTCTGCGTCGAGTGTGTGGGCGGCAATGAATGTCGCCACCCGCTCGGTCGATGGCTCACTCACCGGCGGCGACGCCGCGGATCGAGCGCATCGCGCAGTCCGTCCCCGAAGAAATTCAACCCCATCACCACCGACATAATCGCCAAACCCGGAAAGGTCGAATACCACCAATACTGCAATCCAACTTTGGATCCCTGATTCACCATGGCGCCCCATTCAGCAGTTGGAGGAACGGCGCCGATACCGATGAAGCTGAGCGCGGCGGTGAGCACGATGGCTGCGCCTACATCGAGCGTTGCCTTCACGACGATTGGTGCGTCGGTGCTCGGCAGAATATGCCGGAAAAGCACGCGCCGCCCGCTCACGCCGAGGGACTTGGCCGCAGTGACGAACTCGTTTTCCTTGAGCGTCAACACCTGCCCGCGCATGAGCCGGGCATATTCCGGCCAAAGCACCAGAATGACGGCGATCATTGCATTCGAAAGCCCCGGCCCGCCGCGCGCCGCGGCGATGGCCATTGCCAAAATGATCGACGGAAACGACAACACCGCGTCGCACACGCGCATGATGAAGCTATCGACCTTGCCGCCGGTAAACCCAGCGATCGCGCCGACCGTGCAGCCAATCACCATGGTCACGGCGACCACCAGAATGCCCGCCGGAACGGAAACCCGTGACGCGTAGATCACACGGCTGACCAGATCGCGGCCGACATCGTCGGTACCGAAGGGATGACTCCAGGACGGCGATTGCAGCTTGCGATCGAGCTGCACGAAGTTTGGATCTTCGAGTGGAAGCAAGGGAGCGAGCAGGGCGAGAAGCAACCAACCGGCGACGATAATGAATCCGATGAGCGCGACGGGTTCGTGCCGCAACGCCTGGATGACCATGCCCAACTGCGATCGCCGTCTGGGCAGCGTGCCCAGCTCGGCCATCGTCGTGGTTGCCATTGCGGTGGTCACTGATGCCATGGCGGGCTGCTATCCGATCCGGATGCGGGGATCCAGGATCCCATAGAGCACGTCGACGAAGAAGTTCACGATGATGTAGACGACTGCCACCACCAGCGTGACCCCGATCAGACCCGGATAGTCGAGCTTGAGCGCCATGCGAACGGCAAACTGGCCCAAGCCGGGCCAGGAAAAAATAGTCTCGGTGAGGACCGCGCCGGCCAGTAAGCTCGCGAACGTGAGTCCGATGACGGTGATCGTCGGAATGAGTGCATTGCGAAGCGCATGCATGCGAACCACCTGATATTCGCTGACGCCCTTGGCGCGCGCGGTTCGTACGTAGTCGTCGCCGAGGGCGGCAACCAGCGACGATCGCAACATACGGGAGATGATGCCCATCGCGAACGAGCCGAGCACGATGGCCGGCAGAATGATGTGTCGGGTGAGACTCCAGAAAACATCGGTCTGGCCGGCCAGGAGCGCGTCGATCGAAATGAATCCCGTCACCTGGGGAGGGCGTCGCATCCCGACATCGAGCTGCCCGGCGCGGGGTAGCAGCTGGTACTTATACGTGAGCAGGTACGCAAGCAAAAGGCCGAGCCAGAAAACCGGGATCGACGTGCCGATCAATGAGATGAACCGTGCGACGTGATCGGGCCATTTTCCCTGCTTTACCGCGGCAACGATCCCCAGGGGGACGCCCACCGTGATCGCGAACAGCATCGCCGCGAAGGTGAGCTCCATCGTGGCCGGGACCACCACCCGCAGCTCGTCGAGAACATCCTTGCGGTCGGTGATGGTCGTACCCATATCGCCGTGCAAGAGGTTGTTGACGTAATACACGTATTGCACGGGAAGCGGTTTGTCGAGACCGTATTGGCTTTCGATTGCCGCGCGGACTTCGGGCCGTTCGGCTTGCCGCTCACCGATGATGGAATTTACCGGGTCGCCGGGGACCGCGTGCATAAGCAGGAAGGTCGCGATACTGACGAAGAACAGTACGACCAGAGCTTGCAAGAACCGAACGACGATATATCCCCAGAGTCCCATGCGCGGATTTCCTTACCGCTTCTTGCCGAAGAAAACGGACGGGCAACACCGAGCGCTGCCCGTCCGTTCCGTGTTGCTTCGATCGAGCGCGCAACGCGAACCGACCTATTCGGTCTTGCTCGCTCCGCGCAGGTTCATCATATAGATCGGATGCACCGTGACGCCTTCGACCTTGACGCTGGCCGGTTTGCGATAGACCGGCTGGTAGAGGACGATGAATGGAATCTCGGGCAGCACGAGCTCCTGAATCTGCAGGTAGATCGCAGCGCGCTTGGCCGGGTCCGTCTCGGCGAGTCCCTGCGACAGCAACTCGTCGACTTCCGGATTCGAATAGCTCACCCGTTTGGCGGCGGCGGTGTCGGTCTGGAAAAACGGCGTCGCAAACGTGTCGACATCCGGATAATCGGGAGACCAGGGCGAGATCGTCGTCTGGAATTCACCCGCGCGGTACTTGCCGACACGATCGTTTCCGGGGAGGGGACTGAGCTTGATCCTGACGCCGTTGATGGCTTCCAGATTGGCCTTGATCGCGGTGGCGAGCGTCTCGAGATTGACGCCGCCCTCACCCGGGGAGTCGGAGTCGTAGGTAATCTCGACTTCCTGCTCCCCGACTCCGGAGGCGTCCCACATCTCCTGCGCCTTGGCGGGATCGTAGGTGTAGGCCTTCGCCTGCATTTCCTCGGAACCCGAGAGCGGCAGCGGAATCGGCAGCGCCGGACGCACACCGCCGCCCAGCAGAATGTCGTTGAGGATCGAATCGTAATCGATGGCGTAGGCGAATGCCTGGCGAGCCTGCGGATTGGCCATCGGGCCGCCGAATTTTTCATTGAGGTTCATCGCCAGATACTGGATGGACAGCGACGATCCCTCGATGATCTGCAAGTCCGGATTGGATTCGACCGATGTGAGGCTATCCGGATTGAGCGAATAGGCGATGTCCGCATCGCCGGTTTCCACTGCCTGCAGCTGAGCGTTCGCATCGACGATGTTGGTGAAGATGATCTGCTCGACCTTGGGCGCTTCGCCCCAGAAATCGGGATTCGCGACCAGGATCACCGAGCTGTTGGTATCCCATTGATCGACCATGAACGGCCCAGTACCGACCGAATTGCTGTTGATCTGCGTCTGCGCGTCCTTGTTGGCAAGAATGCTTTCGTTGCTGTTCTTTTCGTCGTCGGTCGTGGTATCGGTGAATTCCGGCCGGTCGGTATTACCGCCATATTCGATGACTTGCTTGCTGTCAGTGATCGACAACGGAATCGACGCCAGCACCGCCGCCAGACCCGCATTGGGGGCCGGAAGGGTCAGCTCGATGGTGTGGTCGTCGACCTTCTTGATGTCCGTCCAATAGTCGGTCGCCAGGAACGACGACTGCGCATAGGTCGCTGCCAGCCGCTTGAATGAGAAGATCACATCGTCCGCGGTCATCTCGTTGCCAGTGCGCTGGAATTTGATTCCCTGGCGCAACTTGATGGTCGCGGTCAGCAGGTCATCGCTGAGAGTGGGCATTCCATCGGCCAGCAAAGGCTGGATATTGGTCGGATCGGCGCCGTCTTGCCCCGCATAGAGCTGGTCGTAGATTGCGAACATCGCCATCGTCGGATTGATTTCGTAATACCAGGCTGGGTCGAGCCCGAGCCAGTAGGCGCCCGAGAGGGCATCGGTGACGACCAGCGTCTTTGCGTCGATTTGGTCGATGAGATAGCGCCGCGTCGAGGCTCCCGGAGCGGCCAACGTTCGGCCAGTCAGAAACATCGATAGCGCAGAGGCCGATACGGCGGCAACGCCCGTTTTCTTCAATACGTCGCGCCGGGACAGCTCGGCATCGTGGAGTCTCGCAACGAGATCGGTAATCCGTGGTTCGGACATGCGCGTTCACCTCGTTCGTAACGTGTCGCTGGAAGTACTCCAGCATCAAATGATCGTGACGGAGCGCTCGGTAACCTCGAAACGGTATGGTGTTTCGCCGCCAAAGCAGGCGGGTCAGGCAGGTCTTGCGAATTGGCGCATTCGTCGAATCCTGACCATTATGGGCGGCTCCCCGTCCACCGTCAACGACGGTATACAACGGCCCGGCCGCATTCGGGATGGTTCGATCGGCTATTTTCCAGCGACGTGGACCCGGTCGATTGCCTCAGAGACATGACTTGCAGAGACATCGCGGGAGATGGAAACGCCGCCCCGTGGTTCGAGCAGCACCCAGCTGGTTTGGCCGCTGACTCGCTTCTTGTCGCTGCCGATCAAATCGGCGACGCGGCCGGGATCGAAGGCCCCCGTGGTTGGCAGGCCGTAGCTCCGCAGCAATGCCGCGATATCGTCGCCGCGGCGCTCCGGCACTCGGCCATCAAGCTCGGAAAGCCGGCAGGCGGCATGCATCCCGATCGCGATCGCTTCGCCATGCATGTGCCGGTAGTCGCTCGCCTCGATGGCATGACCGACCGTATGGCCGAAATTGAGATAGGCGCGCACGCCGCTTTCGCGCTCGTCCGCTTCGACCACGCGGCTTTTCAGTTCGACATTGCGCCGCAACGCATAGGAGAGCGCCGGATTGCGCAGCTCGAGCAGCTGCCGCCGGTTGCGAACCAGGAAATCCTCCAGGTCGGCTGCTTCGCCCGAGGGGGTCGAGGGCTGGATGATCGCGTGCTTGATCACCTCGGCCCATCCCTGTTGCAGCTCGCGGGGAGGGAGGGTTTGCAGGAAGTCCGGATCGATCACAACGAGTGGCGGCTGATAGAACGCTCCGATCAGATTCTTGCCGGCGGGGTGATTGATACCGGTCTTGCCGCCAACGCTGGAATCGACCATCGCCAACAGCGACGTCGGCATCTGCACGAACCCCACTCCGCGGAGGACGGTGGCCGCTATGAACCCAGCCAGATCGCCCACCACGCCGCCGCCCAGCGCGAGCACCAGATCACTCCGTTCGATCCGGTTTTCCAGGAGCTGGTCGTAGAGCTTTTCCGCGCCGACGAGACTCTTGCTCGTCTCTCCCGGGGGAACGACCGCGCGCCCCACGCGCAGACCCGACGCCTCCAGAATTCCCGCGACCTCGTCGCCGTGCACGGCGTCGACATGCTCATCAGAGACGATCCAGACGGACCGAGCCTTCGGCCAGCGCGTTCGAATCAACGATCCCGCGGTGTGGCGGATGCCGGAATCGATGTAAATCTCCGACAGTCCGGATGTCGCTTCGAGATGCACCGATGGCGCCGGATCGCCATCGCGTTCGAGCAGGGAGCGAATGGCGATCGCCACATCGACCGCCGCAATGCGGTCGACCGGAAAGGTCACCGCGGATCGATCGTAGTATCCGAGCCGCGCCGATTTGAGCGTTTCGATTCGGCCGATCGGATCGTCGCCGGCCAGCATCGGTCGCGCGAAGGTATTTCCTTCGCGAATCTGCTGGGCGACCAGGCGCGCGTGAATCGTTTCCGGACGAGCGTCGAGGGTGACCGTCAGCGTCTCGGGATGCCCCAGCAGGTCGCCTGACCACACCTCGTCGAATGCGGGAGCGCCGCCGCCGGTCGAAATGACGATGCCGTCCCGCGCCAGTGCCCGCTCCAGATGCCGCCGCTCCGAGGCGCGAAATGCCGCTTCGCCCTCGTCTGCGAAGATCTCGGGAATCGATTTGCCGTACTCGTTTTCGAGCTCGACATCGAGATCGACCATCTCCCATTCCAGTCGATCTGCGAGAATCCGGCTGGTGGTGGTCTTGCCGGTGCCACTGAAGCCGATGAGGGCGATTCGGCGATATCTGGTCACGTGCTGATGCTCGTTCTGGCTAGGCTCCCGGCCGCGAGAGCTCGTAATCTCGTGGCGAATACTGTACCCGGACCGATCGACGAGGTAATCGCAAGGTGAGCAAGAAACCATACGTTTTGACGATCGATCAGGGCACGACCTCGTCGCGCGCCATTCTGTTCGACCGGAGCGCGGCCATTCGTGCGGTCGCACAGCTACCGATCTCACAACAGTATCCGGCGAGCGGGTGGGTCGATCACGATGCCAACGAGATTTGGCAAACCGTCCGCAGCTGCGTCGCCCAGGCGTTGGCGTCAACCGGCGCCACTCTCGACAACGTTGCGGCCGTCGGCATCACGAATCAGCGTGAAACAACCGTGGTCTGGGATCGCAAAACCGGCGAGCCGCTCGCGCCCGCCATCGTCTGGCAGAGCCGGCAATCGGCGCCCTATGTCGATGCGATCGTGCAGCGAGGAATGGGACCGAGGTATCACGAGCTGACCGGGCTCGTGCCGGATGCCTATTTCTCGGCCACAAAGCTGGCGCTGCTGCTGGATGAGCATCCCGAGATTCGAACCAAAGCGAAAGCCGGCGAGGCGTTGTTCGGTACAGTCGATAGTTGGCTGATCTTCAAGCTCTCGCGCGGGGCCACGCATGTCACCGATGTCAGTAATGCCTCCCGCACGATGCTGTTCGACATCCGACGGCTCGATTGGTCGGATGAGCTGCTGGGCGATCTCGGGATCCCAAGGTCGATGTTGCCGCGGGTGGTCGATTCGAGCGGTTGGGCGGCTGATATTGCGAGCGGCGAATTCGAGGGTGTGGCGCCGATCACCGGTATTGCCGGCGATCAGCACGCGGCCTTGTTTGGCCAGCTTTGCTTCGAACCGGGCGAAGCGAAAAACACCATCGGCACTGGCTCGTTCCTGCTCATGAACACGGGCAACCGTCCGCGCATCTCGGAAGGCGGTTTATTGGCGACGGTCGGGTGGAAGACTGGCGCCGAGCTGGTTTATGCCTCGGAAGGCTCGGTTTTCGTCTCGGGTTCCGCTGTTCAATGGTTGCGCGACGGACTGGGCCTCATCGAGAGCTCGGCGGATATCGAGCGATTGCTCGACACGGAATCGGACTCCGGCGGAGTGGTCTTCGTGCCGGCATTGGTCGGGTTGGGCGCCCCGCATTGGGACCCGACCGCGCGAGGCGGCATCTTCGGCATCGACCGCGGCACGACGGCCGGGCATCTCGCGCATGCCACCATCGAGGGGATCGCTCTGCAAGCGATGGAGCTGGTCGATCTGATGCGCGTCGAAACCGGGTTGCCGGTTTCGACCCTCAAGATCGACGGTGGGGCGGCAGCCAACGACCGATTGCTGCAGTTGCATGCGGATTTGATTGGCGTCGAGGTGATTCGCCCGCAGGTGCTGGAAACCACGGCGTTGGGCGCGGCTTATCTGGCCGGGCTAGCGACCGGCTTCTGGTCGAGCCGCGATGAGTTGCGAGCAAATGCGCGGATCGATCGAGTTTTCGAACCCTCGATGCCCGATGCCCGCCGAAGCGCACTCATCGCGCGATGGTCGAAGGCCGTCGACTGCGTCCGTGGTTGGATGGAGTAGCCCCTTCTCGTCGTCCCGACCGCAGTGGAGGGACCTCCCGACCCCGCAACCCGGCCCCCAGCGCACCACCCGGTCGGAGCGCCGGGTCTCCGCGCCCTGCGCCTCGCTCGGGAGAGCGCAGCTCGATAACGAGGCTGCCAACCGCCTTTTCGTGGTTGGACAGGTTTTGGCGATGTGGTCGACGCTGGGCACCATTCGTGCGGGGACGCGGAGAGATTCCTCGCTTCGCTCAGAATGACAATGGGGGAGGAATGACAATGGGTAGACGGTGGGATCGACCGAGACGCTCCGCCTGTCGAGAAGAGACGAGCGGAGCCGGGATCCAGCACCGAGTGTGGGTGACGGGTAACCAGCCCGGGCAGGGTCCGTGGCTGCCCAGGCCCGCACCCATGCCAGGTGTGCCGCTTATCTTCATCATAGAACGTATGTTCTATGATGTCAAGGGGTGTGGATTTTCAATGTTGGGGTTGGTCGTGGGTGAGGTGGGTTATCGCGCTGGCGGTCGATGGCACGGCACAGAGTCCGTGCGCTCAAACCGAGATGGCACGGCACAGAGTCCGTGCGCTCCGACTGCGGGTGATGCGATGGAGGCTGGGGTGGGGGGACAAGAGGTCCTTCGACAAGCTCAGGACGACGGGCGGGGGATTACCG
>DASTFJ010000249.1:0-5585 GCA_035708745.1 Thermomicrobiales bacterium | reverse complement strand
TGCGACGGCGTATGGGAAGGAGGGATACATGCTCCGTCTGCGCGTTCTCCTGGCGGTCATCGTGCTCTGCATGGTGGGCGCATTCGTTCCCAGGCTGCGTGAAACGGACGCAGATGAATCGCCTCAGTCCGGCCTCTACCTCGTGAACGCCGATGGAACCGGATTGACGCATTTGGGCGAGGAACCGACCGAAACCCTGGGCTACTGGGGCCCGGCCTGGTCGCCCGACGGTACGATGCTGGCGGTGACGCGGGTGGACTCCCAAGCTCTGGTACTTCTGAGGACGGACGGCACGGAGCTGGCGCAGCTCACCCATAACGACCGTAATAACTATCTGCCGGTTTGGTCGGTCGACGGAACCCAGCTCGTCTTCATGTCGCAGGACGGCAGCGATACCAATACGGCCGAGGTTGCCATCATCGAAGTCGATGGAAGCGGGGAGCGCTTGCTGACCGACGATGACGCCTGGGACTACGGCGCCAGCTTTTCTCCGGACGGCAAACAAATCGTCTTCGGTTCGGAACGGGACGGACGGTGGCGACTTTGGATGATGAACGCCGATGGGACCGATCAGCACCCGCTACCCACCGAGGCGCACGGCAACGCTCCCGCCTGGTCCCCGGACGGAACGACGATCGTGTTCACCTCCGACCGCGACGGCGATGATGACCTTTGGGCGGCAAATCCGGACGGAAGCGATCAGCGCAATCTGACCAGCAACTCCGCTCACGACGACAACGCGGCCTGGACCCCCGATGGGCAGCATCTGGTCTTCAGCTCGGACCGGACCGGTCGAACCGAAATCTGGATGATCGACGCCACCGGTGAGCAGCCACGGCAACTCACCGACGACACGTCTCTGCAGCTCGACAACGTAGCCAGCCTTTCCCCGGATGAGAGCATTCTCGCTGTTACGGCGCGCGTTGCCACATAGTGGTCAGGCGACAGTTTCATCGGTTCCGAGCCGGTCGCCTGTTGCGAGGGCACCTGGCTGATGCCCAGACGACTCCTCAGTGATGTACGTACGGAACGTACGTACGAGAAGAACGGACGCAGTCAACGAAATCGGCCAAAATTGCCCATCAGTCAATTCACAAACCCCAATTTTGCGTGTAAAGATAGGGCTACCCCGTAACCGCGTGTCTCGTTATTGCTGGAATGCGAGGCCGTTCCTGGTGTGCTGGCACACGTACCCGGAGCGAAGCGACCAGCCATGCCTGCCGTGCGGAGTACGGGCAGGACGTACCAGACACAGGCGCGTCCCCGCGCCGCCTGTGCGATTGGGTGCATGTCGGCAGTCGTGTTACGGGGGAAGGTATGAAGCTCTACGGTCCATCGTTCGCCAGGCGGGGGCTTTTCCGTCTGGTTCTGGTTGTGGCGTTCCTGCTCGCCGGCACGACCGCGGCGCCCCTCGGCGCGCGCGCCGTTGGCGATGTGGTTATCGACAGCTCGGGCTTTTATTCCGGCCAGACGGTGGTCGTCAACGACGGCCCGCTCAATGTGCGCGCCGGAGCCGGCACGGGCTATGACATCGTCGAGGTGCTGGGCGCCGGCGACTATCTGACGATCGAGGATGGACCGTATAGCGCCGATGGCTACCAGTGGTATCTGGCGACGGTCGATTGGAGCGGCACTGTCGGGTATGTCGCCGGGGTCTTCCTCTCCGCGGTTGCCGACGGCGGCTTTTCGATTGGCGACACGGTCTATGTCACCAGCGATACCCTCAATGTCCGCTCTGGCCCGGGCACCGGCTATTCGGTGATCGACCTCATGACGTACGGGCAGAACGGGCTGATCGTCGATGGCCCGGTTTCGGCCAATGGGTATACCTGGTATGAGCTGAATTATGTCGGTGGCACCACGGATGGGTGGGTGGCAGGTGAGTATCTCGGTCTGGTTTCGACCGGCGGCGGGTTTGCCATCGGCGATACCGTGGCGGTCGATTCGCTGACGCTCAATGTTCGCTCCGGTCCGGGCACCGGGTATACGGTGATCGATGTCTTCTCCTATGGCGATCAGTCCATCGTCATCGACGGTCCGTACAGTGCGGACGGTTACACCTGGTATGAGGTCAGCTACGGCGGCGGGTACTACTCCGGCTGGGTGGCGGGCGATTACCTGGTCTATGTCGCCAGCGGCGGTTTCGCCATCGGTCAGTCGGTCTACGTGACCGCCGGCACGTTGAATGTCCGCGCCGGGGCCGGCACGGGCTACGAGATCGTCGATTATCTGGGCTACGGCACCACCGCGACCATCGTCGACGGCCCGTACTACGCTGATGGCTATACCTGGTACGAGATCGAATACAGCGACCCGCTCTACGGCTGGGTCGCCGGCGAGTACCTCGCGGCCAACTAAGCGTTCCCGCCGTCCAGTGTCCAACGTCAAGTGTCCAGAGACCGTCGCCAACTGGCAATGCTCTGGACATTTGACACCGGACTATCAGCGATCTTGTCGGGGGAACTACACTATGCACGGATAGGTGGGCGGGGTCCATTCTCCCGCCCGTTGCGATTGTGATGACCCTCGTCGTTCGACTGCTGACACTGCTGACCATCGCCGCCGCCGGATTCGCGCTGCCAATAACGTGCGCGCAGGGCGGAGTGACGGCCGCGGCTGAGCCGGTCGCCATCGAGATTCCGGCGGTCCAGCAGCTCGCGACGTCGCCTGCCGATCTCACGCACATGAATGAAGCCCAGAAAACGGTCGCCACGCTGGCCGACCGGGCGCTCGATCAGGGGCCGTTCGACTGCGGCCAAACCGCGCCGATCGTTACCGACCATTCCGCGGTCTTCGATACCCAGCCGTTCGTTCCCGGATACCTCGGGACGGCGTTCCTGCTCGACGAGGACCAATCCGACACCTTCGCGCCACCCGCGGAGCTGGTTCCAGTCGAGAGCCGGGCCGGACCGCCCGACGCTCCACCCCCAAAACCCATCGGCTGATCGCTTTAGGCGATCGAGACGACCAACCGTTCCAGGAGGAACGGTCTTCCGGCATTCGTCATTCGATGGAGTCTTCCCATGGCAGCTTCTGCCTCGACCAAACGTAAATCCCGCGCCCAGGTGCGCGCCGACGCCGACCGTGCCCGCAAACGCCGCCTCTATTTGATCGGTGGAGCGATCGCCGTTGCCCTGATCGTGGCGGCCGGTCTGATCTGGAGCAATCGCGATTCCAGCAATCTGCCCGGTCTGCATGAAGCCGACGCGGCCGCGCTGGCCGGCATTCCCACCGATGGCCGGGTCATCGGCGATCCAGACGCCCCGGTCCACCTGATCGAATACGGCGACTATCAATGCCCGGCCTGCGCCTCGTTTTCGCAAACCGTCTTTCCAAACCTGCTCTCCGATTACATCGCGACCGGCAAGGTGAGCTTCGAGTTCCGCGATCTGGCGTTCATTGGCGACGATTCGGTTACGGCCGCCGAAGCCGCCGCCTGCTCGATCGACCAGGATGGCTACTGGCTCTATCACGACACGATCTACGCCAATCATTTCGGGGAGAATCTTGGCAATCTCAGCAAGTCCCGCCTGTTGCAGATGGCGAAGCTCTCCGGACTCGACCAGGACGAGATCTCGAGCTGTATCGACGCGGGAACCAATCTGACCGAGGTGCAGAGCATGCACCAGGAAGCGTCCCAGCTCGGGCTGACCAGCACGCCGTCGTTCGTGCTGAACGGCGAGGTGCTCCCGTGGCAGGGGTGGGACGCCATGAAGCAGGCGATCGATGCAGCTCTCGCCAGCAACTAACCGGCTGACCGCGCTCTCGCTCGCACTTGCGGCGGGCGGGATTGCGGTGTCTGCCTATCTCACGCTGGTGCATTACCGGGACGATCTGCTCGTCTGCGCGGTGGGCGGGTGCCACACCGTGCAGAAGAGCCCCTATGCCGAGCTCTACGGCGTGCCGGTGGCGATTCTGGGGTTAGGGATGTTCGTGGCGATGCTGCTGCTCGGTTTGCTGCGCCGCATCCAACCCGAGTGGGCGGAGAGCATCACGCTGATTACGTTTGGGCTGGCCCTGACCGGAACGGTGTTCACCATTTATCTGACTTATTTGGAGCTTTTCGTCATCCATGCAGTCTGCCAATGGTGCGTGCTGACCGCCGTGCTGACCTGGGTGCTGTTGCTGGTAGAAGGCCGGCTCGTGCTCGACACGCCGCTGGAGGAGCTTGCCGAGGATCGATGACGTGACGATCGACGCCAGAGGCATCTTCGCCGGGTCAGGCCGGGGTTGCTGTCGGGAAGAGGCAATGCGTTGCATCGAAGGTCACGGCGAAGACCCATGCTCGGGCGGGTTCGTCACCGGTGACCGAATAGGTGGTCCACGATCCGGGCGGCGCTGCCAGGGCAACGCCGTCACCAACGGTTGCGAAGGACGTTTCGTCCTGCCATGGCCGGGTGCTGTCGGTGCGAAGAAATGGACCCTTTTCGCTGCTGGCGTCCAGCAGTCCGGCAAGCGGGATGAGGAATTCATACCCGCCTGTGCGATGGCGCGGGAGCCGGTTCACGGGAGCGAGCGACACCAGACCGCCCTCGATGGTAAAACAGAACGACTCAGGCAGAAACGCCCTGGTCTGCCCGATTCGTTGGGCTGTTACTCCCGGTCCAACCTCATTCTGATCCGACAGCTTGGGGATGCTCCGCGGTGCATCGATCGGGACGATCATCAATACGAGCAGGCTGGCCGACGTATTGGAGCCGTTTGCGATGACGAGCGCATCGGCCGCTCGGACGATCAGCTCGTCTCCTGCCTTGAGCGTGGTGCCAGGCGTTCCGATGGTGAGGGCGCCAGATTCGACTACGATCGACCCGGGACCGTCCAACACGATCCGCTCGAGTGCGTTCGGGCCGTATCGACGGCGCACGATCTCAAGTGTTTGCTTGCCGGCACTCCCGAACGACATGTGTGCCGATGGCAGCGACCGCAGCGCGATCTCCTGGCCTTCGAGCACGATACGTTCGGCGATCTTCCCATCGACGACCCGAAGCATCTCCCGGAGGATGCGCGAGGATTTTGGCAATGCGATCGCGGCAAACGTTGGCGGGCTGGATTCGGTCATTTGTAGGACTGCCATCACCCATTCGCCATCGCTTTCGAGTGCGATCGGGACGAGCTGGCGCTCGGGAGTGGTTGTCCATTCCTGCGTAACTGCATGGAGAAATGCGTCGCGGTCCAGCGTCTGCTGCAATTCCAGTCGCCGTTCGGTGAAATCGGGCGCCAGCATCGCGGCGAGGTCGTCCTCACTACCATCGTTTCCCAGCGCGTCGAGCAGCTCGTAGAACGCATTGGCGGACCGCTCGATATCGAGGCGAGCGGGAGCAGCCCGATAGCGGGCGATGGTTCGACTGCCGGCAGCATATCCAATCGCCACGCCGGACAGCACGATCATGATCGCGGTAAGTACTATCAGCGCCCGAGACATCGCGCTCCTCCAAAACATGGCTGTGCAGGCAAAGCTCACGCCGGGCAGGCCGCGATTCGGCCACGCCAGTGTTCGAATCTGGTTGTCGAAGAACAGGAAGCGGGTGGACGAATTCGTTCTAGCCGCCGGAGTCCTCGGCGGCCGCTTCGATCTGCTCGTAGTC
>DASTFJ010000248.1:0-10710 GCA_035708745.1 Thermomicrobiales bacterium | reverse complement strand
GAGCAGTCCGCGTTGCTGATCGATGCCGGGCTGCATCGTCTCGCGGCCGCGTATTCGCCGGCAAAAGAAGCGATTGCCTCCTTTCTGGTCTTCAATCCGGTCGGATTCGAGCGGGATGCGCTGGTGCGCGCCTTCCTGCCGTCTGAGCGGGCGCCATTGGATGCGAGCTTCCGGTTGGTCGACGCGGCGACCGGCGCAGAGCTGCCCTACGCACTCGAGCCGCAACCCCACCCGCAATATCGCGCATCCGGCCAGTGGGTAAATTTTGTCGCGCCTGCGCTGCCATCGCTGGGATATGCCCGTATCGATGTCGTGGCCGGGCAGCCGGACGCATTCGAGTCGTCGAACCTCGAGCCTTATCGCCTGCAATCGCCGTTCTACGAGGTGGCGATCGATCCGTCCGCCGGGTTCATCACCTCGATCGTCGACCGGGAAACCGGCCGCGAGCTGGTCGATACCGGAGCGGCGCACGGGTTCAACGAATACATCTACGACCGTTACACCAGCGCGCCGGGTTTCAATCACCTCTCCGGGCGGGTCGAGGCACTCGATTTCTCCTTGCTCGGTGAGCGATCGACGGCCGGATTCGCCTCGGTGATCGCGCGGGAATCGAATGCGGTCGTCGACCGGATCGTGCTGCGGTTGGTGGCTCCCGGAGCGGAATGGCTGGAAACCACCATCACCCTCCCGCGGCAAACCAAGCAGGTGCTGATCGAAAACCGCCTGCTGAAGCGCGGGATCGCCGAGAAGGAAAGCGTCTATTTCGCATTCCCGTTCGCGGTCGACGATCCCGATCCGGAATATGCCATTACCGGCGGGGTGACCTCGCTGGACGCGCCCCACGTGCCCGGCTCGGTCCAGCATATGCTGGCGATTCGCGACTGGGTGGGCTTGCAGGACGAGCAAGGATCGGCCGCGTGGGTCACGGTCGATGCGCCGCTGATCGAATTGCAGAATATCGCGGTCCCCTATGCGCCTTTCCCGAATTCGATCCCTGGGGAGCACCATCGCCGCGCGACCATCTACTCCTGGGCGCTCAACAACATCTGGGATACCAATTTTCCACCGCAGCAGCGCGGCGAAATGGTCTTCCGCTATGCCATTGGCAGCAGCGCCGATACCGACCGGCGCACGCTGGGGATCGAAACTGCCGCCGCGGTGGTGTCGTCGCCGGCCGCGCTCTGCTTGCGCGCGTCGGACGCGCCCGAGCTGGCGGCGCGCACCAGCCTGCTCTCGGTGTCGGACCCGCGGGTGGAGATCATCCATCTGGAGCCTGGATCGACGGACGACGGCTTGCGTGCCTTGCTGCTGTCGCAGGCCCCCGAGCCGGTGACGGTCGAGGTTGCCGCGCCGGGAATGCGCCTGTCGGCAATTGGAACCTTCCTGGGAACGCACATGGAACCCACGACCGCATCGACCGTGCATCTGCATCCGGGTGACTACACGCTCATCGAGCTCCAACGGTCGTAGCCAAGGGCCACTACGATCGGAGCGGGGGGCAGCAACGAATCCCCTCATTTCCGCCGCTGTGGAAATGGTCGAACGTGTCATTCTCTCAGCGCGTCCGCCGGCGAGGCCGGACGTTGTGCTGTGGGAAAGGTCACAGAGTTAGATGCGTCCAATCGTCGAAGTCGCTGCCGAAATTGGCCTGAGTCCGGATGAGCTCGATCTCTATGGACCGTACAAGGCCAAGATTCATCTCGATGCCGCTGAGCGGCGAGATGGCAAACGCGGGCGCTATGTAGTCGTGACCTCGATCACGCCGACGCCGTTTGGCGAGGGCAAGACGACCGTGGCGGTGGGGCTGGCGCAGGGGTGCGCGCGCATCGGGGCCAGCTCGATCGTGGCGTTGCGGCAGTCGTCGATGGGACCGACCTTTGGCATCAAGGGCGGGGGCGCCGGCGGTGGCCGCTCGACCCTGGAGCCGCTGGTCGACCTGAATCTGCATTTCACCGGCGACGCCCATGCCGTGACCTCGGCGCACAATGCCTGCACGGCGATGCTCGACAACCACCTGCATCAGGGGAACGCGCTCGGCATCGAAACGATCACCTGGCCGCGGGTGATCGACATGAACGACCGCGCCCTGCGCCTGATCGAAACCGGTCTCGGTCCGAAAGACGGACCGGCGCGGGTGAGCGGTTTCCAGATCACCGCGGCCAGCGAGGTGATGTCGATCCTGGCGCTGGCGACCAGCTATGCCGATCTGAGGGCGCGGTTGGGACGGATCGTGGTGGGCTGGACCGGCGATGGCCGCCCGGTGACCGCCGAAGACATTGGCGCGGCTGGGGCCATGGCGGTGCTGATGCGGGATGCGCTCAGCCCGAATCTGGTGCAAACCCAGGAAGGCACGCCTGCGCTCATCCATGCCGGTCCGTTCGGGAATGTGGCGCTCGGCTGCTCCTCGATCGCGGCGGACCGGCTCGGGTTACGGCTGGCCGATGTGGTCATCACCGAGGCCGGGTTCGGCAGCGAGCTGGGGTTCGAAAAGTTCTGCGATGTGAAATGCCACATGAGCGGTCTTTGGCCCGATCTGGCGCTGATGGTGGTGACGATCCGCGCATTGAAAGCGCAAAGCGGCCGTTACGCGATCAAGGCCGGCAAACCCATGGACCCTTCGATCGCGCAGGAAAACCTCGACACGCTGGAGGATGGGATCCACAATCTGCTCGATCATCTCTCCAATGTGCGGCGCTTCGGTCTTCCGGCGATCGTGGCGATCAATGCCTACCCTTCGGACACCGTCGCCGAGATCGCGCGCGTGAAAGAGGCGGCCATGGAGGCTGGGGCGCTCGGGGTCGAGGTCGCAGATGTCTACGGTGAGGGCGGCGAAGGGGCCGAGGCGCTGGCGCGGTTGGTCATGGGCGCGCCGGTCGAACCGCTGGAGCCGGTGCGCCTCTATACGGACGACGATTCGATTCCCGCCAAGATCGGCAAGATCGCGTCGGCGATGTATGGGGTGGACGAGGTCGATTTCGATCAACCGGCGCTCGATGCGCTGGCCCGCTACGACCGGGCGGGCTACGGGCATCTGCCGATTTGCATGGCAAAATCGCAATACTCGTTTTCGGGTAATCCCGGGGAAACCGGGAAGCATGGCGCGGGGAAGCTGAGGGTGCGGGAGCTGTTGCTCTATGCCGGGTCGGGCTATGTCGTCCCGGTGTGTGGGGCGATCAATCTGATGCCCGGTCTCGGCAAAACCCCCGGCGCCGCCGGTTTCGACCTGCTGCCAGATGGCACGATCGTTGGCGTGATCTAGATCGTCGTCCCGATCACCCCATCGTCGTCCCGACCGCAGTGGAGGGACCTCTCCGTACCCCGCAACCCAGCCTCCCACACACCGTCTCGTACGTAGGGCACGGTCTCCGCGCCGTGCGATCGAGCGCAGCTCGATAACCAACCTGACCCACCACCAATCTCACCATCGAAAACCCACACCCCTTGACAACACAAGAACATACGTTCTACACTACCGTCAAGCGGCACATCTGGCATGGGTGCGGGCCTGGGCAGCCGTTGACCCTGCTCGGGCTGGTTACCCGTCATCCACACTCGGTGCTGGATCCCGGCGCCGGTGTCCTTTTCCGGCCACCGGTGCGTCCTGGTCGATCCCACCGTCCATCTGTCCTTCCACCCTTTGACATTCCCACCCATTTGTCATTCTGAACGCAGTGAAGAATCTTGTATGTTGGATTGACCCCCAACCCTGCCTCCGGAACCAGCCAATGGGCAGAGGACACACTGCTGAGCGAAGCGAAGCATCGCTCCTCGTCCCCACGCAGAAGTTGCGCTGCATCCACCTCATCGCCACAACACACCAAACCCACGAAAAGGCGCTGAGCACCTCCATATCGAGCTGCGCTCGATCGCACGGCACAGAGTCCCAGCGCTACGACCGACGGTGCGGAAGGGAGGCGGAGCTGCGCGGCAACGAGTGGTCCCTCCACTCCGGTCGGGACGACGATAGGTGGTCGAGACGACGGAAGGGAGGAAACCTGAGGGATGGCTGGTGCGTTCCTGAGTTCGATGCCACGACATCCAGGTAGCTTTGCTGCCTCGACCCTATTGCATCGCGTCACGGAAAGGTCTCGTTCGATCCTCATGAAACGAACGATTTGCGCAGTTCTCACGATGCTCGTCGTGGGATCGATGATGGCCTTGCCCCACACGTCGGCCCAGGACGGCGGCACGTTGCGGCTGGGAGTCATGCAATGTCCCGATGACTATACCGGCGCGAACTATTTCGCCGATTGCGTCGAGCCCGCCGCGGGTATCGAATTCACCATTGGCACGCCCAATACCGACAACACCGCCTCCGGTGTCAGCAGCGACTTCGAGCCGATCACCTTCGATCTGGCGCAGTTCGATCTGAACCCCGAGGGTCCCGATACGATCTGGGTCGGCGAACCCGCGGATTATGATGGCGACTATTACGCCACCTGCGCGACCGCCCAAATGCCGATGCCGGTGAGCTTCGAAACAATCGAAACCGGCGAGGGAACGCTCTACGGCAGTACCATCGAGTTCAATAGTGCAGATGATATTGTCTGCAACTGGTATCGTATCGCTGACACCTCAGTCGATGGATCCGATTCCCTCGATGACGCGGTCATCGAGCTTCCCGCGACGGGAGCCGGACCAGCGGTGTTGAGAGGTTGGTGGGGTTAGAAGAGGCAGTTCGCCACGTACCCGGTCAGTGTCGGAAGGGCAGGTGACCGGTACGTATAGTGGAGCTTCCGAAGCGGCGTTGTGAAGGGAACGCCCAGAACATCCGGAGCGCGTTGGCTGGGCACGCCCGGAATGTAGATCGTGGCTGAAACGAAGAATTCGCTTCGTATGAGGTTCGACAGGCTCTCGAATCGTGTTGTGCGGCAACGATGAAATACCCCAGCGCTTTCCGGCCGAATGTGCCCCGATGTCCTGATGTCCAGATCACTGCGAGGTGCCCGCAGGGGCTCGAGGTGACCTCCCTGGCGCAACCGCCATAAGGCGCGGTTCTGACGTTTCAGACCGCGAAGGCAATCCGCGCAGCCTTCGCGATCCAACTGCGATCCGCGCGACAGTAAGGGGAGGTTATGAACGTCAACGTTTTGTCGATGTCCAGGCGAGGAATCGTTCGTCTGGCGATTGGCGCGGCGCTGTTGCTAGCTGGGCTTGGGGCAACGCCGCTGGGCGCAAACGCGCAAGGTGATGAGGTCGCCGGCGCCGGTTTCGTGTCCGGGCAGACCGCTGTGGTAGCCGATGGGCCACTGAATCTGCGCTACGGCGCCGGCACCGGCTATGGCGTCATCGAGCAGCTTGCCACCGGTGACTATGTCGAAATCCAGAGCGGTCCCTTCTATGGCGACGGCTATGCGTGGTATTACGTCTATGTCGACGCTACCGGCAGCTATGGATATGTTGCCGGGGCGTTCCTGGGCAGCGTTGCCGGCGGGAGCTTCTCGATCGGCGATACGGTCTATGTCTCGGATGGGCCACTCAATGTGCGCTCCGGGCCTGGTTCCGGTTATTCGGTCATCGACACGATTAGCTATGGGACCAACGGCCTGGTGGTCGATGGACCGGTATTCGCCAACGGCTATACCTGGTACAAGCTCGACTATGTCGGTGGCACATCCGACGGATGGGTGGCGGGCGACTTCCTGGCCCTGGCCACTTCTGGTGGTGGATTCTCCATCGGCGACATCGTTACGGTCGATAGCGGGACCCTCAACGTTCGCTCTGGTCCCGGCACCGGCTACGCCGTGATCGATTCGCTGACTGCCGGCAATCAAGCCGTAGTGCTCGACGGCCCGGTCAGCGCGAATGGCTACACCTGGTATCAGGTCAACTACAGCTTTGGTGGCTACACCGGTTGGGTGGCCGGAGAGTTCCTCTCGTATGTCGGCGGCGGCGGGTTCGCCATTGGCGATCACGTCTACATCGCTGCCAACGGTCTGAATGTCCGCTCTGGCCCCGGCACCGGCTACGCCGTGATCGATACGCTCAATATCGGCAATCAGGGCGTGGTGCTCGATGGACCGGTCAGCGCGAATGGCTATACCTGGTATGAGATCAGCTACAGCTTCGGTGGCTATTCTGGCTGGGTGGCCGGAAATTATCTGGCCGTACGCTAACATCTCCTGCACCTACAACCTCCGGAGCAGTCCGCGCTGCTCCGGAGGTTGCTTTGCTCGCGCGGTGAGCTGCAAATCGGACATCGATACTCGACTTGGGCGAGCATCGTGCGCTCCGTTACTATTCACGAACATTGAGCGATTATTGTCGCCTTATCTAGCTGTCGCCGGGCCGCAAGTTGGTGTCTACCGCGATGGAGCACCCCACCGATTGGTCAGCCTGTCCTCCCACGACCGACGCGACACTGCTCATCGGGCGCGCGCGGGAGCAGTCCTTCCTGCGCGAAGCATTGGCGACGGCGATTGGTGGACATGGCCGTCTCGTCCTTCTCGGGGGTGAGGCAGGGATCGGCAAGACGACGCTGGCGAAGGACGTGGCGCGGGAAGCGACCGAATATGGCGCCGCCGCCCTCGCCGGGTATTGCTATGACTTAACCAATACCCCGCCCTACGGTCCGTGGCTCGACCTCGCCGGTGCGTATCGTCCGACCGGCGCACTTCCATCGGCGCCCGCCGCTTTCGCCGGCGGTTCCCTGTCGGGTGTCGCCAGCCAGGCGGCGCTCTTCGCCGAGGTCGACCAGTTCATTCTCGATCTTGTCGCGACGAGACCGGCCGTCGTTCTCCTCGAAGATCTCCATTGGGCCGATCCCGCCAGTCTGGAGCTCCTGCGCCATATCGCACCGCGGATCAAAGCATTGCCGCTCCTGCTCGTCGTCACCTATCGCGTCGACGAACTCACACGTCAGAATATGTTCTACCAGCAGTTTCCGGCGCTCGTCCGGGAGGCTGAGGGTCTCCGTCTGGACCTGCGCCGCCTCGATAGCGAGGCGCTCCGTATCCTTGTCGGGGTTCGCTTCTCCCTCCCCCCGTCGGATAGCGAACGCCTCGTCGCCTATCTGGAGCAACACTCCGAAGGCAACCCCTTCTTTGCAACCGAATTGCTCCGTGCGTTGCAAGAGGATTCCCGCCTCCGCTTCACAGACGAGGGCTGGTCGATGAGCGAGCTCGACCGGTTCGTTATGCCGTCGCTCCTCCGCCAGATCATCGACGCGCGCGTTGCCCGGCTCGGCGAGCATGCCCGCCAGCGGCTCGCCATCGCCGCCGTGATTGGACAGGAAGCGCCCCTCGATCTCTGGGCGACGGTCGCGGAGATCCGCCAGGAGGAACTCCTGGCGACGGTCGAACAAGCAGTCGAAGCGCATTTGCTGGAGGCCGTCACTGATGGCACGCGCGTCCGCTTCGCCCACGCGCTGATCCGTGAGGCACTCTATGAGGGCGTGCTGCCGCCCCGTCGCCGGATCTGGCACCAGCAGGTGGCCGAGGCGCTCAGCGCCGGCTCGAACCCCGATCCTGATGCGGTCGCCTTCCACCTGCAGCGGGCCGGAGATGCGGAAGCAGTCACTTGGTTGATTCGGGCCGGGGAGCGCGCACAGCGCGCCTACGCCTGGCTGACCGCGGTCGACCGGTTCAACACCGCGGCCCGCCTTCTGGCCGGAATTGCTGGTCAGGAGCGGATGCGCGGATGGCTCTTGCTTCGGATCGCTCGCCTCAGACGCTACTCGAGTCCAGCGGAAAGCATCGCCGACCTCGAGGAAGCCGAGCGCCTGGCTCTCCGGGCGGGTGACACTTTCCTGCGCGCGGATGCGCGGTACTCGCAAGGTCTCCTCCTGTGCTATGCCGACGACTACGTCCGCGGCGTGCGTCTGCTCGATGAAGGAATCGCGTTGCACGAGGCGCGGACCGATCCCGACGAGGTGCCTTTCGGACCCGCTCGACTCTGGCTCGCCGATGCGCTCCCCCCGGCGCGTTTCGATCCGCCCGCTGGTGTGGATGAGGGTGAGGCAGTGTTGCGCGCGAGCGGACTGCACTATCGCAGTGCGTCGGGTTCGTGGCCTCCCGCCCTCGGTGGTGGTCTCGCAGATGCCATGCGACGTGGCGAAGCATTTGTGGCGGCAGCGGAGACCATCGACACGCCCGGCGATCCGGTCCGCGTTTCCACGGGGCACGCCTATCACGGACTGGGCGCCGTCTACGCTGCACTCGGTCGACCCGTCGATGCCCGCGACGCATTCGGCCGGGCGCGCGCAGCGTATGAAGTGCTCGAGCACCATGCGGTGATCGCCTTCTCGTTGTTGACCGAAATGCGCGACGTGGTCATCCCCTACCTGGCCGATCGCCCCGCCGAGCGACGCCGGCTGGCAGCCGAGGCGGAAACAGCGATCGCTCATGCTCGTGGTGCATTCGTGTTGGGCATGATGCCTTCCCTCGGCCGCCTTTGTTGTCTGGCTATCGACGGTGACTGGGACGAGGCGTTACGGATCATCGCGGAAACCCCGCCACCGGGCAATGGTTTGCTCCGCCGCGAGATCACCGAGACTCGGGCGGCCATTGCGTACGGCCGGGGAGCGGTCGACGTTGTCCGTGCTGAGGTTGTCAGCGTTCTGCCGGAAGGACCGGACACGCTGCCGGGCAACTGCATTCACCAGGAGGCGCTTTTCCTTCAGCGGCTTGCCGCCGACGTTGCGCTCGACGGTGGCGACCTCGACGACGCGCACGCCTGGATCGAGTCGCACGAGCGCTGGCTGTCCTGGAGCGGCGGCGTGCTCGGCCGTGCAGACGGCCAGCTCCTCCGGGCTCGCTGGCATCGCGCCGCCGGAGAGATTTCCATTGCACGCTCCCGTGCCGCTTCCGCTCGCGCCCAGGCCGCGGCTCCGCGCCAGCCGTTGGCGCTTCTCGCCGCCGAACGCCTCCTCGGCCTGCTCGCGCTCGATCTGGGCGAAACAACCACGGCTGAACGTCACTTGGCGGCGGCAGTTGCTCTCGCCGATGCCTGCGCCACCCCGTACGAGCGTGCACTGAGTCTCCTTGCCCTGGCCGAGGTACGCCTTGCTTCCAGTCAGTTGGACGACGCGGCGCGGCTGCTCGACGACGTGCGAACCATTTGCCTGCCACTTGGCGCTGTGCCCACCTTGGCGCGCGCCGAGTCGCTGGCCGCTCGTCTCTCCGCTTCGCCGGTCGCCTTCCCCGCGGGCTTGAGCGCGCGCGAGGTCGAGGTGCTGCGGTTGGTGACGGAGGGACTGACCGATCGGGAGGTCGCCGACCGCCTGTCGATCAGCCGCCGTACCGTCAGCCAGCACCTGCGCTCGGTCTACGGCAAACTCGACGTCCCTTCCCGTGCCGCCGCGACCCGTTTCGCGGTCGAGCACAACTTGACCTGAGCCAATTCCGGCAACCACCGAATAGGGAAATGTACGCACCGGCAGTGTGCGTATGGTCACGCACGTCCTGTGGTGGATTGCGCACTTTACGTCATGCAACTGCCCGCACTGCCCCCTAGAGTGAACCCACGGGTGACTGCAACCGAAAACCTTGCTTGCGGACGGGGGCGATGGCAGGCGTCATGGTCAGCGACCACGCTCTCCGTAGTGGGTTACAAGGCAGGGGTGCCGCCACACGCCGATCCCCGATTCCAGGCGCGACTTGCGAACTGCCGTTTTCGGATTGGATATGGAAGGAGACGAACGTGTATCGCTATCTCATCAGTCTTTGTATCGTTTCAGTCATGGCGCTTGCTGCCTCATCTCCAGCAATCGCGCAGGATGCCTCCCCGGTCTCGGAGTCGCCGGGCCGGAACCTCTCGCTGCTGCAAGAGCTCGGGTTGCCGGAAATCGATCTGGTCGCGACCGAGGCCGAGGTGACGGGAGTGCCCACGGAGCTGACAGCCGGCCGCTATCTCGTGACCCTGGACAACCAGGCCGCGGATCAGAGCATCGGGGTTTTCATCATCGCGGTTCCAGCGGGCACCACCGATGACGAGGCGCTCAAGGGCATGGTCGAGGAAGGGCAGCCGGCCTGGTATTACGATGCCACCTGGGCGGGGGGACCGTTTGCCGGGGCCGGGCAAACCGACGGGGCGGTCATCGAGCTCGGAGCCGGAACGTGGTGGATCGATTTCGACCGGCGAGCGGGGGCAGACAATCAGCTAGTCGACACCGCCACGAAGTTCGAGGTGACCGGTGAGTTGCCTGCCGGCGCTGACATTGCGGGTGCGGTTCCGGTTACCCTGACGGAGTACAGCTTCACGTTGCCTGAGACGCTTCCCGCTGGTCCGCAGATTTGGGAAGTGACCAATATCGGCGCGCAGCCGCATTTTTTGGGTCTTGCGCAACTGCCGGACGGCACGACGCGCGATCAACTGGCGGAGGCGGTCTCGATGGCTTTCACCGGGACCCCGGCGGTCAGCGCACTTGCGTTGGAGGATATCCACGATCTCTACGAAACCTCGATTCTGTCCTCCGGGCAGACGATGTGGATCGAAGTCGATCTCTCTGCCGGAACCTTTGGATTGGCCTGTTTCGTGTCCGATCAGGGGAGTCAGGCCCCGCATGCCATGCTGGGCATGACCCAGGTCTTCACCGTTGAATAAGCGATAACCCGAGTGGTTCCGCGCTGTTGCGACGGCGTATGGGAAGGAGGGATACATGCTCCGTCTGCGCGTTCTCCTGGCGGTCATCGTGCTCTGCATGGTGGGCGCATTCGTTCCCAGGCTGCGTGAAACGGACGCAGATGAATCGCCTCAGTCCGGCCTCTACCT
>DASTFJ010000247.1:0-2162 GCA_035708745.1 Thermomicrobiales bacterium | reverse complement strand
CCGTTGACGCGATGGAGATGAGCGCATGACGCACCCGATCCGGTTTGGCATCGTTTGTGGGCAGCGGGCGGGATACGCCGAGCTGCTCGACCGTATCGTGACCACCGAGCGAACGGGGTGGGACAGCTTCGATGTGGTCGACCATTTCTACGGGCTCTTCGATGTGATGGAGCCGACCCACGAGGCCTATACGATGCTGGCGGCGCTGGCGCCGCGGACGAGCCAGTTGCGGCTCGGGGTGATGGTGGCGGGCAATACCTACCGCAATCCGGCGTTTCTGCTGAAGCAGGCGATGACGGTCGATGAGATCTCCGGTGGGCGGGTGACCTTTGGGGTTGGGGCCGGATGGACCCGGCGGGAGCATGAGGCCTACGGCTGGCCGCTGCCGGCGCCGAAAGAGCGGGTCGATATGTTCGAGGAAGCGCTCGAGATCTGGAAGCTGCTGCAAACCCGGGAGCGGACCACGTATTTCGGCAAGCACTACGAGCTGATCGACGCGCCCTTCGAACCGAAGTCCTCGCAGGGGAAGCTGCCGGTGCTGATCGGGGGCGACAAGCCGCGCATGTTGCGGCTGGTGGCGCAGTATGCCGATATCTGGAATGCGCGGGGCGGTCCAGACGAAGCCGGCGCAACTGGCAAGCTGCTGAACCAGGCGTGCGAAAAGGTGGGGCGCGATCCGGAGACGATCGTCTGGTCGGTCAGTCCGGCGCGGGTGTTTCTCGAATCGTCGGAGAAGTTCGAGGAGCATTTTCAGGCCTATCGGGCGGTTGGGTTTACCGATTTTCGGATTCCGTGGCCGCGGAATCCGGAACAGAAGAAGGTGTTCGACCGGGTGGTGGTCGATCTGCTGCCGAGGTTGCGGGAGTCGTAGCGCTCCTGTGCGGATGAGCGCGGAGGGCTCGCAGTGAACCCCGCGCACGTATACTGAATGGAGTCTGGCGTTCTCGACATGGGCCAGCGCCTCTCTGGAATCAGCAATGATGAGCATCCTCAACCGACTACTTCCTACCCTGGATCGGCCGCAATGCAGTTTCGGTAACGCGCAGGACGACAGTGCTCCATTCAATGATTGGTTGATTGGACACTTTGTTTCGACGACCGGCGGATTGCGACACTCCGATGACATCGAGATCAAATGGGGCGTCCATCCCAGGGGCGCCGGTGACGATCGATGGACCGTCAATCGGCTCGCCACCTCGATTTCGATTCTCGTTTCAGGGGTGGATCGAATCACTCTGCCCCATCGTGCTTTCACGCTGTCGAATCCCGGTGACTATCTGATCTGGGGGCCTGGCATGCCGCATCGATGGCAAGCGGTCGAAGATAGCGTCGTCATTACGGTGCGCTGGCCATCGATCCCGGACGACAATATCGAGGCGCCAGATGAGCTCGTCGAGCTCGTCCGCGAGCAGTGCCGCGCCACCTAGGCGCATGCGCTCATGGTCCCGGTGGGCGCTGCGCACCGAACTTTGCTCCCCAGCGCGCTTCGGCGGCTTCGAATGAGCGGGTGGCATGGCGCTCGAACGCGGCCATGCTTCCAACAAATGCCAGGAGCACAACAACGCCAATCGGCGCCGCACCCTTCCGCTTCTGGTTTCAGAAACGATGGCGGCGGTTCGTGTTCTGGCATGGGCGATCAACTCACCTTCGCCGGTGCGGATTCAGGTGTTTTTGCTTCAGAACGCGCAGCTTGCCGAACGTCGATGGCGCTGAACGTGTTCCGAACGGTGGCGGTGGGGGATTCGTTGACAGTGAGCTGGAAGATGTCCGGGCGGGCGTAGTGGCCGGTGACATCGAGATCGAATGTGCCGCGGGCGATCTCGCGCAGGTCGAGATCGGCGGTGAGGATGGTTTCGCCCTCGTAATCGGGACCGGCCAGGAGATTGCCGAGGGGATCGACGATGCAGCTGCCGCCGCGGGAATAGACGGTGGTGGGGTCGTTGTCGAGGGCGGTGTCGTAATCGTCCGGGTAGTCGCTGCGCAGGGCGTATTGATTGCAGGAGAGAACGAAGCAGCGGCCTTCGCAGGCGATGTGGCGCATGGAGGCGAGCCAGGAATCGCGTTGATCGGCCGTGGGGGCGCAGTAGATCTGGATCCCTTTGGCGTACATGGCGGTGCGCAGCAGGGGCATGTAGTTTTCCCAGCAGATGACCGCGCCGATT
>DASTFJ010000246.1:0-6344 GCA_035708745.1 Thermomicrobiales bacterium | reverse complement strand
AACTCGATCTGCGGCGCGACCAGGTGCATCAACGAAAAGACCGAACCGGATGCGCGCAACCGCGGTGTATCGTGATTGCCACCGATCACCACCGTGGGGATGCCTGCCTCTTCCAACCGCCGGAATTGCCGCATGGCGGCGCCGATGGCGGCATAAGGGGGCCGGGTTTGGTTGAAGAGATCGCCGGAATGGACGACGAGATCGACATTTCGCTGCAGGATGTCGGTGATCGCGTCGGCGAAGGCGTTTTCGACATCGATCGAACGCTGGTTGCGGCCTGTGAGCGGATCGGTTTTGCCGAGTGCGCGATAGCCGAGGTGGGTATCGGAGATATGAGCGATGCAGAGAGGTTTCACGGATTTGTCGTCCCGGGCAAAGGTACGAGAACCCCAGGGTTGAAACCCTGGGCTAAAAACTCTTGACGGCAACCGAGCTTCCTAGCGGGAAGTTGGTGGCAGGCAACGAGAGGTCCCTCCACTTTGGTCGGGACGACGGTCTTAGCCAAGCGAGTTCATCCGGCGGGCTTCGGCGATCTGGTTCTTGATCAACGTCCAGGGCGTCATGCGGCGCGCAGCCGAGGTGTCGCGGATTTTGTTCCAATGCTGCTCCACCGCCAGACAGATTTGCTGTACCTGGGCGTCGGTCAGACCCTGCGCTTCGGTGCGAACCTGCCCTTTGTTGATGGGATCGTTCGGGGCGAGCCGCTTGAGCAGGAAATAGAGCGGATCGGCCGGGTTCGAGACGCTGCCGTTGCTGCTGGCGCCGTTGCTGCCAACGGCTCTGGGCCGGTCGTTGAAAACGCGCTGGCCTTCGCTGCCTGAGATCACCGGCGGACGCGGGAACGAGCCGAAGAGTGGTGAGCGGAAGTGGGCGTGCCGGATGAGCAGGCGACCCTTGCGCAGACCGAGCAGCTCCGATTTGGTCGTCTCGCTCAGGGAGCGATAGGACGAGTTGATGATCTCCTCGTCGCCGACGCGGCCGTAGAACGAGGTGCCGCAGTTGCCCAGGATCTCGCTTTCGACCTTGGAGCGGAATTGCTGCGCTCCGAAGAGGACGACATTGAGATGACGGCCACGGGCGGCGATGTCGACCAGCGTGTCACGCAACGCGCCCTCGCTACCGCCGGGCGCGTATTTGTTCAGCTCGTCGACGAAGACGATCAGCTTATCGACGCCGAGCTCGTTGCGCTCGGCCAATTGCCAAAGGCGGTTCACGGTCGAGGCGACCAGCAACTCCTGGACATTGCTGTTGCAGTGAGCGATATCGACCACGCGCACTTCCTGATCGGTGAAGGAGCTGTCGACCTGCGGTAGATTGCCGAAATCGACTTCTCCTTCGGTCACCAGGCCGCCGAACTTCGATGGAAGTCCGGCGAAGCGATTCTTGGCTTTGAGAATGGTGAATTTGTGGTGACCGTGCCACTCGCTGCCGCCGTTTTCCTCGATCTCCATCAGGGCTTCGTCGAGCCGTTTCAGGAGTGATTTCAGGGAGGTGATGCGCTGATCGTCGCGCAGCTCCGAGATCAGTCCCCACATCTTGTCATCGAGGTCGTTACGCTCGAAGACCTTGTGCGGCATGGCGAGCAAGGGGCGGATGCTCCAGAGGACGGGATGGATGCAGGACGTTTCCGCGGGGTTGTCCCGCAGCGTGTTGAGCCGGGTTTTGTCGCTGAAATTCCCCAGCATGACCTTGTCGGTGGCCGGCTGCTGACCCGGTTTGAAGGGCGCGAAGATGCGCAGGTTGGTGAATGGCTCGATTTCCAGACCGAGTGCCGCATACGCTTGAACGTCGGTGTCGGAAAGCGGTTTGAAGGTCGCGGCGGTATAGGCATCGCGCAGATCGGAATCCGGCACGGCGCTCTTGTCTAACCAGAGCAGGTCAGCTCCCTTGACATTGAACATCAAGGCGGCAACTGTTGTCCCTTCCTGTCGCAACCGCTGAAAGACCGCGCTGGTCAGGAATTGGACATGGCTCGTCTTGGTCGCCAGTCCCGATTGCCCGGTCCAGTTGGCGTGCCCCGCTTCCGGACCGAGCAGATAATGCTCGTCGAGCCAAATCGGCGACTTCTGAAAGACCTCGTACCCCTTCTCGTCGAGCTCGACATTGCCAAGGGCGTCCCGCTGGTAATTACCGTTGGTATGGAGCAGCGCCGCAATCGGCGCGCCGCCGAATTCCTTCACGCCGAGAGCGTAGTCGATGGCGTCCTGAGTCGCGTAGTAGACCGGTCCGGCGATGACGGGGCGGTGGGAATCGACGTCCTCCCGCTCGTGCTTGGTGCGCAGCACGGTGACTTCGAACACCAGAATCTCCGGGCGTTTGCTGATGGTCTGGCTCTCGATCGCCTCCTCGATCTGGCGGTCGTAGAAATCGTCGAGGAACGAGCGCAGATCGGAATAGCGGCGCGGCTCGTCGACCACGCCGATGACAGCGGCGTCTTCGGAGAAGCCGACCACGATATGCCCGACATCGAGCGAGCGCTGGTCTTCGTTCGCCCAAAAATAGAAGCTGTGGGAACCGGCGGGTTCCTGCTCGCTGGCGACCACCCGGCCGATGGCGCCATGTTTTTGGTCGATCAGCTCGCCAAAGAGGTCGCGCAGGCGAGGATCGAGCTTCGATCCCGGTTCAGCTTCCAGCTCATCGACGAGGCTTGCCAGTTCTTCGAGGTCCACCATGTTCGTTTCCTACTCGCTCGCTAGCTTGCGGCATCCCAGCCGCGGGTATTGGCATCGAGATAGCGCTTGAGCGCTTGCTCGAGGTGATAGATCGGATAGAGCAGGGTCGCCCAGCGATCGTCGCCGGTGGCGCGCGGACTCCGTTCCGCCAGCAGCGCGGCGGAAATGGCGTCGATCGCGGCGGGAGTCTCGATTTCGCCCGAAACCTCGATGCGCACCAGCCCATGCCGGGGATCGAGCCCTGAGGCATCGCGCAAGCGCAGATACCAGGCGGTGATCGGTTCTCCATCCACCCGCTTGACCATACGGAAGGCGGCGGTGCGATGCGCTTCCGGCATGCGGTAGAGCTCGGCGGCGTTCGGGCCGGTCAGGTAATGGCGCGAGAACGATTTCACAAGGCCGATAGCATTCGGGTTGTCTCCACGGAGCCGGCCATCGAGCACGATCCAGTCGTCACAGTCGCCGTAAACGCGGCACCAGGTCCGATAGACCCGTTCCTCGTGCTCGGCGCGTGCGTTCATCGCGACCGCGTAGATGCGCTGCTCCATGGTCGAATAGTCGTCCAGCAGTTCAGGGGCGCTGTCACCGAGCGGATCGCGGATCTCGATATTCTGCTCTTCCAGCATGGCGCGGAAGCGGCGAATCTCGCCGTCGCCGCAATTGGCCGGCAAAATCCAGATCGCCTGGAAATCCATCGTGCCGGGACAGACCTGCCCCACTCCGCCTGGTTCGCGTTCGAGCACACCCGCCGCGCAGATCGATTCCACCACCGGAAACGTGGTGCCAACGAAGCGCGGAATGGTCCGCTGCGCGCCATCGAGAAAGTATTTGATGGGAACGGTCTCGCTCCGGTCAACTGAGCGGACGATGTGCGCGTGATCTTCGATCCACTCGATCGCCGGGCGGTTCGAGCCGCTGTCGTCCACGGGCGGCCCGCCGTTGGCGTAGGTCAATTCCAGCGGCTCGCCGGCACGGATCATCCGCAGATCGAGTCCGTAGCGATTGACCTGACGTTGGACGGCTAGTTGACGCGATGCGTACGAGGCGGTCGCCACGATGACTCCGGAAAAACAGAACGTGCGTTCCAAACGGGGAGTATAGCAGTCGTGACGGGCGACGCCGTTTCGGGGGCATGACCATTCTACTTCCTGTTGCGCCAATCGCAAGGCGTCGATATCGCAGTCCCTCGCGCAATCGGCCAACCGGCGATGTATGATGCAGTGAATCGGACAACATAATCTGATCGAGCTCGTTCCCGGTATGTCGTGCGTATGCATGGAATCGAGGAACTGAATGAAAGGGACTTCCACCGGGCCCGATTCCGGCCCTCTCGCTCTCGTCGCCCTTTCAGCGAGCGCGGTGCTGGTGCTGCTCCAGGCCTATCGCGTCTTCATCCCCTATCTCATCTTCGAAGTGGATCAGAGCGAGCGCGGAACCCTCGCTGCGATCGCGCTGACTGTCTTCACGCTTACGTTCCTGGGCGCGCCTCTGGTTCGACTTTTTGGCACGCGCGCGACCCTGGTAATCGCGGTGGTTGCCTTGGCTGTCGGACGACTCGCCATTCAATTCAGTGAGGCGCCCGGCGTGCGCTGGATGCTCGGCGCTGCCACCGTGGTTGCCTGCTTCTGGCTCTTGACCGTGATCCTGCCGCAGGGTGGACAGTCGATTGGCGTGGGAATTGGCTTCGCGTTCCTCATCGACCTGCTGTTGCGGGCGGCGCGCGGCACTCTCGATCTTCCCTGGATGCCTGGGCTAGCCGCGCATGTGCTGACGGCCGCAATCGTGATCGTGGTGATTCTTTCGGCGGCTGCGCTGGTGCGCGACGATGCGCCATCTTCGCTGGAAATGCCGCTCTCCCAAAGTCTTGGGTATGCCGGCATCGGTTCCGGTATCGCCCTCTGGCTCGTGGCCGCCGGCAACCCAGGGTTTTCCGAGCTCCGCGCCGATCGTTCGCTGCCTGCCGCGTGTCTGCTGATGGCAATCGGGGTTGTGACGGCGCTGGCGCTTGAATTGGCCGAGCACGTCAAACGACAAGTCTGCCGTTATGATCGACTGGTCATCGGGGCCGTTGGCCTGATAGGAGCGGCGGCAATCGTCGCCTGGTCACGAGAATCGACCGTCGGAAACGAACTTCTAGTTTTCTTCCTGGCCTTTGCCGTCACGGTTCTAACGATGCGATGCGGCTTCTCGATGGGCGTTCCCAGCATTCCCAATCGCTGGCGCACTGGTGTCTGCCTTACCGCCGGCATGCTGTTGCAAACCGCTTTCATCTTTCTCTACTTTGCGCGCACCGGTCCTATCGAGCTTCTGCTGGCCCCACTTGTGATACTCGTGGTGACCGCACTCGTTGGGTCGCCGTCCGAAGCTACCATTCTGCCACTGCCCGAGCGGGGCATTCTTCTTCGCACCTCCGCGGTGGCGGCGCTCGTCGCCGTCCTCATCCTGGGCTGGCTGTTCGTCGACGAGCCGGAACGTTCGTTGACCTCCGCCGAAGCCAGCGGCTTGTCGGTGATGACCTTCAACATCCAGGAGGGTTTCTCGAACGACAATATCTGGAGCCTGGAGGAAACCGCTCGCGCGATCGAGGCGAACGAACCCGATATCGTGATCCTGCAGGAAACGACGCGCGGTTGGCTCGTCATGAGCTCTGTGGATGAAGTGCGCTGGCTGGCGGAACGGTTGGACATGGACTTCGCCTATGCCGGGAGCTCATACGACAGACTCTGGGGCAATGCCATCCTGTCTCGACTCCCGATCATCTCGACCGATTCGATCGACTATTCGACGACCCAGAACCTCCGGCGCAGCGCATTGGCGATCGAGTTGGAAACGTCTGGCGGCAATCTGCTGGTTATCGACACGCATCTGGACAACCCAAAGGGAGCCGTCGACGTACGGCTCGAGCAAATCTCCGAGCTGCTCGGGTTCTGGGATGGAGTCACGCCGGCCATCATCGCGGGGGACTTCAATGCCGATCCGGGATCCCCGGAATGGCAGGCTATGACCGACGCCGGCCTCATCGACTCCGGAGCAGGCGTCTCAGAGACGACATCCGAAGATGAACGCCGGATCGATTACATATGGACGACGCCCGATCTGCAGGCTGATGCCTACACGGTGCCCGATGTCTGGGTTTCGGATCACCGGCCGGTCGTCGTCGAGCTGTCGCTGGCGCCCTAACGCGCGCGTGGATGACGAGGATCCTTTTCCGCGGCGGGGGCGTCGATGCCGGACATCCATGAGCCGTTCATCCAGCCGTTGGCGGCGAGGTTGCGCAGGAAGGGGCCGACGTCGGCGGCGATGGCGTCGACGATGGCCTGGCCCTCTTCGGCGGAGCCTTTCGACGGGGCGCCGCTGTAGCCGTGGGGCACGACGTTGCTGAACGGCCCGCGCACATTGACTGGTTCGGTAGCGTTCTGGATGGGGAGATCGACGGCGCGTTCCGGATGGGCCAGATGTGGGGCGGCATAAAGGGTCATCGACATCTCCGAGCGGCCACCATGATCCTCGTCGCTTTCGAATTCGGTTCCTGCCAGCAAGCGCCGGCTCATCCCTTGCCAGCCTCCGAAAAGCGCAACCGCCATGCCATGCCGATCGTTTAGCTCGCGGGCGGCATTCTCGGCGCAGGGCGGGTTGCCATCATGCGCGGTCACCACCAGCAGGCGGGTAATG
>DASTFJ010000245.1:0-5265 GCA_035708745.1 Thermomicrobiales bacterium | reverse complement strand
ATGACCAGCCCCGGCTCCTCGGTGGCGGCGCGCATTAGCAGGTCATTGACTTCGTCGGGAACAACGACCGGCACCAAGCCGGTTTTGGTGGCGTTGTTGCGGAAGATATCCCCGAACTTCGGCGAGATGACGGCCTGAATGCCATTTTCCATGAGCGCCCAAACCGCGTGCTCGCGTGAGCTGCCGATACCGAAATTCGGTCCAGCGATCAGAATCGAACCGCCTTGGAATTCCGGCTTGTTCATGATGAACTCCGGGTCTTGCTTCCAGGAGGAGAAGAGGCCGTCAGCAAATCCGGTTCGCTCGACCCGGCGAAGCCATATCGCCGGGATGATCTGGTCGGTATCGACGTTCGCGCGGTCGAGTGGAATGGCCGTGCCTTCGATTTTTTCGATCTTCTGCATCGCCTACCTCAAATCCGCCGGGGTCGCGAATGTGCCCATGATGGCCGTCGCGGCCGCAACCGCGGGAGAAACCAGATGCGTGCGGCCGCCCTTGCCTTGGCGTCCTTCGAAATTGCGGTTGCTGGTCGATGCGCAACGCTGACCCGCGCTGAGCTGATCGGGATTCATCCCGAGGCACATCGAGCATCCGGCGGAGCGCCATTGGAAACCAGCGCTCGTAAAGATGCGGTCGAGTCCTTCGCGCTCGGCTTGCTCCTTGACTCGCATCGAACCGGGAACGACATAGGCCTGTACACCATTGGCTACGGACTTGCCGTCGATGACCGAAGCCGCGAGGCGCAAATCCTCGATACGGCTATTGGTGCAGGACCCGAGAAAAACCACATCCACCGGTAGATCGCGCATTGGCGTGCCCGGTACCAGGTCCATATAGGCGAGCGCGCGCTCGGCGGCGCCGCGCTGGCCGGGATCGGTAATGTGCGATGGATCGGGTACCGACGAGTCGATGGGAATCACCTGGCCCGGATTGGTGCCCCACGAGACATATGGTGTGATCTTCGCGGCGTCCAGCTCGACATAGGTGTCGAAATCGGCGTTCTCATCGGTTGGGAGCGAGCGCCAGTAATCGAGCGCTTCTTCCCATTGCCGCCCTTTGGGTGCGTACTTCCGTCCCTCGACATAGGCAAAGGTCGTGTCATCGGGCGCGACCATGCCTGCCTTGGCGCCGGCTTCGATCGACATATTGCAGATCGTCATCCGGCCCTCCATCGAGAGATTGCGGATGGCCGAACCGCGGTATTCGACCATATGGCCGATCCCGCCGCCGGTCGTGATCTTGCCGATGATGGCCAGAATGATGTCCTTGGCGGTCGAACCTTCGGGCAGGTCACCATCGACCTCGATCGACATCGTCTTCGGGCGGATATTGGGCAGCGTCTGTGTGGCGAGCACATGTTCGACCTCGCTCGTTCCGATGCCAAACGCCAGCGCGCCAAATGCGCCATGAGTCGAGGTGTGGCTATCACCGCAGACGATCGTCATGCCGGGCAAGGTCATGCCCTGCTCGGGACCGATGACATGCACGATGCCTTGCCCGGGTGAGCCCATCGGGTGCAACAGAATGCCCGATGCGGTGGTATTTTCTGTCAGAGTCTCGACTTGTTTGGCCGAAATCGGGTCCGCGATCGGCAAATGAATGTCGATGGTCGGCACATTGTGGTCCGCCGTCGCCACCGTCAGATCAGTGCGTCGCACATCGCGGCCCGCCAGCCGCAGCCCTTCGAAAGCCTGCGGTGACGTGACCTCATGGACTAGATGGAGGTCGATATAGAGCAGATCCGGTCCGCCGGGCTCGGTGCGTACGACGTGGGCATCCCACAGCTTGTCGCTCAGGGTCTTCCCGGCGGTGGAGTTCGTAATGTCGGTTGCCTCGTTCATCGGTCTTTGCTAGCTCCAGCGCGAAACACTGGTGGTCGCCGGCAGCACCGTCGACGAATCGCCCGTTTCGATTTTGCTCATGGCGTCGATATACGCTCGGGCGCTGGCTTCGACGATGTCGGTCGCCAGCCCATGACCGGTGTAGATCGCATCCTGATACTTGATGCGAACGTGTACCTGGCCTTGCGCATCGTATCCTGGCGTGACGGCCTCGACGTGGTAGTACTCCAGCGACGGCTCGATTCCAGCAGCGGCGCCGATGGCCATGAAGAGCGCATCGACCGGACCGTTCCCCTCAGCATTTCCTACGAGCGTTTGGTCGTTATGCCCGAGCACGATCGAGACGGTTGTCGGCTCGCCGCTGGCGATATCGACCTTCCATTGACGAAGGGTATAGACATCGTCTCTGGTTTCCTGTTGATTGCGCACCAGCGCGACGAGGTCAGCGGCTGTCACCCGCTTTTTCTTGTCGGCGAGCTGCAGGAACTGCTCGTAGGCGGCTTGCATTTCTTCGTCATCGAGCTTGATGCCCAGATCGGCGAGCCCGTTGCGGAAGCCGGCGCGGCCCGAATGCTTGCCCAACACGAGCCTGGTGCCTTCCCAGCCGACATCCGAAGGGTTCATGATTTCGTAGGTCGTGCGGTTTTTCAGCATTCCGTCCTGGTGGATGCCGGCTTCATGCGCGAAGGCGTTGTCGCCCACGATTGCCTTATTGACCTGCACCTCCAGCCCGGTGATTCCGGAGAGCCGGCGGCTGATTGGCACGATCCGATCGGTGCGGATGTTGGTGTAGGCGCCGCCGAATTGCTCACCGCGGGTTGCCAACGCCATCACGACCTCTTCGAGCGCGGTGTTGCCAGCACGTTCGCCGATACCGTTGATGGTCACCTCGGCCTGGCGCGCGCCCGCGCCGATAGCGGCCAGGGTGTTTGCCGTGCCCATGCCAAGGTCGTTGTGGCAATGGACCGAGATGATCACATCGTCGATCCCCGGCACGCGCTCCTGCAAATAGGACATCAGATTGGCGTATTCGGCTGGGGTTGTGTACCCCACGGTATCCGGCACATTCAGTGTCGTTGCACCCGCCTGGATGGCGGTGTCGAACACCTGCACCAGGAAGTCCCAGTCCGATCGGGTCGCATCTTCGGCTGAGAACTCGACATCGCTGGTGAACGATTTCGCCAGGGCGACCATCGCGGCGATCCGTTCGATCAGCTCCTCGCGGGTCATCTTGAGCTTGTGCTCAAGATGAATATCCGACGACGCAATGAACGTGTGAATCCGTGCCGATTCTGCGCCCTGTATCGCTTTCGCCGCTCGTTCGATATCGTTTCGGTTCGAACGGGCGAGTCCGGCAACGGTCGCGCCTTTGACTCGACCCGCGATCAACTGGACCGCTTCGAAATCGCCAGGCGACGCCGCCGGAAAACCGGCTTCGATGATGTCGACACCCAGATCCACGAGGGCATCGGCCATCTCCAGCTTTTCTTCGACGGTCATCGTTGCGCCCGGCGATTGCTCGCCGTCACGTAACGTCGTGTCGAAGATCCAAATCCGCTTACCTACACCAGACTCCGCTGATGACATGTGCCTTTGCTCCGTTTCGGCCTACGAAACCGGACGATTCCCCTGTTTCAAGAAGGGCATCATCGCGCGCAGTCCCTTACCGACTTCTTCGATCTGCGAATTCGCGTGCTCGTCGCGCATGCGCAGGAAGTTGTCGCGTCCCGATTCGTTTTCCGCGATCCAGGCAGCCGCCCAGTTCCCGTTCTGGATCTCCGACAGAAGACCCTTCATTGCGTCGCGCGTTCCGGCGTCGATGATCTTCGGCCCGGCGGTGTAGTCACCGTATTCGGCCGTGTCACTGACGGAATAGCGCATGTACGAAAGACCGCCGGTATAGAAGAGATCGACGATCAGCTTCAGCTCGTGCAGCACTTCGAAGTAGGCGATCTCGGGCTGATACCCGGCGTCGACCAAGGTGTCGAACCCGGCTTCGACCAGCGCTGCGACGCCACCACACAACACCGCCTGCTCACCGAAGAGATCGGTTTCGGTCTCTTCCTTGAAGGTGGTTTCGAGAACGCCGGCGCGCGTCGAGCCAAGGCCCTTCGCATACGCCAGCGCATTTTCCTTTGCATGTCCAGACGCGTCCTGGAAAATCGCAATGAGGGCAGGAACGCCGACACCTTCCTGGTAGAGCTCACGAACCCGGTGTCCCGGGCTCTTCGGGGCGATCATGGTAACGTCGACAAAATCCGGTGGCTCGATCGCCCCGAAGTTGATATTGAAACCGTGCGCGAACATGATGGTCTTGTCGGGCGTAAGGTAGGGTTCGATTTCATCTCGATATACCTTGGCCTGCGTCTGATCGGGAATCACCACCATGATGATGTCCGCTGCTTGCGCGGCTTGAGGAACCGACATGACTGTGAGACCGTCGGCTTCGGCTTTCGCACGGCTCTTGCTCGTCTCGTGCAGACCGACGATGACATTCAGGCCCGAATCGCGCAGGTTTTGCGCATGGGCGTGTCCCTGGCTGCCATAGCCGATGACAGCGATGGTCTTGCCCGCAAGCGCATCGAGACTGGCGTCCTGGTCGTAATAGATCGTAGCCGGCACTCCGGTTCCTTCCTTCTGGTAGCGGATCGTGTTGCGCCCGTGCACGCGCAAGGGCGCCCAATTATCGACGGTTTTCGGTTCAGTCGGCGGCCGTGGACGCGACGAGGCGATCGCTGGCCGCCAGGCCCTTGCTGGTGATCATGCCGCTGCCCTTGGTCATGGCGATAGCGCCGGTACGGGCCAGCTCGCGGATGCCGAATGCTTTCAACATTGTCAGAAGCGATTCGATCTGTTCGACCGGACCGGTCGCCTCGATCATGATCGTGTTCGGGCTGGCGTCGAGTACGCGCGCATTGAACATCTGCGCGATCAACAACACTTCTTGTCGTTGCTGGGCCTTGGCCGCCACTTTGACGATCATCATCTCGTGGGCGACGACTGGCTGATCGGTCAGATCGATGACCTTCAGCACTTCCATCAACTTGTACAGTTGCTTGCCGGCCTGTTCGATATCGGCATCGGAGCCGCGAACGACGATGGTCATGCGCGAGACGTTTGGCTGCTCCGAATGCCCGACAGTGATCGAGTCGATGTTGAATGAACGGCGACGCAAAAGTGAGACGACGCGATTCAAAACACCCGGATGGTCTTCCACCATCACGATCAGGGTATGTTGCCGTTTCATGACATTCTCCTGGTCTCGTCGAGGTGAAACCTACCGGTCCTCATATCGATGCAGCATTTCGGAATTGCTGGCGCCCTGCGGCACGATCGGCCAGACGTTGGCTTCGGGTTCGATCACGAACTCGATGACGACGGTGCCGGGAGTCTCCCGCGCTCTCTGGATGGCCGGAATCAGTTC
>DASTFJ010000244.1:0-4462 GCA_035708745.1 Thermomicrobiales bacterium | reverse complement strand
CTTGATGTAATCGGGTTCGACCGCGCGTACGATCAGAATGCCCAGGCCGATTCCGAGCCAGGCGGTTGGCAACATCGCTCCGATGGTGTGCACCTTCGCCGACCGCCAGGTGTCGAGCAGCAACATCCAGCGGGTCGCCATCGTGATGATGAGCAACATCGCGGTCACCTGCACTGGCTCGTACATAAGCAAGAGCGGCGGCGCGGCCACCAAAGAAAACCCAAACCCGGCCGTCGCGGCCACCACCCCGCCGAAGAGCGCGATCAGCAACGCCAGCAGCAAGGTGCGGTCGAGATCCATGCGATCAGCCGAGAAACGCCCGCAGGGCGGCCACGATGCCGGTGGTGCCGGTCCCCATCAGCAACACCAGCGTGATGTGCCGGAAATGCGCTTGCGAGACCCAGCGCAGCAGCCATTTTCCGGCGAACCGCCCCAGGATCGCGGCCGGCAGCAACCGGACGACGATATGCAGCTCATCCGCTCCGACGATCCCGCGCAGGATCAGCAGTGTGAGCCCGATCGCGTTCACGTAATAGAAATAGGCCGTCACGCTGCCCCGAAATTGCTGCATGTCGTACCGGCGGGTGGTGAAGAGCAGCACCACCGGCGGTCCGGACATACCGGCCGAGGTGCTCAGCGTGCCGCTCGCCAGTCCGGCCAGCGGCGCCGCCAGCGGATGATGGACCGCATCGATGCGCCAACCGCGTAACAGCGAGATGGCAAAGAGCAACACAACAGTCCCGGCGGTGAATTTGATGATCGCCGGATCGAGGGTATGCAGCAGCACGGTTCCGAGAAAGACGCCGATCGTCGCCCCGGGGATGAGCGCACCGACGGTCCGTACCTGCACGGTGCGCCAGGTGCCCAGCAGCACGATCCAGCCACTGGCCAGTGCTGCCGCGCTCCCCATCGCGGTCACCGTCGCCGGCGGATAGAGCAACAGCAGTAGCGGGACGGTGAACAGCCCGAACCCGAATCCGGTCAATCCAGCAACGACCCCACCCATTCCGGCGATGACCAGAGCAATCAATAATGTCGACGACATCGGTAGCGCGGCGCCCCTCCTACGCGAGGCATCGTATCCGCCCCGGCCCGAGCGCGTGCCCCGAAATCTGCATAATGACGTATACGCAGACGGGCACCGGTCGCCTACGCTTACACCAGTGACGAAGCGACGCTGCGGCGTGGGTGTGAGGAGGAAACCGAATCGATCGAAGAGATTGCGAACAAAGATCGATACCCGAACCACGAAATGTCGATTAATGGATTGCAGATACATGGAGGATCGTTAAGCATGAAACATCGAATCGTCGCTCTGTTGGGATTCGTTCTGGCCCTTGGCCTGGTCGTTCCATTCACTGGCGCCAACCCCGTCGTCGCCGCGCAAACCCCGGCCGATTGCGCCGGCATGCAGGCATATGCCGACGCCTACCATGAGGTCGGCCTCGCCTATATGGCGGCCCTCTCGACCCTCGATACATCCGATATGGAAAACTGGACCGCCCCCGAATACACCCAGGCCCAGACCGCGCTTTCCACCGCCCTCGCGGGCGTGAATGCCCTCACCCCGCCACCGGTGGCCGCACCGTTGCAGGCCAAAGCGGTCGAATCGCTCCAGCTCTTCCAGCAGATGCTGACCGAGATCGAAACCAACGGCATTTTCGCGGCGCTGCCCTACATCGACCAGATGAAGGTTGCCTCCGCCGAGCTGGACGCCATCGCCATCCCGCTCGAAGAGCATTGCCAGGTCGCCATTCTCGACAACGATGACGATGGCGTCCCCGAGATCGGCGCCGGAACAGTGGTCTCGGCTACACCCGGTATCGACCCGGCCGCGACGCTCGGTTCCTATGCCAATCCCTATCCGATCGGCACAGCAGCGACCACCATCGATGGCTGGTCGATCCAGGTCGTGTCGGTGACCCCGGACGGCACCCAGCAAGTACTCGCCGAAAACTCGTTCAATACGGCTCCGGACGCGGGACGCCAGTTCTTCATCGCGACCGTGACCGCCACCTGGACCGGCCCCGGCGCGGAAAGCTTCGATGGCAACTTCCGGCTGCGGGTGCTGGGCGCCAACAACGCCACCTACACCGCCTTCGGCGATGCCTGCGGCGTCACCCCGAACGAATGGGACGAAGACACCATCGTCCGCTCGGGCGACTCGGTGACCGGCAATCTCTGCTGGTCGGTGCCGGCCGCGGAGCTACCCTTCCTGCGCATGTTCGACGACCAATCGGCCGATGCCGGCTCGTCCCCGTACTGGTCGCTCGGCCAGGAACCAGCGCAGTAAGACACGGTCGAATTGCAAAGCACAACGGGGCGGGAACCGATCGGTTCCCGCCCCGTTGTCTTTCTGAGTACGTTGTGCAACGTCATCTGGCAGAAGCGGGTGTCCGACCGCAGTGCCCCACCCCCTTGTCATCCTGAGTACATCGACCGCGCCTTGTTGTCCGATCACTCAGCGTCGCGGCGGCACCGCCCCACCCCTGTCATTCTGAGCCGCAGCGAAGAATCTCTCGTTGCCGTCAACCCAATTCCCCGAGGAATGCATCGGACAAAAAGCACCGGTCGATGTACTGAGCCGCAGCGAAGGATCTCTTGGTGGCCGAGACCAACCTCACCGAGAACAGATCTGCCAAATGACGTTGCACGGACTACTGAGCCCCATTGTCATTCTGAGCCGCGGCGAAGAATCTCTTGTTGGCCGAGACCAGCGACAACCAAGACACACGCGCTGGGGTAACGCGCCAAAGCAGCCGTCCGGACTGCTATACGAGCGTTCGGCGCTCTGGTAAAGTCGGGTGTGAGTCCAAAAGCAGGACGCACTGTCGTCGAGCGTAATCCAGGAGGAGTGTGGATGAAACGAAGTTTGGGTATTGTGATGGCGCTGGCGATCTTGGCGCTCAGCATGAATGGGTTGATCGGCGGCGCCGTCGCCCAGGATGCGACCCCGACGATCGACCCGGCCATGGTGGAGGCCTCGCCGATCACCGCTGAAGACTGCACCGGCGTGACCGAGTACGCCCGCATTCTGGTGGAGCTGGGCGCTGGTCTGGCGGCTGCCAGCTACGGCTTGCCGGCCACGGCAGTTTCGGAGTGGACCGATGTGGCCTATACCAAGCTCGTCGCGGCCCTGCAATGGGCGATCGAGAAGCTGACCGGCGCGACCCCGCCGGAAGCCGCGCAAAAGCTGAATGAATACGCCATCGTGGCGATCAAGACCATGCAGGGCGCGATCGTCTTCATTCGCACCTCCGGTATCGGCGCCAATCTGCCCTTCGCCGATCAGCTCGACAAGGCCGACGATGTGCTGACGCAGATCATCACGACCTTGCAGGAAGCCTGCCCGGATAGCGATATCGCGACCCCGGTCGCGTCTCCAGCGGCCGCGTAGCGCAGTCGCCGACACCAATTCGCAGCATCGAGAACGCGGTGGGCTGGTTTCGGTCCACCGCGTTCGCATGCCCCATGCCGGCGCCGTCGATTGCGCGGCCGCCCCCTCGACAATGAGCAGCAGTCGGGGCATCGTGCTCGGCGATGCCCCCGCACGTGCACGCGGTAGGGAAACGAGAGAATCGGTGAGCGAAGAAATCGATGCGATGCGGCTGCCCCAGGGCGATGTGCGCCTCCTGCACACCCCGCCTGCCCAGGAAATGTTGCAGTCGAAGGAACCAGCCCGGATCGCCTATCTGGGACCGGATGGCCTCCCGCGCGTCGTCACCATGCAATTCCACTGGACCGGTGAGGAGCTGGTGGTGACCTCGGTCGCAACGCTGCCGAAAGTGCGCGCCTTGCGCGATCGCCCGGAGGTGGCGATCACCATCGACACCTTCGCCATCGCGGAGGGGACCCCGATGCGGGTCCTGTCCATCCGCGGCGAGGCAGTGGTCACCGAGGTGGAGGGCGTTGTGCCGGAAGCCTATCTCGCCAATTGCCGCTATATCGGCCAGAAGGCCGCCGATGGTTGGGCGGCCTGGATCAGCCAACAGGGCACCCCCATCGCCCGCATCGCGGTCCGCCCCACCTGGGTCAGCCTGCTCGACTACCAGACCCGCTTCCCCCAAGGCTGGCCCGATCACTTGCGCCCCTGAAACGCCCGGCGACTCATTGACACGACGATCGGTGGGGGCATACCCAGAATCGAGCAAGTTGGACTCTGGTCAAGAGTCACGGTCTCGTCCCATCTGCCCCCCGCTCTGGACTCTTGACTCTTGACCCGTGCTGACACGGGCTAGTCGAGATGAAAGATCTCGAAAAAGCGGTCGACATCATCCAGTGAGCCGTCGACCGCGACCCGCCCGGCCGCGACCGCGTCTCTCGGGGCCGCTCGTTGGCGGAAAAGCTCCATCATCGTGGCCGGATCTCCCTGGATCGAAAGATCTGGTGGCGACGGGTAGCTCGATGGCACCTGGAGTTGTCCGTCGTCGATCTCCCCTCGCACCTCGAAATCGCGCACGGG
>DASTFJ010000243.1:0-4522 GCA_035708745.1 Thermomicrobiales bacterium | reverse complement strand
CGGTGGGATCGACCGAGACGCTCCGCCTGTCTAGAAGAGACGAGCGGAGCCGGGTTCCAGCACCGAGTGTGGGTGACGGGTAACCAGCCCGGGCAGGGTCCGTGGCTGCCCAGGCCCGCACCCATGCCAGATGTGCCGCTTATTCTTAGTATAGAACATACGTTCTTTTGCTGTCAATGGGTGTAGGCTGCCAATTTTGGAGTTGGTGGTCGGCCAGGTTGGTTATCGCGCTGGCGCGCGATCGCAGGGCGCGGAGGCACCTGCGCTACGGCCGGGTGGTGCAGGGGAGGCTGGGCTGCGGGGACACGAGAGGTCCCTCCACTTCGGTCGGGACGACGATGCGAGGTCGTGACAACGAATGGGTCCAGAACGGTGTCTGGACCCGTGAGATTCGTGTGCTTGGAGTTCTCGCTATTTCGTCAGGAAGTCGCCCGCGACCCACCCCTCGGAGCCAGTCGCGTTGTCACGCACATTCCAATACGTATAGGTGTTGCCCTGATCGTCGGTTGCGGTCTGCGAGGTACCGCTCAGAATGGTGAGCTCGGTGCCTTGCGTCAAGGTATCGACGATGTCGGCTGTTGTGGTTGCGTCGGCGCGCATGTTCACGTCGTTGTCATTGACGATGACGATATCACCCTCAGCGAACGTGCCCGAAGTTGCGGCGGTTTCGGTTGGTTGGGCCGCGGGTTCAGTTGGCTCGGCGGGTGCTTGCGTCGGCGCCTGCGTCGGCTGGGCGGCTGCTTGAGTCGGCTCGGCTGCAGGGCCGGTGGTTGGAGTGTTCAGCACTTGAACTTCTGCCAAGGTTGGTGTGAGCGTGGGCTGGTTTTGTGGAGTTACGTTGACGGCTACCACCGGGGTTTGTGTCCCCTCGTTGTCGTCACCGATGAACGAGCTGGCCCAGAACCAGAAGACGCTCAGCAGAAGCAGCAAACCGGCGATCGGCAGCGCGATGCGCAGATAGTCGGTCCAATAGCGCTCTTCGGTTTGATAGGCGGGCGGACGGTCGCCACCCCCGCCGCCTGATGATGCGGCGCCCAGCCCGCCGGAAGACGGTGGAACCCGCTCGCCACCTGGCGCACGGGGCGCGCGCGGCGTGGTCGCGTCGCCCTGGGAAAAAGCGTCGTCGGAAGATCGCGGCTGATCTGCGTTGGAGCCTCTCATCTGACCACCTCCCGACGGAACCTCATGCTCATCGTACTCCAATGAACGGACGACCGGCGCTTCCGGTTCCGCGACAACCGCTGGCGGCTCGGCGATGAATTCATCGCCGGCTTCCCAAAAGTCGCCTTGCCGTGTGGCGCAGGAGAGCTCGAATTCGGAAACAGGCTGGCTTTGACTGGCGCTGAAGAGCCGGGGATTGCGACACCAGCCGCGCCCCGGTTGTGTCGCCCGTTCGAAATGCCGGCAGGTTCCACAGATCCGGTCATCCATTGCGCGCCAGGGCGGTGAGCTCGGCCGCGTTCGGTGCATTCAACGTCGAGGCATGTGTGTAATGGCGAATCGCGGGGGACCGCATGTACCGCGCGCACGCGCAAAACTGAAAACATACCTTCCCAATGGCGCGAGTATAGCACGGTGGGAAATGCGCTTGATCAGTTGGAACGTCACGTTTGTACGGCCGGAGCCAACTTTTCGGTCGCTCCGGCAGCACTCTATCGAGGCGGCGGTCGAGGGTCAGGAGTTGTCGGGTTCGGGTTCCTGATTTGGGTCCCACGGGGTCTCAGGGCCGCCCAGCCGGCGGATGAACGTGCTGGGAGTAACGCTCGGTTCTTCGCTGGGAGCCGCTTCGGCTCGTTGGGGCTGGGTGGGCACGGCGACCGGCCGTTGCGGTGCGCTCTCGGTCTGGGCGCTCTCCGCCATGGCGAGCTCGCCTTCGTAAATGGCGCCTTCGGTAATCACCAGCGCGGCCGTGCCGACTCGCCCGCGCACCCGGCCGGTGGGCAGCAGATGCAGCTTGCCGCGGCAGCGGGTTTCACCCGAGAGGTCTCCGGCAACAGTGATATTTTCGGCGGTCACCTTGGCAGAAACGACCGCGCCTTCGGCAACGAAGAGGGTTCCGTGGCATTCGATAGAGCCCTTGACGTTGCCTTCGACCCGCAGATCGCGCTCGGCGACGAAATCGCCGTCGAACCGCGAAAACCGGTCGATAACGCTGAACGAATCCTGATCGCCGTGGCCTGGCTGGCCCGAGCCCGCCTGATTCGATTCGAGCACCGACGAGCGAAACGACATCTTGACTAACTCCCCTGTTCAGATGTGTTGATGCATTCGGCTTGCCACATTGGATTCGAGTCCTGGTCCCTGAGTCCTGAGACGATTACCTTGGGTCAATACTCGCGCGTCGCCCGTCGCAGGACTCAGAACGCAGGTCCTCGTCAAGCCGTGCCGCGATGGCTGCGCCGGTGAACCGCCGCGGGGACCGACTGTTCCGCATCAGGGCTTCCGGTCATTCGGATCTTGCTGTTGATGACGGCGCCGTTGTGCACGACCAGCGACGGGGCGAAGATTTCGCCGCGCACCCGGCCGGAGGAAAGCACCTCCAGGCGCTGATTGCAATTCAGGGTGCCGTTATAACGACCCGAGACGACCACGGTGCCGGCGGCGATGGTGCCGTCCACATTGGCGTCGCCAAGAATGAAGAGCTCGTCTCGCACCTTGATATCGCCCTCGAATTTGCCCAGGATATGCATGGAACCCTCGGCAACGATCTCACCCTTCCAGGCCGCGTTTGGGCTGATGACGGTGGTTTGCCCATCGACAACCGGGATCGCCGGAGGCGTCGGTTCGTTCGACGGCGCGGCGTCAACGATCTCGGTGACCGGCGGCTCGTAGACGTACCGATTGGGCTCATATTGCACCGGAGGCTCATACCGCCGGGTCGAGACGTAGGTTTCTTCTATACCACCCGCCGATTCGGCGACAATCGCTTCATCGACCTCTTCGACCTCAGCGCCACCCAACTGCTGGCGCAGGGCGCTGATTTGCCGCTGGAACGAATCGCCCCCTCTGTCCTTGCGAAAAACCATCTCCTGACCCCCGCTGGCCGTAGCCGCAACATGACGCCTGTTCCAGATCGCGGGACCCGTCGCTGCAATCATTCCGGGTCCGCCTGGTGACGTTCGATCGACACATCGACCGCGAGTCTCGCATGCAATGTGTACGTACATTGTAGCATGCGACATCGTACGCTCGATACGGTCTGGAACGTGCGACAACGTGCGCGCGTTTCGATCCTGTCCCGCAGAAATCGAGGTTGCCGGAAAACACCAATTCGACTCCGGGCTGTGGAAAAGTGAAAAGCGATATGCGATGATGGCGGAAAGGTCTTGATGGTTTACGGATTCAACTGAATCTGTCTTCCCCGCACGGATGCTTTCGGATGCGAACCGAATGACGCTCCGCGTCTCGAACTACGCCCTTGTCCGCCGGGTGCTCATTTCCGCAGGATTGGTGCTTTCATCCGTCCTTGCGGTCTTTGCCTTGATCGCTCCGGAAATCCAGGCGGCTTCGACGGCGATGTCATCCAGCTATGTGAATTTGCGTACTGGCCCGGCAGCCACCACGACGATCGAGCTGATCGTTCCGCCCGGTGCGGCGATGACCGTGAGCGGAGACGCGCAAGCCGGCTATTTCCCGGTCGTCTATGGCGAGCGATCCGGTTGGGTAGCCACCGAGCTGGTGCAGGTCGAGAAGCCCACCGCGACGGCCACGGCCGAGAACTTCGACAAGTCCCAAGTGTTACCGGACGGCACGGCAACGCTGGTCGAATCGCTGAATCTGCGTTCGGGGCCGGGCACGGACTATGATGCGATCCAGGTGGTCGATGCCGGCACCAAAGTCGAAGCGACCGGCGAGATCAGTGGCGGCTATGAAAAAGTGAAATTCGGCGGTGAGGCAGGGTGGGTGCGCTCGATCTATGTCGACCGCGGCCCCGAACCCGAAGGTGACGAGGTTCGCCAGGAGGAGATTCTGGCAACGGTGGCCGAGGCCGGACGGCCGTTGGTCTCCGCGGGAACGACGATGGTGACCGATGCCGAAATCGTGTTGCGGCAGCAGCCGACCCACGATTCCACCAAGGTGGCGGTCGTGCCCGTCGATTCGAGCGTGACGCTCACCGGCAATGAGGATAAGGGGTATCTGGAAGCGCACTTCGATGGCAAGACCGGCTGGGTCGCCAGCGGCTATATGCGGCAGGCGACCATTCCGGCGGGCAGCCCGCCCGATGTGCCGGTGCTGATGTATCACAGTATTCAGGAGCATGGAGCGGAATATCAGGTGACGGCGGCGCAGCTGGAGGAACAGCTGCAGTGGCTTTCGCAAAACGGCTATGAGTCGATCACCAGTGCTGATTTGATCGCGTGGATGACCTACGGCACGCCGCTGCCGGAAAAGCCTGTCATCATCTCGATCGACGATGGCAATTCGACCGATTGGCTCTTCCTGGAGCTGCTGGAGCGGTACGGTTTCGAGGGGGTCTTTTCCCTGCCGAACTATGCGCAGTTGACCGCGAGCCAAATTCGCA
>DASTFJ010000242.1:0-21411 GCA_035708745.1 Thermomicrobiales bacterium | reverse complement strand
CGACCGGTAGGCCGCCTCCCCCCGCAACGCCAGCGTCTTGGTGATGGCCGCCGTCAAGGTCGTCTTGCCATGATCCACATGCCCAATCGTCCCCACATTGACATGCGGCTTGGTTCGCTCGAATTTCTGCTTGCCCACGTGAATGGTTCCTTTCGTTTCGATCACCGCACTCCGGCGGCTCGAACATGAATCCTTATGAACGGCGCGCCTTGGCGATCATCTCTTCCTGGAGACTCGTCGGCAGTGGCGCATAGTGATCGAATTCCATCGAATAAACAGCGCGGCCCTGAGTGGCCGATCGAAGGTCGGTGGCATACCCAAACATCTGTGCCAGCGGAACGAAGGCCCGAACGACCTGGGCGCCCGCTCGCATCTCCATACCCTGGATCTGCCCGCGGCGAGAGTTCAGATCGCCGATAACATCGCCCATGAAGTCTTCCGGCGTGTTCACCTCGACCACCATGATCGGCTCGAGGATGACCGACTTGCCGCGGCGGACCGCTTCCTTGAGCGCCAGCGAACCGGCAATCTTGTAGGCGATTTCCTTGGAGTCGACGTCGTGATACGATCCATCGACCAGGGTTGCCTTGATATCGACCAGCGGATAGCCGGCCTGGCCGCCGGTGACCATGGCCTCGCGAATGCCCTGGTCGACCGCGGGAATGTATTCACGCGGAATCGCGCCGCCGACGACCTTGTCGACAAACTCATATCCTCCGCCCCGATCCTGCGGTTCGAACTCCACCACGGCGTGCCCGTACTGGCCAGCGCCGCCGGTCTGACGGACATGCTTGCCTTCGGCACGCACCGGAAGGGTGATGGTTTCCTTGAAGGCGACTTGCGGGCGACCCACGTTTGCATCGACTCGGAACTCGCGCATCATTCGATCGACGATGACCTCGAGATGCAACTCGCCCATCCCGTCGATCAAAGTTTGACCGGTCTCTTCGTTGGAGCGAACCCGGAACGTCGGATCTTCCTCCGCCAGGCGACCGAGTGCAGCGCCCATCTTGTCCTGGTCGGCACGGGTCTTCGGCTCGATGGAGACCGAGATAACCGGCTCGGGGAAGACGATGGATTCGAGCACGATCGGATGAGCGGGATCACAGAGGGTGTCGCCTGTGAAGGCGCCCTTGAGTCCGATGATGGCGACGATGTCGCCGGCTTCCGCCGACTGGACTTCTTCGCGGTGATTCGCGTGCATGCGAAGCAGGCGTCCGATGCGCTCGCGATCTCCCTTTGTAGAGTTCATCGCATAGCTGCCTGATGCCAGCGTGCCGGAATAGATGCGAACATAAGCCAGTTTGCCGACGTGCGGATCCGCCTGGATCTTGAAAACCAATCCGGAGAACGGCTGGCCCGGCTCGACCGTGCGAACCTCCGCTTCTTCGGTCTTCGGATTGACTCCCTCGACAGGCGGCACATCTAACGGCGACGGCAGGTAGTAGACGATGGCATCGAGCATTGGCTGGACGCCTTTGTTCTTGAGCGACGACCCACAGAGCACGGGCACCAGCGCCCCGCTCAGGGTGGCGGTCCGAAGACCGGCTCGCAGCTCGTCGGCGGAGAATTCTTCATCCTCGAGATAGCGCATCATCATTTCCTCATCGTTTTCGGCGATGAGCTCGATGAGCGTATGACGGGCCTCGGCGGCGGCGGCGGACAGGTTGTCCGGGATGGCGGTGACTTCGGTGTTCTGGCCGAGGTCGTCGTGATAGAGGATCGCTTTATTCTCGATCAGATCGATGACTCCCAGAAACCCCGACTCGGCGCCGATGGGAAGCTGAACCGGAGCCGGTTTGGCCTTGAGACGATCGACGATCATATCGAGTGTTCGCTCGAACGACGCGCCCGTGCGGTCCATCTTGTTCACGAAGCAGAAGCGGGGCACTGCATATTTATCGGCCTGGCGCCACACAGTTTCCGACTGCGGCTCCACGCCGGCCACCGCGTCGAAGACCACCACGCCACCGTCGAGCACCCGTAACGAGCGCTCCACCTCGACCGTGAAGTCGACGTGACCCGGGGTGTCGAGGATATTGATCGTGTGGTTCTTCCACGAGCAGGTCGTGGCCGCCGACATGATGGTGATGCCGCGCTCGCGCTCCTGGACCATCCAGTCCATGGTGGCGGCGCCTTCATGCACCTCACCCGGGCGATGCACGCGACCGGTGTAGAAGAGAATGCGCTCGGTGGTGGTCGTCTTGCCCGCATCGATGTGAGCAATGATGCCGATGTTTCGCGTCCTCGCGAGCTTGGTGTCTTGTTGGTTGGCTGGCAAGGTTGCCGTACTCGTGCTCATTGCGTGTGGACTGTCCTGAATCTGCTTTCGCGCTTCAAACGGTGCCGGTGAACGGCTTAATAGCGATAGTGGGCGAAGGCGCGGTTCGCCTCGGCCATACGATGGGTATCCTCGCGGCGCTTGATCGTGGCGCCCTGTCCGTTGGACGCATCGAGAATCTCATTGGCGAGCTTCTCGGTCATCGATCGGCCGGAGCGGCCGCGGGCGGCGGTGAGGAGCCAGCGGATCGCCAAGCTCTGCCGGCGCCGGCCCTCGATCTGGACCGGCACCTGATAGGTGGCGCCGCCGACTCGACGTGGTTTGACCTCCAGGAATGGAGTTGCGTTCGTCACAGCCTGCTCGAACACTTCGAGTGCGCCGCGACCCGAGCGCTCCTCCACGATCGCGAGCGCGTTGTACATCGTGCGCTCGGCCAGACCTTTTTTGCCTCGCTCCATGAGCTTGTTGATGAACCGGGAAACCAGCTCGCTGTTGTATTTCGAATCCGGCACCGGCACTCGCGGCTCGATCTTGGTGCGTCGCGGCATGTTTCTTTCTCGCCTCCGATACGTTTCCTGTCGCTCGTTCCGGCCGATTTGCCGGCGCGACCCAAATCCTTACCTGCTCGCAATCAGACGAAAAAGCGGTAGACGCATATCTGCGTCGTTCCGCTTTCTCAGTCGTGTCGTCTCAGTTCTGCGTTCGCAGAGAACGCCGGAGCAGCTGGAATCCCAGCCGCGAGCCCGCTATCCGGACTACTTCTTCGGCGCTTTGGTTCCGTACTTCGAGCGCGCGTTCTTACGGTTTTCGACACCGCGGGTATCCAGGGTGCCACGGACGATATGGTAGCGGACGCCTGGAAGGTCTTTGACCTTGCCGCCGCGCACCAGTACGACCGAGTGCTCCTGAAGATTGTGACCCTCACCCGGGATATACGCCGTAACTTCCATATGATTGGAAAGACGAACGCGGGCGATCTTGCGCAACGCTGAGTTGGGCTTCTTGGGCGTCATGGTCTTGACCTGGGTGCAGACACCGCGCTTCTGGGGAGCCCCCTGAGAACGGCGCGTCCGACCCGCATATCGACCGAGCGCATTGTTGGTAAACCCAAGCGCTGGCGATTTGGTCTTCTTTTTGACGCTCTTCCGGCCCTTCCGGACCAACTGATTGATCGTCGGCACAACTGACTCCTATTACAGACAAGCGGCTTGCCAAATACCGTGCTCTGCGGAAACGATCAGACCCGCAGCTGCGGCGCCACTCGCCCGGCAAGGTTCGACACCCGAAAATTCGAGATGCAAATCCTCACGACGCAGCCGCCTTTCGGCGGCCACAGCGGGCAATTCTAACGCGTGCGTTATGAACACGTCAAGGGATATTCACCGGCGAAATCTGATGGCGCTACGCATCTCACCGCTCTGCCACTCGGCGCATGAATGAAATGCAGAGGGGAACCGTGAACGCCGGTGCGACGATGCACCGGCGTTCACGATTGTCGTGTTATTGGCCGGAAGGCCTAGGAAGTCGAATCCTCGTCCGCCGTCCACGGCTGGAAGCCCTCGAGTTCGCCCTCGCCCATCGCGCCGTTGCCGTCGCCACCTGGGAGAGGTCCACTCGTCATCAGCTCCTGCAAGTCTTCATCTTCCGCCTCTTCCAGGACAGCGACGCCGCCGCTGCCGTCCTCCAGCATGTTGGTGAGGGTGGCCTCATCCAGATCGCTGGTTGCCATCCCGGCCGGGCCAAAGAATCCCGAACCGGCCGGGATCAGCTTGCCGATGATGACGTTTTCCTTCAGACCACGCAGCTGGTCGACCTTACCGTTGATAGCCGCTTCCGTCAGTACGCGGGTAGTCTCCTGGAAGGAGGCCGCCGCCAGGAACGAGTCGGTTTCCAGCGAGGCCTTGGTGATGCCGAGCAGCACCGGCATCGCCGTTGCCGGCTCGCCGCCTTCGGCCAGGATCTCTTCGTTGATCTGGTTGAATTCGAACCGGTCAACGCGTTCGTCCTGCAGGAAGTCGGTGTCGCCGGGATAGACGATGCTGACCTTGCGGAGCATCTGCCGGCAGATGACCTCGATATGCTTGTCGTTGGTCGACACGCCCTGTGACTTGTAGACCTTCTGCACCTCATCGATGATGTAACGCTGCACATCCTCACGGCCTCGGGTCAGCAGCACCTGCTGCGGGTCTTTGGCTCCGTCGGTTAGCTGCTGTCCAGGGATGACGTGATCGCCATCCTCGACATAGACGAGGTAGGAAATGGGCACCGGATATTCATCGCGCTCCTCGTGCTCATTCCTTACATAGATGGTGCGACCGTCGAGGAAGAACAACCCCTCGATCGGAGAGTACTTCTTGGAACCGTCCGGCCCTTCGGCGATCGCGGTCTTGTCCTTGGTCACTGGGGAGCCGTCAGTCAGCGCCGGCTGCCACCCATCCTCGAGAACGAGGGCGTAGGAATCCTGCTCGGTGCTGGCAATGACCAGCTTACGGCCATCCTCAGCCTGCTCGAACGTGACAATCCCCTCACGCTCAGCCAACAGCGCCGCTGCCTTCGGCTGGCGCGCCTCGAAGAGTTCCTCGACCCGCGGCAAACCGGTGGTGATGTCGGAGCGCGCCACACCACCGGAGTGGAAGGTGCGCATCGTGAGTTGGGTACCCGGCTCGCCGATCGATTGCGCCGCGACGATGCCAACCGCCTCGCCCAGATCGACCATGTTGCCAGTCGCCAGATTTCGACCGTAGCAAAGCCGGCAAACGCCGTGGACCGCTTCACAGGTGAGCACCGAGCGGACGAACACCTTCTCGCCGGTCGCGATGATCTCTTCGATCAGGTCCCGGGTGGTGCCATCCTCGTATTCGATATTGTCGACCAGCTCGGTACCGGTATCGGCAATGAGTTCGCCGGATTGCGGATCGTAAACCGGACCGGCCAGAACACGGCCCATGATCTTCGTCCGGAACTCGTCCGGCGAGATTTCCTTGCCTTCGCTATCGGTCCACTCCATCCAGAGTCCGTGCTGGGTGCCACAGTCCTCGATGTTGATGATGACGTCCTGCGCCACGTCGACAAGGCGGCGGGTCAGGTATCCGGAATCCGCCGTGCGGAGCGCAGTATCGGCGAGTCCCTTGCGGGCGCCGTGCGTCGAAATGAAATACTCGAGCACCGTGAGGCCCTCGCGGAAATTCGACTTGATCGGAATTTCCACGATCTTGCCCTGCGGATCGAGCACCAGACCGCGCATACCAGCCATCTGGCTGATCTGGTTCATGTTTCCCTTCGCGCCCGAGTCGGCCATCATGTAAACGGAGTTCTGGCCCTTCAGGCGGGCGGCAATATCCGTTTGCAGATCGTCACGGGTCTTGTTCCAGATCGCCTCGATCTCGCGAAGTCGCTCGTCTTCGGTCATGAGACCGCGCTTGTACTGGCGCTCGACTTTCTCGACCGCTTCGTCAGCGGCGGCCACCATCGCGGCCTTATCGGGAGACTGGGTGACATCGTCCACGGCAATGCTCATCCCGCCGCGGGTCGAGTACTTGAATCCGACCTTTTTGATCTCGTTCACGACCGCAGCCGTATCGAACGGATCGCTGAAGTGGCGATAGCAATCGGCCACCACCTTGCGGACCTGCTTGCGGTCCATGGTGACGTTGTAGTACTTGCCGAGCGACTCAGGCAACGCGAGGTTGAAGATCGCGCGACCGACGGTCGTCTCGATCAGCTTCTCTTCGCCGCCATCGCGATCGGTGCGTACCCGGATCGCGGCCTGAATATCGACCACACCCAAATCATAGGCAAGTTGGACTTCTTCGAGCGAACCGAAGATCTTGCCCCAGCCCTTCGGCAGGGTCCCATTGGCCAAATCCTGCTCATACTCGCGCTCGCTGGTCATGTAATAGCAACCGAGCACGATGTCCTGGGTGGCCGAAACGATCGGGTCACCATTGGAGGGCGAGAGCAGGTTGCGAACCGACAGCATGCGCGCGCGGGCTTCGGCCTGCGCTGCCTTGGAGAGCGGTACGTGAACCGCCATCTGGTCGCCGTCGAAGTCGGCATTGAACGCCGTGCAGACGAGCGGGTGCAGCTGAATGGCCGAACCCTCGATCAACCGGACGCGGAATGCCTGGATGCCGAGGCGGTGCAGCGTTGGCGCGCGGTTGAGCAGCACGAGGTGATCCTTGATGACCTCCTCCAGCACTTCCCATACGCGCGGGTCGACGCGTTCCACCAATCGCTTGGCAGCCTTGATATTGTGAGCATGGCCATGATCGACCAGCCGGCGCATGACGAACGGCTTGAAGAGCTCGAGCGCCATTCGCTTCGGCAGACCGCATTCATCGAGCTCCAGATCCGGGCCGACCACGATTACGGAACGTCCGGAGTAGTCGACACGTTTGCCAAGCAGATTCTGGCGGAAGCGGCCCTGCTTGCCTTTCAGCATGTCCGAAAGGCTCTTCAGCTTGTGCTTCCCTGACCCGGAGACGACGCGGCCGCGGCGACCGTTGTCGATCAATGCATCGACGGCCTCCTGCAACATGCGCTTCTCGTTTCGAACGATGATGTCCGGCGCACCCAGCTCGATCAACCGCTTGAGACGGTTGTTTCGGTTGATGACGCGGCGGTAAAGATCGTTCAGGTCGGAGGTCGCAAAGCGACCGCCATCGAGCTGGACCATCGGACGCAATTCCGGCGGGATGACCGGCAGCGCCGAGAAGATCATCCACTCGGGGCGGTTGCCGCTCTTGCGCAGAGCCTCGACCACGCGCAGTCGCTTGGTCGCCTTCTTGCGCTTGGCGTCGGATGACGCCTGCATTTCATCGCGCAGCTGAATCGCAAGCTGGTCGAGATCGAGACTGTTGACCAGATAGTCATGGACGGCCTCGGCGCCCATCGCGGCCTTGAACACCCCCGGTGGGGTGACCTCCTGCAGCTCACGGAACTGGGTTTCCGACAGGATCTGCAGGGGCTTGAGATCGGAAACGGCACGGATGGCATCGTCTCGCTCACGCTCGAGCTCACGAATCTGCTCGGTCAGCCGATCGGTAATGCGCTGCTGAGCAGCTTCCAGCTCTTGCGTCGCCAGGTCTTTGCCGGCTCCTGCCAGCGCTTCAGCGCCGGATTCACTGTAATCGGCGGCTTCTTCGATGCGGCTCTTCTCGGTCTCGTACGTCTCGTTGAGCAAGGCGTAGCGATCGTCGTTGACGGCCTCATCGGCCTCGACGATGGTCACCCCACGGTAGACCAGGGTGTCGGTCGCGGCCGCGCCCTTCACCTTGTCGAGCTTCTTGGTCATGGACGTGTGTTCGCGCTTGAGCGACGCGAGCGCCTTCTTGCGCTCATCCTTGACGTTCTTGGTAGCGCGGGTTTCACCCTCGGTGAGCACCTTGAGCTCCGTCCCAGTAGCCTCGGCCAGCTCCTTGAGCTCGCCATTGGCTCCCTCGGTGAGCTCTTCGACCGACTCCTCATGGACGTCGCGAATCTCCTGGATCGCGGCTTCCTGCGCCTCATTGTCGACCTGCGTAACCAGATAGGAGGCGAAATAGAGCACTCGCTCCAGATTGCGCGGCGAAATGTCGAGCAGCAAGCCAAGCCGGCTCGGTGTGCCCTTCACATACCAAATATGCGCGACCGGCGCGGCCAGCTCGATGTGGCCCATGCGCTCGCGACGCACTTTGGCGCGCGTCACTTCGACACCGCACTTATCGCAGACGGTGCCGGCATGGCGGATGCGCTTGTATTTGCCGCAATAGCACTCCCAGTCCTTGGTGGGACCGAAAATGCGCTCGCAGAAGAGACCGCCATGCTCGGGCTTGAGCGTGCGGTAGTTGATGGTTTCCGGCTTGGTGACCTCGCCGTACGACCAACCACGAATCGACTCAGCCGATGCAAGGCTGATGCGAATCGCATCGAAATTATTCACGTCGAGCACACGACCTCGATCGCGACGGTCGTTGCGGCTGAAGCCGCGGTTCGACTGTCGATCTGTCGAGGGGAATGTCAGTGCAGCGGTCTGCGTCGCTTCTCGAAACGCGGTGTCTGACATAAATGCTTACCTTTCCAGGTTGCCGCCGGGCGTGCGAGCACTCCACTCCCGGCGGCGAAATGTGACGTTCAGATTGCGGGGCGAACGGTTTTCCGAGTCGATTACTGCTTATCCCTCGGTGCGTTCGAACCCGCTCAGATTGATGCGGTCGAGATTCGACAAGAGATCGCGAGACGTGTCCTCGGTGAAGTCGACAGTCTCCTCGTTCTCGTTGATGACATCGATCGAGAGGCCAAGGGAGCGAAGCTCCTTGACCAGAACCTTGAATGATTCTGGTACCCCAGCCTCGCCGATCTCGTCGCCCTTGACGATGGCTTCGTAGGTCTTGACACGACCGACGACATCGTCCGATTTGACGGTGAGCATTTCCTGCAAGGTATAGGCCGCGCCATACGCTTCCAACGCCCAGACTTCCATCTCACCGAAGCGCTGACCGCCGAACTGCGCCTTGCCTCCCAGCGGCTGCTGGGTGACCAGCGAGTACGGTCCGGTCGACCGGGCGTGGATTTTGTCCTCCACCAGGTGCGCCAGCTTGAGCATATAGATGATGCCGACCGTGACCGGGCGATCGAATTTCTCACCCGAGCGGCCGTCGTACAGATCGACCTTCCCGTCCTCTGGCAGACCGGCCTCCTTCAATGCCGTGCGGATCTCCTCTTCCTTGGCGCCGTCGAATACCGGGGTCGCCACGCGGAAGCCGAGCCGCTGCGCAGCCCAGCCAAGATGCGTTTCCAGCACCTGGCCGAGGTTCATGCGCGACGGCACACCGATCGGATTCAAAATGATGTCGACTGGCGTACCGTCCGGCAGATACGGCATGTCCTCGATTGGCAGAATGCGGCTGACCACGCCCTTGTTTCCATGGCGGCCGGCCATCTTATCGCCTTCGGAGACCTTGCGCTTTTGCGCGATCGCCACGCGAACCATTTGGTTCACGCCCGCCGGCAGCTCGTGATCGCTGCTCTCGTCCCGGCGGAAGGTCTTCACATCGATGACCTTGCCATGGACGCCGTGGGGCACGCGCAGCGAGGTGTCTTTCACCTCGCGCGCCTTCTCGCCGAAGATCGCGCGCAGCAGGCGCTCCTCGGCGCTGAGCTCGGTCTCACCCCGCGGGGTGACCTTTCCGACCAGGATGTCGTTCGGGGCCACTTCGGCGCCGATGCGGACGATGCCGCCCTCATCCAGATCGGCCAGCGACTCTTCACCCACATTCGGGATGTCGCGGGTGACTTCTTCCGGTCCAAGCTTGGTGTCGCGCGCTTCGGTCTCGTATTTCTCGATATGGATCGAGGTAAAGACGTCGTCGCGCACCAATCGCTCGCTGATCAGAATGGCGTCTTCGAAGTTGCCGCCTTCCCAGGGCATGAAGGCCACGAGGACGTTCTGGCCGAGCGCGAGTTCGCCTTGCTCGGTCGATGACGAATCCGCCAGGATCTGTCCAACCGTCACCCGGTCGCCGCGACGGACGCTGGGACGCTGGTTGATGCAGGTGTCCTGGTTCGAGCGAACGAACTTCTGCAAGTTGTAGATGTGCGTGCGGCCGTCGTCGTCCACGAGCTTGAGCTCGCGAGCGTTGACATCGACGACTTCGCCCACATGTCGCGAAACGAGCACCTGTCCCGAATCGCGCGCAGCCTGCAGTTCCACGCCGGTGCCGATGATCGGCGCCTGCGGCCGGAGCAGCGGAACTGCCTGTCGCTGCATGTTCGCGCCCATGAGCGCGCGGTTGGCATCGTCGTGCTCCAGGAATGGAATCAGCGCCGTTGCCACCGACACGACCTGCTTCGGCGAGATATCCAGGTACTGGACATTGATCGCCGGGATGACCGGGAAGCGATGTCCGCCGCCCTGCCGGACCGTGACGTTTTCCGGAACGATGCGGTCCTGCTCATCGAGCTCGGTGTTGGCTTGCGCGATCGACATCCGCTCTTCGCGATCGGCCGACAAGTAGTCGATGATGTGCGAGGCGTAGGGCTCGATGCGGACGAGCTGCACACCGGCCTTCGCCATCGTGGCCAGCATGTCAGCGGTGATGGTCTCGCCCTTCTTGCCGTAGACCTTCCCGCCTTCTTCGACCACCGCGTCTTCGCGGAGGATTTGGCCGACCACATCGATCTCCGGGTTCTCGAGGAAGACCGTCGAGATCACGCGGCGATAGGGCGTCTCGATGAAGCCGTATTGATTGATCTTGCCGTAGGTCGCCAGCGAGCCAATCAGACCGATGTTCGGACCTTCCGGAGTCTCGATGGGACAGATACGGCCATAGTGGGACGGGTGCACGTCGCGCACGTCCATGCCGGCGCGATCGCGGCTGAGCCCGCCGGGGCCAAGCGCTGAAAGGCGCCGTTTGTTGGTCAATTCGGCCAGCGGATTAGTCTGGTCCATGAACTGCGACAACTGGCTGCCGCCGAAGAACTCCCGCACCGCGGCCATCACCGGCCGAGTGGTGCTAATCAAGGTCTGCGGCGTCACTGTTTCTTGATCGACCAGGGTCATCCGCTCGCGAATACCGCGCTCGAGACGCTGGAATCCAGTGCGGACATGCATTTGGATCAGCTCGCCCACCGCACGAATGCGGCGGTTGCCGAGATGATCGATATCGTCCGGCTCGCCGACGCCATTGTTCAGCCGGATGATCTCGCGAATGATCTCCACCAGATCCTCGTTTGTGAGGATCCGGCGGGTCACTTCCTGCTCGGTGTCCTTGTCATCGGCATGCAACCGGTGGTTCAGCTTATAGCGGCCAACGCGCGCCAGATCGTACCGGCGATCGTTGAAGAAGAGGTTTTCCAGCATCTGCACCGCGTTGTCGCGCGTCGGCGGATCGCCGGGGCGCAGGCGGCGGTAGAGCTCGATGAGCGCCTCGTCCTTGCTCTTGGTCGTTTCCTTGTCCAAAGTGGACTGGATGAAGTGGCGGTCCTCGTTGGTATCGACATCGCCGAAGAGGGCCAGCAACTCGTCGTTGGTTTCGTAGCCGAGCGCGCGCAGCAGGATCGTCACCGGCATCTTGCGCTTGCGGTCGACCTTGACGGAAATAATGTCGCGATTGGACGTCTCGAACTCGAGCCAGGCGCCGCGGTTCGGAATCAGCTTGGCAGACGTGAGCATCTTGCCAGATTGCGCATCGGGAACCCGATCGAAATAGACGCCCGGGGAGCGCACGAGCTGGGAAACCACCACACGCTCGGCGCCATTGATGACAAAGGTGCCCGAGGTCGTCATCATCGGGAAGTCCCCGAGGAAGATGCCGTCCGGGCCGGTTTCCTTGATTTCGCCGGTTTCGTGCATGACGAGACGTGCCGATACCCGGAGCGGGGCGGCATAGGTCATATCGCGCTCGCGGCACCAGACCTCACAGACTCGTGGGTCCAGCTTGGCGCGCTCTTTTTCCTCCCCGTCCGGCATGCGATGCCAGGGAGGATCGAAGCGCGGTTCGAAGATAGACAACTCCATCTTCTTGTGATGATCGGTAATTGGCGAGATCTCTTCGAGCAGCTCGCGCAATCCCTCCCGCCGAAACCAGTCGAACGATTCGAGTTGAATCTGGACGAGGTTCGGCATCTCCAGAACGGTGGGGATACGGGAATACGTTCGCCGTCCGACGCCAATGTTCGATGAAACCTGCCGATCCGCACTAACGATCGGCGGAAGCTCAGCAACGCTTCCGTTGACTCCTGCCATATAGCAAGCCTCCATTTAGAGCGACACGACGGACACACGTTTGTGTTCGTTTGCTGGCGACTGAAGACCAGTCGCGCAGGGGGTGCTGCCTGCCGCGGGATTCCTTTCTCATCTGGGTCCGCCGTCGATTCTGGTTTTCGCATGGGAGACACGCGAAACCCGCCGGACACGACAAAAAAGGGACGGCTTAGCCCTCCCCGAGTTGTGGTAACTTAGTTGGTGCGTGCAGCACTCGCAGTTCCAGGTGTTTCATACCGGCTGCGGACAAAGGCCCACAACCGCAAGAGGGAATCGTACCCCAGCGGAGTACGTTTTGTCAAGGTGTGCGCCGCGCTTTTTTCTGATCGTCTCAGCCGACCCATTGTGGCTCTAAAACGCGGTGTTGAGAGCCGGCCCGACGCTGTCGAGACTAGCCAACACGCGGTTCCGAGCGACCCAAAGCATTGGGTCGCTTTCCATAAGTGGTGAGGCGGGCAGACAAAGCTAGGCAAAAATGCTCTGTAATCCTCCGCAAAGCTCGACCGCGGGAATGAATCCCCGATTGCGGGGCGCCGCCGCCCGGCGAACCAATAGCATGCGCGTTGACGCCTTTCCCGGTCGCCCCTATAATCGGCTGGCTATTCGGCAGCCTGCCCAGGTGGCGGAATCGGCAGACGCGCTAGCTTGAGGGGCTAGTGACCATTACGGTCGTGGGGGTTCAAATCCCTTCCTGGGCACCGCATAGGCGGACGCACCTTCGGGGCGATTAGCTCAGCTGGTCAGAGCGCCACGTTTACACCGTGGAAGTCAGAGGTTCGAACCCTCTATCGCCCACCAGCACCAGGCGCCGAAAGCGGCCCTGCGCCAAGGTAGCTCAGTTGGTAGAGCTCACGACTGAAAATCGTGCGGTCCGCGGTTCGAGTCCGCGCCTTGGCACCATCCCATCGATTCAATTACACAGCTCATGAAGATTGGTGCGAGTGGGCGCAGCTCAGTGCGCGTGATGCGGATCGGGCGCATCCGGAGCGACGGGCCCGACCCGGCTCCGGCGGGTCGCGTGATTCGCGCAGTGCTTCCAGTTCCTTCGTCGTTGCCAAATTTCGGCCTTCGGGCGGCGGGATGATGATGCTGGTCAAGACGCTGGCCAACGCCGCGATGATCCCTACCCCAGACACCATAACCACCACGCCAATCAACCGGCCGGCGCCGGTCAGGGGTAGAGATCTCCGTACCCCACGGTCGTGATCGTCACGATTGCCCACCAAACCGCATCCCCACTGGTATTGATATTGGCATTGGATGCTTTGCTCTAGACCTGGAGCACGAGCACGCTGCAGACGAACAATACGCTCATTGCGGACATCATGGTGATGAAGATTGCATACTGCCCACGATTCCGGAGTACATCTTCCAGAAGCGCGTGCTTGTTCTTGTAACGCTTGAGCTTGGTGACTCTGACCAGCCGGCTCAATCGGGCCAATCACAACAAAGCGGTGTACCGGAAAAAGCCAAAGGATGGGATGGAGCCCAGCAAATCCAGCCACCCACGCCCCTCTAACAGATAGGCCCGCTTCGACTGAGAGCTGCGCAGGTTGTAAATGAAGTCGAACAGGAATACGACGCAGATGAGGTTGTCGTACATGCTCAATAGCTGGATTGTGTCTGCGCTTAGCCGCAGGAGCAACATGATGAGTATGACCAGCGAGATGACGGTCAGAATCACGATGAACAAGTTGTAGACATTGCTGTGGAGAGCTGCCACGTCCGGCCGGTTCTCAGTCGACTGGCTCACCTGGCACTCATTCATAGATGCACTTCCATCTGCCAGATTGTGTTGTGGCGTGTTGATACCACAGCGGTAATTGGTTTGAAAGAGCGGGCAGCGTGACCCGCATCGAAAGGAATCGCAATGGTGACAACGCATCAGAGTCGGAGGGAAGCCCGGCTGCAGAGGCGGCTGGTGGAGTTGCGCGCCTGGCGCAACATCTACGAGCAGTCGGTCCCCGACTGGACGATGCGCTACCCCGATGGACGAGGCGAGCCCATGACGATCGGCAGTTACTGGAAGGAAGTCGCGCTACCGGTCGAATTCGATGCGCACACAAAAGTTCCCGAAGCGTGGCGTGGCCGGCCGGTTGATCTCGAGCTCTGGCTTGGCGGCGAGGGCCTGGTTCAGATATCCACCGGTTTCCAGGGCGGTCTGAATCCAGTGCACCATCGCTTTCCGGTAGTTGACGAGGCCAAAGGTGGCGAGCCGGTCGAGATTCATGCCGAGGTCGTACCCAAAGGCATTTTCGGCGCCAATATCCTGGAACCACGACTTGAGCGCGCCGCGTTGGTAGTCCCGAACCAGGATGTGCGGGCACTCGAGCGTGATCTTGCCATGATCGCCGAGGCATGTGCGGTGCTGAACCAGCACGAAGTCGTGCCATTTCTGCTCGATGCGGTCGAAAAAACATTCTCGGTGCTCGCGCCCCACTGGCCGACCTCGACCGAAGAGTCCGTCACCCGTTATGTGAAGGGATATCATGACGGATTGGGCAGCGGCACCGGCGCGGTGCCCACGAGCTGGGTTTCGGAAGCAATCGATAACCGCCGCCTGACGGACGAAACGTGGAGTCTGCCTGAACCCCCGGCCGATTTCGCGCCATTGAGTGATGCAGCGCAGCAGGCGGTCCGGGACGCGCGGGGCACATTGGCGGCGGCGCTCGACCAGATCGAGCAGGACTATCCGCCAGTCGGTCGGCTCTGCATCACCGGCCATGCGCATATCGATCTCGCCTGGCTCTGGCCGCTGGCGGAGACCCGCCGCAAGATCAGGCGCACCTTCTCGACCGTCCTCGATCTGATGGATCGCTTTCCCGACTTCACGTTCAACCAATCGTCGGCCCAGGCATATGCCTGGATCGCTGAAGACGACCCCGAGGTCTTCGAGCGCATCCAGCAACGAGTGGCCGAGGGTCGCTGGGAACCCGTTGGCGGCATGTGGGTCGAGTCGGATGCCAATGTCACCGGGGGCGAAGCGTTCGTGCGGCAATTGCTCTACGGACAGCGCTATTTCGAAGCGACCTTCGGCAAGCGCTGCACCGTCGTGTGGCTACCGGATGTGTTTGGCTACTCGGGTGGCATGCCGCAACTCATGCGGGGCGCGGGTCTCGATAGCTTCTTTACCACCAAGCTGAACTGGAACGAGGCCAACACTTTCCCATTCGACCTCTTCGAATGGGAAGGGATCGACGGCAGCTCGGTGACCGCCCATACCTTCTTCAATCCGGGTCAGGGATACAACGGCAATATCGTTCCGTTCGACACCAAGGGAACGTGGGACCGGTTTCGCGGCAAGACACGGCACAATGAAAGTCTGTTTGCGTTTGGGTGGGGCGATGGCGCCGGCGGTCCGACCGACAAGATGTTGGAAAACTACGCTCGTATCAAGAATTTCCCGGCTCTGCCGCGTTTGCGCATGGGCAATGTGCGGGAATTCTTCTCGGCTTTGCCAACCGACGGGTTGCCGAAGGCAGTTGGCGAGCTCTATCTCGAGCTGCACCGCGGCACTCTGACCACGCAGGCCAAGGTCAAGGAAAACAATCGCAAGGGCGAGCAGCGCTTGTTGGAAACAGAGATCTTCAGCGCTATTGCCTCGCTGGACGGGTATGACTACCCAGCGGATCAGCTCGAAACCTCGTGGAAAACGCTGCTGCTCAATCAGTTTCACGACATCTTGCCGGGGTCGTCGATCAGCGAGGTCTATGTCGATTCCCACCGACAAATGGAGGAAGTCATCGAGCTGGCGGAATGCTTGCGCGACCGGGTGCTCGCGCTGGGGAAGGAGCCGTCCGCCACAATCGAGCTAATCGTGGCCAATGCCGCGCTCTATCCCCGGCCACTGACCGTTCTGGTGCCTCCGCCACTGACCGAGTCGCTCGATGCCGCGGCGGGGCTTCTCTCTCAGTCAGTCGATGCGGGGGTACTCGTCACCTCCCCCGGTGCAATCGTGCCGGGATTGGGGTCGAGCACGCTGCGTTCCGGAAACGCAGGAGCTAGGATCGCCCCGGTTTCGGCATCGACATCGGACGAGGGATTTGTACTCGAGAATTTGTCCGTGCGAGTCACCGTCGGACCGGACGGCACACTTCATGGCGTTTTCGACAAGGAAGCGAACCGCGAGGTGTTGATAGACCGATCCAACCAGCTTTGGGCATACGTCGACAAACCTTACTCCTGGGATGCCTGGGATATCGATGAGAGCTATGCGCGCGATGGCGAAGAAATCGTGCAGGTCGAGCGGTTAGGAATCAGCGAAACTGGTCCGATCCGCGGGGCGGTCACGGTAAGTCGGTCATGGCGCGGCTCGACGATCACGCAAACCTATCAGCTCTGGCACGATTCGAAACGGATCGACATCGTCACCAACATCGACTGGCATGAGCGGCAGGTGCTGCTCAAGACGCACTTCCCACTGGCGATCAGATCGGACCACGCCACCTTCGAGACGATGTACGGGGCGGTCACCCGGCCGACTCATCGCAACTCTCCGTGGGACGCTGCTCGTTTCGAGGGTTGCGGCCATCGATTCGGGGATCTATCGGAACCGGGCTACGGCGCAGCCATCCTTAACGATGCCAAATATGGCTACGAGGCTCTTGGCTCTGATCTGATGCTCTCGCTGCTGCGCAGTCCGCTTTATCCCGATCCGCTGGCCGATGAAGGAGCGCATCATTTCACCTACAGCCTCCTGCCTCACATCGGCAATTGGACCGAATCGTCAGTCGTGCAAGAAGCGTTCGCGCTCAACAGTCCCTTGATCGTGTCGACCGGAGTCGAGCGGGCATCGTTCGTGGAAGCCGAAGGGTTGCCGCTGAGCATCGGAGCGCTCAAGCGCGCCGAGGACGGCAACGGTCTGATCCTGCGCACTTACGAACCGCACGGCGCGCGGGGGAACGCCGTTCTGCGATTCGGGCGGCCGGTTCAGCGAGTTTTTGCAGTCGATCTCCTGGAAGACCCCATTGGCGAATCGACGGAAATAGCGATCGAGGCAAACGCCATCTCGCTCGATTTCCGGCCGTTCGAGGTCAAGTCACTTCGGATGACGATGGCCTGACCGGCCCTCGAAATGAGAACGTGCTCGCGGGGTTCCGCGAGCACGTTCTCATGCGGGTTCCTGTTCGGTTGGGAGGTCGAGGCGCTCGCCCCATTCATTCCAGGATCCGTCGTAGTTGGCGGTGTTCGTATGACCGATGCGGTCGAGAGCGAACAGCACCGCGGTCGCTGTGACGCCACCGTTGCAGTAGGCCACGACCTTCTCATTGCCGGTGATCCCCGCGGACGACACGATCTGACGGAGCTCGTCATCGGATTTCCAGGTGCCGTCTTCGCCGAAAAGTGTCTTGGCGGAGAGATTGATGGCCGAGGGAACGTGCCCTCGCCGCGAGCCACGATAGACCTCGCCGGCATACTGATTGGCATCGCGCGCGTCGACGATGGTGATGTCCGGGTCCGAGATCGCCGCCAACACGTCGTCGGCTTCATAGCGCGCCGGACTATTGGCATCCGGGGAGAAGTGTGCCTCCGCGACTGGTAAGACTTCGTCCGTCACCGGGCGTTCCTCCGCCAGCCATTTGGCCATACCGCCATCGAGCACCGCAACGCTCGGATGTCCGTAGTAGTTCAGCGCCCACCAGAGGCGGGTGGCAAAGTGACCGCCGCTATGGTCCACGACCACGACATCGGCCGCGTCGCCGATGCCCCGCTCCTCCATGGCGGTCTTGAACCGCTCAGCTGAGGCGATCTGAGCGGGAACTGGGTCGTTCGGATCAGTGATATCGGCTGTCCAATCGACGAATACCGCGCCGGGGATGTGCGCCCGATCGTACTCGTCTTTGGCGCCAACATAGGTCGAATGCTGTTTTCCGTCGCCGGTTCCGGCGTCGACCGTTTTCACATAGCCGCGTATATCCACGACGCGCACCGAAGGCTCGAGGAGATGTTGCTCGAGCCAATCAGTTGACACCAGTGTTCCGGGAAGAAGACTCATCGCTCGCTCGCTTTCGCTGTCCGCCATCGCCGGCTCGATCGCCGGCTCGAATGGCTACAGCATAGCCAACCGCGCGGAGAGCGGAGCGGTCAGTGGACGACAACCGGCGCAAATTCATCGGCCAGCGAGTCTTCCTTTTCCAGCGCGACTTCCTTTTCTTGTTGCAGGATAGGCGCGGTCGTCCGTAAAGGGATCTCCTTGAAGAAGAAGACCACCACGAGCGCGAGCGCGATCACCGGCATCACATAGAGAAAAACGTCGGTCACTGCATTGGTGAACGCGCCAAGCACTTCGGATTGGAGTGGCTCCGGCAGGCTGTGGATCGCCGCAATGTCGTTGGTGTTGATCTGGCTGGTCGAGACTGCTCCGCTGGCGACTTCCGGTATCTGGCCGATGTACCTGGTCAGCTGCGAGGTCATGACCGCGCCGAAAAACGCCGCACCGATGGCCCCGCCGAGCGAGCGGCCAAAAGTGGTGGCGCTTGTCGCGGTACCGATATCCCGCGGCGCCACTGAGTTTTGGACCGGTGTCACGATGGTCATCATCGCCAAACCGAGACCGACCCCGAACATGAAGGCGTAAATGGCGAGCTGCCAATAGGGGGTATCGACCTGCAACGTGCTCAGCAGGAAGAGCGCGACGAGAAGCAGACTCGAACCGATGATGGGATAGATCTTGTATTTACCCGTGCGCGTGATGAGTTGTCCTGCCACGATCGACATGCTGAACGTGCCGGCAACCATGGGCAGCATCGCGAGTCCCGATCTGGTCGGAGACATCCCCTGCACGGTTTGCAGATAGAGCGGGATGTAGATGGCGCCCCCAAAAAGAGCGAACCCGATCAGAAAACCGAAGGCATTCCCCACCGAAAAGATCGGGTTCTTGAACAGTCGCATCGGGATGATCGGTTCGACTGCCCGTAACTCGATGAAGACGAATGCCACGGTCAGCACCACGAACGAACCAACGAATATCAGCGCGGTTGGATCGGTCCACCCGTATTTTTCGCCGGCCCAGTTCAGGTAGAGCATGAGCGAGGAAACCCCGGCGACAATGGTGGCCGCGCCGAGATAGTCGATTTTGGCCTGCCGCTTGATCACCGGCATCTTCAGAACCAATGACGTTACGACCAATGCGACGATACCGATTGGCAAATTGATATAGAAAATCCAGCGCCAGCTAATGTTGTCGGTGATCCAGCCACCGAGCAGCGGGCCAGCCAGGCTGGCCATCCCCCATACGGCGCCGAAGTAGCCGGAGTAGCGACCGCGCTCGCGAGCCGGAATGACGTCGCCGATGATCGCGAAGGCGATGGCCATCAATCCACCACCGCCGATTCCCTGAATCGCGCGGAAAATGATGAGCTGCGGCATCGATTGCGCGAGACCGCACAGCGCCGAACCGACCAGGAAAATGATGATGGTCAACTGGAAGATGATGCGGCGCCCATAAAGGTCGGAGACTTTTCCCCAAACCGGCGTCGATGCGGTGGAGGTCAGCAGATAAGCAGTTACCACCCAGGCAAGATGATCGAGACCACCGAGATCGGAAACGATTCGCGGTAACGCGGTACCCACGATGCTCTGATCGAGGGCCGACAACAACATGCCCGAAAGCAATCCGATGAGGATGACCTGAATTTGCCGATGGGTGAAAACAGTGGGTGCGGCGTCGACCGCGACCGTCCCGGAAGGTGTACCTCCGGATTCAGGCGACGACATAGAGCTCTCCTCTGCACCGGAAATCGCTGGAACCCCGCACGGCGGCCCTTCCCTGGGAGACCGCCAACCAACCGGTTGGTTGGCCGCGCGATGCGGGACTATACTCCGGGCGAAATGAGGGGTCCAAGCCAGTATGCGCCATCTTGAATATGAACATGGAGAAGCGGAATTTGACGGGATCGAGGGATCGGATAGCCGACTCCGTATCCTCCGCGCTGCCTATCCACTCTTTGTCGAGCGTGGCTACGATGCGGTCTCGATGCAAGAGATCGCCGACGCCGTTCCGATCCACAAGGCCACGCTCTATCACCACTTCCAGAACAAGGACGATCTTTTCCTGGCTGTCGTGCGGATGGCGATGACCCAACGCCACAGTCAGGTCGAAGGATTCAGGAGGGAAGGCGGCTCTGCTGCAGATCAGCTAACGAAAGTCGCTCTGCTGGCGTTTCGCGATAGTCAATCGGAATTCGGCCGTCTGATGACCGATGCGCGGCTGCGGCTCTCCGAAGACCAGCAACAGCTGCTCGTCGACCGAGGCTCCGATCCCTGGACGCTCTACGAAGAGATCTTCGTGCACGCGATCGCGAACGGTGAGCTGCCCGACATCGATGCTACGCTGGCGGCGACCATGTTCGTAGGACTGATTCACGGGCAGACCTGGTCGATCAGGACCGGGCGCATTGAGTCGCCGCTGGACGAAGCGCGTGCCCGGCTCCTGGTGGATACGCTCTTCGGGGGTCTGAATGCGGTTTTCGGTTTCCGGCACTTGGAAACTGTTTCTGCCGCTGGCTGAAATCCGGCAATCTGCAGGAAACTGCCGAATTTCCTGTACGTGAGCCTTGACAAGGAAAAACGGACTCCCCTATCATCACCAGTGGTAGCCGCGCCCGTTTGGCGCATGGAGCTTTACCTGCTGTGACTGGCCGAAATCTGATTACCAGCCTCGTACTTATTACGCTCCCGATTATCGGGAGCGCATCCTGTGCTGGGGGCCAAATCCGCTAAACGCGGCAGCAAACTGAAGAAGCGATCACCGAGAGAACGGCCTCCCAGCACATTGGGGGGCCGTTTTGATGCGGGAATCGTTCGGGAAATCGTCGGAAGAAGGAGCAGCGAGCATGGCATCGATCGAAGCAACACTGCCAACACTGTCGAATGGTCACAATGGCCATGTCGAGGGAATCGAGGCGGTAGAGCTGTCCGGAGCCCAGATCGTCTGCAAGGCGCTGGAAGAAGAGGGCGTCGACATCGTCTTCGGCTACCCGGGCGGTGCCGTGATCCCGCTGTACGATGCGCTGCCCAAGGCCGGATTTCACCATGTGCTGACTCGCTTCGAGCAATGGGCGGCGCTGGCGGCGGATGGCTATGCCCGCGCGACCGGCAAGGTCGGCGTCTGCATGGCGACCTCCGGCCCGGGCGCAACCAACCTGGTGACCGGTCTGGCGAATGCGCAGCTCGATTCGGTTCCGGTCGTCGCGATCACCGGACAGGTGGTGCAGCCGCTGATCGGCAAGGACGCGTTCCAGGAATGCGATATCACCGGCATCACCCTGCCGGTCACCAAACACAACTACCTGGTGACGCGCATCCAGGACATCGCCCCGACGATCAAGGAAGCCTTCTATCTGGCGAAGTCCGGCCGGCCCGGACCAGTGCTGGTCGACATTCCCAA
>DASTFJ010000241.1:0-25057 GCA_035708745.1 Thermomicrobiales bacterium | reverse complement strand
CCGGACCGCCGTCGTAATTCCAGAACGAGTAGTCGCTGGTCGGCATCCCGCTGGCGACCGGGCTCTTCAGCTCGGCGGCGTAGCCGAACATGACCTGGTCGATGATCGTCTGGTACGGAATCGCGTGGCTGAGCGCACGACGCACATCGACATTGTCGAAGGGCGGGATGCGGTTGTTCATGCCCAGATACTGCGGCCAGGGAATCTCGAAGTTGAGCACCGCCACATCCGGGTTGCCGGCCAGATCGGAGAGATCCTTCGGCAGCAGGTCGAAGGCGATGTCGACATCGCCGTTCTGCAGCAGGCTCAGCCGCTCCTGCGGGCTCGGAATCGTCCGGTTCAGCACGCCGCCGTTGAGTACCGCTTCCTTGTTCCAGAAGTTCTCGTTGGGCGAGAGCTCCCATTCCACCCCGGGGGTCCATTTGGTCAAGGTGTAGGCGGCCGAGCCGAACGTGTTCTTGGCAAACCACTCGTGCCCGGTCGGATCGTCGTCGGTCGAATGCTCCTCGATCGCGGCGGCCGACATGATATTGAGCACATTCGTCGCCAGCATCTTGAGCGCGAACGCCGTCGGCGAGGTCAGCGAAAGCACCACCGTCGAATCGTCCGGGGTGGTGATCTGATCCGGTGACGAGATCGTCATCAGATTGAAGACCAGATTCGAATAGACCGAGGTCGGCGAGACACCGCGGTCCCAGGTCGCCTTGATATCTTTCGCGGTCAGCGGCGATCCGTCCTGGAAGGTCAGTCCCGACTTGACTTTGAAGGTGAGTGTCTTCTGATCCTCGGAGACCTCCCACGACTCCAGCAGCCACGGATCGAGCTTCCAGTCGCCGTTTTCGTCGACTTCCGGGGTCAGCCCACCGTCATCCTGCTTGGTATAGGGATGCGCGAAGATGTTGTCGTAGACATTGGACATCAGGTAGTAGCTCGGGATCGACTTGAAATAGTGCGGATCGAGCTCGTCCAGATCCTGCCCATTGGCGATCACCAGCTTGGCGGTCGCGCCGGTTTCCTGCGCCAGCGCCCGCAGCTGCTTGGACGAATATGGCGCGGCAAGCGCTCCTTCACGCATGGCGGTCACCGCTGCGGTCGCGGCGAAGGCGGCGAACAGATTGCGCCGGGTGATCCCCTTGCCATTGAGCGCCTTCGTCAGCTCGGCCGACAGATTGTTCCGTTCCTGGTCCATGAGAACCTCCTGTAGGGTGGAAACGCCACCCGCTCGATACGAACGATTGAAACGCGAACGCTACCTATACCCGCTTCCGTAAGACCGTACCCACAGCCCTCCGTGGCTGCCGTTCCCCAACTACGCGGGATGAGGATCGCCTCCTGCCCTCATGCTGCCTCGCCGATATCTGGAGCAGCGACGTCGCTCCCTTCCTGATAGAGCAAACAGGCAACCCGGTGGCCGCCCGGCCCCACGTCGATCATGGGGATACGTCCCTCGCGATGCGACGGCTCGACATAGGGACAGCGATCCGCCAGCGGACAGCCGACGATCGGGTGGGTCAGATGCGGCGTCTCGCCGGGGAGCACGATGCGGTTGCGGGATGAGCGCAGGGCGGGATCGGGGATCGGCACCGCCGAGAGCAGCGCCCGCGTGTAGGGATGCAGGGGATTGGCGAAGATCTCCTCCACCGTCCCCTCTTCCACGATCTGCCCGAGATAGAGCACGATCACCCGCGAGCAGAGATAGCGCACGGTGCTCAGATCGTGCGAGATGAAGAGATAGGCCAGGCCCATCTCCCGTTGCAGATTGCGCAGCAGCTCGATGATGGAAATGCGGATCGACATATCGAGCGACGACGTCGGCTCGTCCAGCACGATGAATTCCGGCTGGGTGGCGATCGCCCGCGCGATTCCCACCCGCTGCCGCTGACCGCCGGAAAGCTGTCCCGGGCGCCGGTCGAGGTAGAACCGCTCGAGATTGACCAGATCCATCAGCCGGTTGAGATGGGCGTTCAGATCGGCCTTGCCGCCGGCGATCTTGTGCAGCTTGAGCGGTTCGCTCAGCGTCTGCCGCACGGTCAATCGCGGATTGAGCGACAGCGTTGGATCCTGGAAGACCATCTGCAGCTTCGAGCGCAACGGGCGCATCTCGCCATCGCTGATCCGGGTGATATCCCGCCCGCGATAAACGATCGACCCGCTGGTCGGTTCGTTCAGGCGCACGATCGACTTCGCGATGGTGCTTTTGCCCGACCCCGACTCCCCCACCAGCCCGACCGATTCCCCGGCCGCGATCTGGAAGGAGACGCCGTTGACCGCATAGACCAGCCCACCGGGGGTCTTGAAGCGTTGCTCCAGGTTGTCGACGGTCAGAATCGGTTCGGGGCTCATGCCACGGCCTCCTCGGCAGTGCGCTCAACGCCGCTCTCGGCAGGATTCTCCACAGAGTCATCGGATCGGCCCACCTCGTGCGCCAGCACCAGATGACCCGGCGCGACTTCCAGCATTTCCGGGCGCCCCACCTTGGCCGATCTCCACGCGTCCACCGATACCGCCTGATAGGCCATCCCGCCGGTATTCAGCGGTACCGGGGGATAGTCGACGCCCCGGCCGGACGGCGGAAGCACATCGAGATCGGGCCGCAGGATCGAACCGATCAACCGGCGCGTATAGGGGTGCACCGGATCGTCGAACAGCGTCTTGACCGGCGCGATCTCGACGATGCGCCCGAGCTGCATCACCACCACCCGCTGGCAGACCTCGGCGATCACGCCCAGGTCGTGGGTAATTAGCAGCAGCGCCATCTGGGTTTCCTGCTGGATCTCCTGGATCAGCTCGAAGATCTGTGCCTGGATGGTGACATCGAGCCCGGTGGTCGGCTCATCGGCGATCAGCAGCTCCGGCCCGCAGGCCAGCATCATGGCGATCATCACGCGCTGGGCCATCCCGCCGGAGAGCTGGTGCGGATACGACGCCGCCACCCGCGCTGGACCGGCGATGCCCACCCGCCGCAGCATCTCCAGCGCGGCCTCGTCCGCCGCCTTCCCGCTCATCCTCTGATGCCGCTCGTAAATCCGGCCGACCTGCTTCCCCGCCGTCATCAGCGGATTCAGCGAGGTGCGGGGCGATTGGAAGATCATGGCCGCGCGGCGGCCGCGCACCTGCCGCAGCTGGTTGTCGTTCATTTGCAGGATGTCGTCGCCGTCGAGCAAGATGCGGCCATTCAGCACCCGGCCGGGCGGTTTGGTCAACCGCAGGACCGACATGGCGGTCTGGGTTTTGCCCGAACCCGATTCCCCGACCAGACCGACGACCTCGTTACGATCGACCGTGAACGAGCTATCCCGCACCACGGGGAGCATCGCGCCGTCCTGCTCGTTCGGGAAGCCGATCGAGAGATGTTCGATGGAAAGCAGCGGGCGTCGTGGATCGGTCATGCCATTACCTTGGCCCGAACCGGTCGCGCGCCCAATCGCCCACCAGATTGAACCCGAGCACCGCGATGAGGATCGCCAGTCCCGGGAAAACCGAAATCCACCATTCCCCCGAATTGATGTATTGCGCGCCTTCGCCCACCAGCACACCCCACTCGGCCTCCGGCGGGCGGATACCGACCCCCAGGAAGCTCAACCCGGCGGCATCGAGGATGCCCCAACCGAGCGTCAGGGTGGCCTGTGCCAGCGCGATCGGAATGGCGTTGGGCATCAGGTGATAGAGCAGAATGCGGATCTTGCGCACGCCGACGACTTTCGCGGCCGAGGCGTATTCCTGCTCGCGCAGCGCCAGCATCTCCGACCGCACCAACCGCACGTAATAGGGGATGTAGGCCACCGCGACCGCGATGACCACATTGCGGGTCGAATTGCCCAGCATGGCCGCGATCCCCAGCGCCAGCACGAACCCCGGAAATGCCAGGATGACATCGACGATGCGCATGACGACATGCTCGAGGACTCCGCCGTAGAAGCCGATCAAGCCGCCGACCAGCGAGCCCACCAGCATCGCCAGCAGGGTGATCGAGATGGCGATCCGCACATCGAGCCGGGCAGCGTAGAGCACCCGCGAGAAAACATCGCGGCCGTATTGGTCGGTTCCCATCAGATGATCGCGGCTCGGTCCCTGCAGGGTCATGGCGGGATTGGGTTTGTTCGGATCGAACGGGGCGACCTCCGGTCCAACGATCGCCATCAGCAACACCAGCCCCAGCGCCACGAATCCGATGATCGCCAGCGCATTCAGCTTGCGGCCGTAATCGCTCCGCGCCGCATCGGGATCGGCCAGCTCCAGCTCGATCCAGTCGTTGGACCAGCTCTCGCCTCCGATCGTGGAATGTGTGGTGATGGACGCCGTCATCGCTCGTTTCCTAGGCCAGCCGGATACGCGGATCGATCAGCGTATAGGCCAGATCGACGAAGAAATTGAGGAAGACATAGATCACCGCCACGATCAGCACGAACCCCTGAATGGCGTCGTAGTCGCTGCCGGTGAGCGCATTCCAGGCGTAGAAGCCAAGTCCGGGCCAGGCGAAGATCGTCTCCACCAGCACATTCCCAGCCAGCAGGTAGCCGAGCACGATACCGCTCACCGTCAGCAGCTGCACCATCACATTCTTCAGGGCGTCCTGCCGGATGATCTCTCGGTCGCTCAATCCCAGACTGCGGGCGGCGGTGATGTAGTCGCTGCCCAGCACATTGAGCATCGAGGTGCGCGCCATCTTGATGAAGGGCGACATGACGACGAACGAAAGCGTGATGACCGGCAGCACCAGATGGCCGGCGGCATCCTTGAAGGCGGCCCAGTTCAGGGTGATCAGCGAATCGACCAGCAGCAAATGGGTGATGGTGCGCGGCGGCTCGATATTGGTGGAAAGCTGCCCAACCGGGGCGGGCGCGAAATTCCAGCGGGCATAAAAGAGGTAGATCAGCACCAGTCCCAACCAGAACACCGGCGTGGCGGCGCTGAAGATGGAAAGCTGCTGGATACCGGCGTCGCGCTTGCTGCCGTGGTGCAGCGCCGCATAGATCCCTAGCGGGATGCCGATCCCCCCGGCGAAAAAGAGACTGACCAGCGCCAGCTCGATCGTGGCCGGCAACCGCTGGCCGATATCCTCGCGCACGGTATGGCCGGAGCGGGTGCTCTGCCCCAGATCGCCCTGCAGCACATTGCCGATGTAGTCGACGAGCTGCTGGGGCAGCGGCTCGTCCAGTCCCATCTGCTGGCGGAGCTGTGCCTTGATTTCGGGGGTGGCGTATTGTCCCGCCTTGACGGTGACCGGATCGCCCGGCAAAACGCGGGCCATGACGAAGACGGCGATGATGACCCCGAGCAGGGTCACAGCGGTCAGCCCAAGCCGCCGCAGAATATACCGTCCGAGATTCAACTGACGCTCCTGGCTCGACTCGCGATCGAGCTGAAATGTGCGTTGTAGCAGGCGACCGGTTCGATTCGCCAGCGATTGGTGAGAATGAGAAACACAAACAAGGAAAAGACTAACACTGGCTGGTGACGTGCAACAAACCGGCCATCGACCACAGGCGACGATCGAAATCGTCATTCTGCGTGTCATGTCACGTCGGGGAAACCGGAAACGCTGCTTCTCTACCAGAATCCCAGTAGACGCACATGGAGATGTCCGAGAGCGGAAGTAGAGGGCGGACCCTTCTCTCCGCGCTGCATGGCCTTCCAGTCGCGAACAGGCAATCGTTTCGGCATCACCAACGCCAGCAACTCCGGCCGCGACGCCTCCCTCGGCTTGCTCCTCCGCTTCGACCGCATCGCCACCGCGACGTAAATCATTGCCCGCTGATGGGGCTCGGCCTCATTGCCTGGCCGAGCCGTTCCATTCTCCACAACGTGCCAAACGATCTTCAGGAATACGGTCCGATGCGCTGAAACCTACGAATGAGCAGTGGGGGTAGCCGTGCTTTGCAGTGAGTACCAGACCGTTGACGGAGCGTCATGGGTCATTGTGTCGAGAAACATCACGAGCGAATCCTGATCGCGGCTATCGATGTTCCAGCAAACGTTGAATTCGACGGTTTCGCCACTGGCTATTTCTCGAACACCGATCAATTGATCTGGATAGACGCCACAACGCTCCCGAAAGGGTAAATAGGCGAAGTCGAGATCTCCCACCGCCAGAAACACCAGCAAGGGGGTGGGATGTTGGAGTTCGGACGTCGTATTGGTGATCGAAACGCGAGTCATGAAGAATTGATGACCCGTACCGGGCGGATCGTTGAACGGGTTCTCCTCCGCGACGATCTGGTTCGCATTGGGTGTAACGGAAACGACCGAGATTTCGTATCCCTGGAAGAGCCCGGCATCCCCAACTGCAAGAGGCGCCTCTCTTGTAGATTCTTCGGAGGATTGCGCCCGTCCTTCGATTTCGATGACGCCTACGAGAGGCGCAAGCAGAAGAACGGCGAGGGACAAGCAAACACGAAGCGCGGTCGCCTCTATGGCCATTCGCGTTCTGACAGGTGCATGCATCGCGTTGCCCCTCTCATCTACGAATCCCGCCGTTCAAGTTGCCAGAACGGGGGACTCGCCGCCCTACATCAGATTTTCGCAAGCCGCATAATTTTCCCACAACTTCCGAAGATGGTATCCACAGTCCTTTCCCCGGCTGCTCTGCCGAGCAGTATCAAACGGAGGGCTAAATCATCCTGCTAATTGCAACGCCGCCTGCAACAACACATTCCCCCCGGCCGCGATATCCTCCGGCGTGCTCTCCTCGATCTCCGCGTGGCTGACCCCGCCCTGACTGCGCACGAAGATCATCCCCGACGGCACCAGATCGGCCAGGTGCTTGGCGTCGTGTCCCGCGCCCGACCACAGCTCCTCGTAGTCCAATCCCAATCGCTGGCATCCAACGCGAATCGCGTCCACCACCGCCGGATCGAACGGTGTCGGATCGCTGGTCCAGATTCGCTCGACCGTCACCTCCACCCCCCGGTTGCGCGCGACGGCCTCGCCCAGTATTCCGAGCTCGCGTGACAGCGCCTCGATCGTCGCCCCGTCCGGATGCCGGAAATCGACACTGAACACCGCTTTGCCGGGGATCGTATTGATCGTGTCCGGCTCGACCCGCATCCGCCCCACCGTCGCCACCGCCACATCGTCCCGGTCCAGCGCCACCCGCTCGATCTGCGAAATCATCCCGGACGCCGCCATCAGCGCGTCCTTGCGCAACGGCATCGGACTCGGCCCGGCATGGTCCGACTGCCCGAGCACGACCACCTCATTCCAGATGATGCCCACGATCCCGCCGACGACCCCCACCGGCTTTCCTGCCGCTTCCAGCACGGGACCCTGCTCGATATGCAGCTCCAGATACGCGCTCGCGGGCAAGGGCCGGTTCGCCTCGTCGCCCTTGTACCCGATCCGCTCCAGCTCCTCGCCGAACGCCAGCCCATTCCGATCGCGAATCCCGTAGGCATAGTCGCGCGTAAACGCTCCCGCGATCACTCCCGATGCCAGCGTCGCCGGTTCGAAGCGCACGCCTTCCTCATTGGTCCAGTTCACGATCCCGACCGGCAACCGCGTTTTCACCCCGTGGTCGTTGAGGGTGCGGATTACCTCGAGCGCGCCCATCACCCCCAGCGCGCCGTCGTATTTGCCACCGCGCACCACCGTATCGATATGCGAGCCCAGATAGACCGGCGGTGCATCCTCGGTGCCGGGTCGTATACCGGACATATTGCCCAGATCGTCGACCTTCACCTCCAACCCAGCTTCGGTCATCCAGGTCGCCAGCAGATCGCGCGCCGCCTCGTCCTCATCCGAGAGGGTCAAGCGGGTCACCCCGCCGTTCGGCGTGGCGCCAATGGTTGCCAGCTCCTGCAAGGTCGCATTCAGGCGGTCGCCATCGATCTGGATCATCGGTTGGTTGCTCCCTGCTCATTCGGCTGGTGTACGCCGGGCGCGATCACTCTAAGATGGAACGATCGTCACCAAGCATTCGACACCAGGACAAAGCCCGTGTTCCGGAAGCGTATCGCACCGCCGACCGAAGGAGGTGAGCGCGACACCGCGCGGCTGGAAGCCTTCAGCGACGGCGTCTTCGCCATTGCCATCACGTTGCTGATTCTGGAAATCCACATCCCGGAATTCGAGGAAGGGAAATCGCTCTGGCGCGCCCTGGCCGATCTTTGGCCCAGTTATTTCGGCTATGCGGTCAGCTTTCTGGTCATCGGCATCATGTGGGTCAACCATCACAACGTCTTCCGCATCGTTCGCCGCGTCGATCACTGGGTGCTCGTTTTCAATCTGCTCCTGCTCTTTTGTGTCGCCTTCATTCCCTTTCCCACCGCGGTGCTGGCCGCGCATATCGACCAACCGGACGAATCGACCGCCGTGGTCTTCTATGCAGGCGCCTTCGTCGTCACCGCCATCGCTTTCAATCTGCTCTGGCGCTACCCGGTGAAGCGCGCCCCCTGGTTGCTGGAGCCGGACGCCGACCCGCGGGCTATCGCGTCGATCACCCGGAGATATACCGTTGGACCCCTCATCTACCTCGGCGCCACCATCATCGGCTGGTTCTTCCCCACTGCCGGTCTGATCGCGCTGGCCCTGATCGCCCTGCTCTACCTCATCCCACTCGATTTCAGCGAATAGTCCGTCACCCTTCCAATGTCATTCTGACGAAGGCAGAAGCTTCTCGCCGCAGCGAGCTCTGCCCCGTAACGCCGCTCCGGAAAAGGCTCGATCGCATGGGCAAGCCGCTCTACCGGTCGTCGCGGCGCCTCACCGGGGGCTCGGATAGAATCCGCCCGAGTCGTTGTGAGGGAGCAGACGTAATGAAGGTCGGATTCGCGTCACTGGTCGGTCTATCGCCCATTCCCCTGGAGGAATCGGTCGCCTGGGCTGCCACCAACGGCCTGCAGGGGATGGAAGTCAATATCGGGCCGGGTTATCCCATCACCGACGGACGATCCCTTCACGGTCACCTCGATCTCGACCGCATCCTCGCCGACAGTCCTGAATCCACCCGAGCCCTCTTCGATTCCAATGGCATCGAGCTCACCGCGCTCGCTCCGATGACCAATCTCCTCACCTCGGACGACGCCCTCCGCGCCCAGCGCATCGCCTATATGACCAAAACCATCGACGCGGCCGCCGCGCTCGGGTGCCCCACCATCGTTACTTTCACCGGCTCGGGCCACGGGATGCACTTCTACGGGCTCCCCGGCGTCGGCGACGGTCACCCTTCCAACAAAGTGGCTGACAACCTCGCCCGCTTTACTGAGGTCTACGGTCCCATCGCCGAGCACGCCGAGGCAAAGGGCATCCGCATCGCCTTCGAAACCGCCGGGCGTGGCGGCGGCGAAGGCAATCTCGCTCACAATCCTGAGCTTTGGGCCGCCATGTTCGAAGCCGTCCCCTCCAAAGCCCTTGGGCTCAGCTTCGATCCCTCCCATCTCCTCTGGCTCGGCATCGACGATATCCCCGGTCTCATCCAGGAGTTTGCGGACCGCATCTACCATGTCGATGGCAAGGACGCCGAGATCGTGCGCGAGCGGCTGCGCCGCCAGGGGATTCTCGGCAGTAGCTGGTGGCGTTACCGCCTCCCTGGCAACGGCGAGCTCGACTGGCAGGAGATCGTTGCCGCCCTGCGCGGTATCGGCTACGACGGCACGATCTCCATCGAACAGGAAGACGATCTCGATCCGGGGTACGACGCGGTCGCGCGCTCGGCCCGCTATCTCCATGAGGTGTTGGGCGAATGAGCGAGCACATGAATGAGCGAACGCTCCGGGTGGGCATCATCGGTTGCGGCAAGATCGCCCGCACCCATGCCGAAGCGGTCGCGACCATCCCGAACGCGTCTCTCGTCGCCTTCTGCGATGCAGAACTTGCCCGAGGGCAGGCGTTCGCGGCGGAATTCGGCGCGGAGCTCGGCACCAACGATCTGGACGATTTCTTCGCCCAGGGACAGCTCGACGCCGCCCTGATCTGCACCCCCCACCCGGTGCACGAGAAGCTGGTCGTCGCCTGCGCCGAAGCCGGCGTGAATGTCCTCTGCGAAAAGCCGATCGCCATCCACCTCGAAGAGGCCGATCGCATGATCGAAGCGACCGACGCCGCCGGAGTCGCGTTCGGCGTCATCTTCCAGCGGCGTTTCTGGCCCGCCGCCCAGCGTATCCGCCGCGCTATCGACGATGGTCTGCTCGGCAAGCTCACCTTCGGCTCGTCCTATTCCCACCTCTGGCGGCCGCAATCCTATTTCGAATCCGATCCCTGGCGCGGCAAATGGGAAACCGAAGGCGGCGGCGTGATGATGAACCAGGCCGTCCACATGGTCGACATGCTCCAGTGGTACATGGGTCCCGCCGCCGAGGTCTACGGGCGGATCGCCACCTTGCGCCATGGCTCCTATATCGATGTCGAAGACACCGTCGCCGCCACGGTCACCTTCCAGAGCGGCGCCCTCGGCGCGATCGAAGCCTTCTCCACCATCCAACCGGACTTCGGATTCCGCATCATGGTTCGTGGTGACAACGGCGCCACCGCCAGCTTGCAGGAGATCCCGGAAGGCACGCAGGGCGTCAACGACCTCTGGACCGTCGAGCCCGGCGCCGGCCAGCGCGCCGCCTGGGAAGCCGCCGAGCGCGGCCGCCCCGGCTTCCCCGAATTCCACCAGCTCCAGATCGCCGAATTCCTCGACGCCATCCGCCACGACCGTCCTCCGGCCGTCACCGGCCGCGACGCCCGCAACTCCCTCGCCATCATCCTCGGCATCTACGAATCGTCCAGGTCGGGCAGGCCGGTGTTACTCCATTGATTCAACTGAGGCACAAAACAACGACAGAATTTCGTCAGCTCAACCGTGTAAAATGATGTCTCGACGCGCGAGCAGGAACTCGAGATGGCAGACAGCACCCTAGTCGTACCAACCGACCTCAAAATCGAAATCGAAGAACGTTCCCGGAAAGAGCAGCGGCCCGAGGCCGAAATTCTTCGCGATGCGCTGCGCCAGTACATCGAGCACCAACCGACGCCGCGTTCATCTGCGGTACCCGCGGATGGTTCACTGGATCCAGTCGAAGAGGCGGAATATCTCAAAGAGGAATGGATGCTCGACCCCAGGGTGCCTCAATCCATCGGTATCGCAAAGAGCGGCCGAATCCAATCCGACGAGGTCGACGAATGGCTCGAAAAGAACTGGGAACGTGATTGGTAACGCTGGATACGTCAGCCGTTGTCGCGCTCCTGGCTCATCGAGACAAGAATCATGCGGCGATCGTCGAAATCATTCGGATCAACGTAGGGAACCTCATCATTCCAGTGCCAGTGCTTTCGGAGATCGCGCACTTTGTCGAGCGCGATCTCGGATCGACCGCGCTCGTTGCATTCCTGGCTGACATTCGGGTAGGGCGCTTCCAGCTCGATTGTTGTGAAAACGACTGGACCAGAATTACCGATCTCGTTCAGAAGTTTGCAGATTTTCCGCTCGGACTTTCGGACGCAACCGTCATCGCATGCGCCGAGCGCCACGGAGGCGCCGTAGCCACATTCGACCTCCGGCACTTTGGCGTCGTCGCTCGCGCAGGAACGATCGATATAGTTCCCTGAGCGGCCGAACATTCGTCGGACGACGTTCGCTCCCGATCGCGAGCAACGGGGAGCTACGAGCATGCACAAGAAGACGGTCATGCTTCCGGCAGACCTGCGAGCGTCTCTCGAAGAAATCGCACAGGAACGGGGAATGTCCCTCTCTGCGGTCATTCGGGAAGCGTTGGAGCAGTATCTGCATCCGACTCCATTCCCAAAGAGCATCGGAATGATCTCGGACGAATCATTCGATGCCTCGAAAGACGAAGAGTATCTCGCCGTTCCTTCTGGAAGAGATGGGAGACGCTCATAGTCCCAGCGGGACTTCAAGCGACTAGCGCCGCGGCTTCAGCCCGGCGCGACCTCCCACCGAAAACCTGTCACCCAGCCCGCAACGTTTCCCCCACATCCCGCACCGCCGACTCCAATATCTCCACATCCGCCAACGTCGTCGTCCAGTTGTCGAACGCGCACCGAATGCCCGCGTGCCCCCGGTAAACCGTGCCGGAAACGAAGGCACGGCCGTCCGCCTGGATCGCTTTCACCGCATCCCGGTTGAATTGGTCGGTAGCAGCCTCATCCAGCCCCTCGGGTGTATAGCGCCAGCAGACGATATTCAGCGGCGCGGGAGCGATGAGCTCCAGACCCGGCTCCGCCTCGACCCACTCCGCGAAGGACCAGGCATTGTCCAGACAACGGTCCACCATCTCCTGATACCCGCGCAAGCCCATCTGCTTGATCGCGCACCAGATGGCCACTCCGCGCGCGCGACGTGACATTTCCGGGATATAGACATCGAAATCGAGCCCGACCGGATTTCCAGCGAGATAGGCCGCCGGATTGCTGAACGACCCAAACAACGCATCCCGGTCCCGCACGAACGCGAAGCCGGAGTCGTACGGCACATTCAGCCACTTATGGGCATCGGAGCCGATCGAATCGGCCCGTTCGACCCCTTCGACCAGATGCCGGGTCCGTTGCGACAACCGCGCGAAGAGCCCGAACGCGCCGTCGACATGCACCCAGGCGCCCTTGGGATGAGCCCGCGCGATATCGATCATGCCGCTGAGATCGTCGAATGTTCCGGAATTCACCTCGGCGGCATTCGCCACCACCAGCACCGGACTGTCGAGACTCGCCAGCTCGCGCTCGAAGGCGGCCAGGTCGATGGCGCCGCCCGGCGCGGCCACCTTGCGGATCGCGCGCTTGCCGAGACCGAGATGCCCGAGTGCCTTGATGGCGCTGGTATGGATCTCCGTGCTGCTGACCACCGGGATGACCGGATTCCCGGCCAGTCCGTCGAGCGCGGGGTCGAATCCGAGCTGCTGGCCGACCCATTGGCGCCCGGCCGAGAGCCCAACCATGTTGGACATGGTGGCTCCGCTGGTGGTCGTACCCACCCAATCGGCCGGTATCTCGAACAGCTCTTTCAGCCATCGCACCACGGCGTGCTCGGTCTGCACCGACGCCGGGTTCGCCGTCCAGAGCGATCCCTGCTGATCGAGCGCGGAAATGAGCCAGTCACCGGCAATGGCGCCGGGGGTGACGCCGCCGAACACCCAGCCGAAAAAACGCGGTCCGGCCGTGGCGACGATCCCCGGCTCGGCCCGCGCCATCCACTCGTCCAGCGCCACCGAGGCGCTGACGCCGTCGACCGGCAACGAATCGTCGAATGCGGCGTTCATCGCTTCCGCCGAAACCGGTAGCGCCACCGGCCGCGTGGGAAACGTCAGGACGACCTCCCGCGCCATCGCATGCGCCGCGTCCATCGCGATCGCAACCTCTTCGAATGGGTTGGATTCCTGAGTCATGGGTAACCTCGCATGGGACGTGGCAATGGGCAAAAGAACGATCGGATGTTCGACTTTTCGCTATCGACCCTCCACTATTGCCTTTTACCTATTGCCCATTGCCTCATCGAACAATCGCAATCGGGCTGACCATGCTTCCGGTGGCGCCCGTGAATTTCAACGGCGTACACACAAATGTAAAGATCCACGCGTCTGCATCGGAAAGCGCTTTCAAATAGAGATTCTCGATAATGTAAATGCCATGCTCGACCAGAAACGTCGCGTGCCCCGGCAGCTCCATATTCAGCTCGGTATCCCAGAGCCCGATCGCGTCCCACGCCATGGTGTCCGCGCCGGTCGCCTCGATGCCAATCCCCGCCAGCCATTTCGAGGCGCTGCCATCCATACCCGGTCCGGGCAGATAGCGCGCCGGATCGTTCCAGACCAGATCGTTGCCGGTGCGCACCAGCACCACATCGCCGGCGCGGATCCCAACGCCTTCCGCTTCGGCAACCGCCTGCAGCTCTTCGGCGCTCACCACATCGCCAGTCACCAGCGATTCGACCCCGCGATGCCGCGCTACATCGAGCAGCACCCCGCGCGCCACGATCGGGCCGATCTGCTCGACGCCATGGTGCGCATAGCCCCCATTGAGAACCGATTCTTCCGCCGGCACACCGCCGTAGAAGCGCAGATCGACCGCCTGATGGCAGAGCGCGTCGATGTGCGTGCCCGAATGCTCCATCGCCACGATCACCCCGGACGAGCCGGTGCGGGCGCCCTCGATCCCGTTGCGGATCGCATCCGAATGGCGACGATGCAGGGAATAGAAATACCCAGGCTGGTGCGAATCGTGCACCGGCATACCCTTGAACCGGGGTTGCTCCAGATCGAATACCTGCACCGCGCGTCCGTCGACTTCGCCGGAGATCGGTTCCTGCATCGTTGCGCTCCCATACATAGCGGCGTCAAGCATTCGATGATACCTTTTCACGGAACGATACAGAATCGACGCCTCGAGGGCCCCACGCGCACACCATGTCCGCCCCGGCACACGACTTTTCCCGGATTCGACCGTATTTCGCCCGTTTTTCGCTCCGAAACCTCCCGCCGGTTCGAAACGGATACCTTCCCCGGTTCCTCTGTATATGGGAATCGGCCGCGCCATGATGCACGCTTATCGGATGCCGCCACGAGTGGGGCATTCTTCGGGCTGCGCCGCTGCAGCACACCTTGACGTACCGGATCGATTATGACTCGACGTTGGTCAATGCGAACCCGCTTCGTCGCAGCGGCCTCGCTTTGCCTCCTCCCCCTGTTAGGGGTCGTTTTCTACATACTGGATCAGAGCCTCTCCAATAGCCGCGATCAGCTCTATGAGACCGAGGTCGCCTTCGCCGAAGTCGTCTCGCGCGGCATCAACCAAACCCTCCAGGAAAATCAGGATGTGCTGACGAGTCTCTCGTCGAATCCCGCCATCCGCTCCATGGATCAATCGCAAGCGACTGAAATCCTCGGTCAGGCGAAGGAGCTCCGCCCAACGCTGGCCGGCCTCTTTGTGCTCGATCCAAACCAAAAGGTCGTCGCGCAATCGGGCGGTATCGCGGCGGAGGATTTCATGACCCAAATCAAACCCGTCGCCGATATTGCGCTCACCGGCGGCGAATCGGCCATCTCCACCAAGATCGTCGTGCCCGAAGGCGATGTCGAAGTCATCGCCATGGTCTCGCCGGTGATGGCGCAATCGGAGGACGGCAAGGAGAGCGGCGGCACGCCGATCGGCGCCATTGGCTCCTTCATCTCCATCGATCGACTGCAGCGCGCGTTTTTGCCAGTCGCCGGAGAATCCGACAGCCGGACCTCGGTCGTGCTGCTCTCGGCCCAGGGGGTCATTGCCGATCAGGAAACGCCAACCGACACCGGCCAGCTCATCCAAACCGAGCTGGCGAGCGCCATTGCCGATTCGGTCGCCGGCAAGCGCGTGCGAGTCAGCTACTCCGATCAGAATGGCAATCAGCGTATGGGTGTGCTGCTGCCGGTCGAATATCCCGGCGCGCAGTGGGCCGTGGCGGTGACCGGCCCATCGCCCGCGAACTATGGGCCCAACGAATCCCTCGTGCGCGACAGCCTGGTCGCACTCGCGACCGCGGTGCTGGCGACACTGCTCCTCTCCGTAATCTTCGGCGAGCTCACCGCGCGGCCCTTGCGTCGCCTCACCAGAGAAGCCGCCGCCATCGCTGGCGGCGATCTCGATAGCCAGGTCGAGCCAGTCGGCCGCGGCGAGGTCTATTCCCTCTCGCTGTCACTGCGCGATATGGCCAACCGGCTGACCAACCAGGTGCGGGAAGTCGAAGACGCGCGCGCGCAAACCAACGACCAGAACGACCTGATGCGCGAGCTGCTGCGCCGCACCGTCCGCCTGCAAGAGGACGAGCGCCGCCGCATCGCCGGGGATATTCACGACGCGGTCTCTCCCCTTATCACCGGCGCGCTCTATCGGGTGCGCGCGCTTCTGCTGCTGGAAAACAACAACGGGCACGGCAACGGCCATGCCACCGGCGCCGGCGAGTCGGAACAGACCGAGGGGCTGACGACGACCTCCGATCTGCTGGAGCAGTCGATGGACGAGCTGCACAATGTCATCTTCGCCCTGCGCCCGCCCGATCTCGACGATGTCGGACTCGAAGCAGCGGTCGAGCGCTATGTCAATCAGATCAATCGCACCGGGCTGCCGGCGGAGCTCGATGTCAGCGGCGAGATCCGGCGGCTCTCGCCCGAAGTCCGCCTCGGGATCTACCGCATCATTCAGGAGGCGCTGCACAACTCCCTGCGCCATGCCCATGCCGACGAGGCGCTGGTCAAGATCGAATATCGGGAGCACGAGCTGCGCACATCGATACGCGACAACGGATCCGGATTCGATCTGGAATTGGCCGGCCGGTCGATGTCGCTCGGGTTGCTCAGCATGCGCGAGCGGGCCGCCGCCATCGGCGCCGATCTCGATATCGTATCGCGGCCCGGCGCCGGCACCATCGTCGTCTTACGCCGTCCGTGGGAGAATGATCTCGTCCGGCCCACGCCCGCCTCCGAACCGGCTGACTGGGTCGACGATATGACGCTCATTGCAGCGCCCACGAACGGCATCCATGACACCGACGAGGTGCCCGAGGCACAAAACGCGTGATTTCTGTTCTGCTGGTCGATGATCATCCGGTCGTCGTCGAAGGGGTCCGCCGGGTCCTCGAAACATCCGAAGATATCTCCGTGGCCGGCGTCGCCCATGATGCCGCCGGCGCGCTCGAGCAGGCCAAGGCCCTCAAGCCCGATGTGATCCTGCTCGATTTGCGCATGCCCGGCGCGAGCGGCGTCCAGGCCACGCGCCGCCTGCGCGAGCAGGATGTCCGCTCGGCGGTCATCATCCTGACCTCCTATGGCGATCAGGCGTATGTGCGTCAGGCGCTCGAAGCCGGGGCGGATGGCTACCTGCTCAAATCGACGCCGCCCGATCAGCTCATCTCCGCTATCCGCAGCGCCGTGCGCGGTCGCCGCCAGCTCAGCCCCGAGCTGCTCGATGCCGTGCTGGAAGATTTCAAGGGACTCGCCCGCGAGCAAACCCGCCGCGACGCCGATCTTTCCGACGAAGACCGCGATATCGTCAAGCTCGCTGCCCAGGGTCTGACCAACCGTGAGATCGGCCGCGAGCTCGGCCGCAGCGAGATCGCCATCAAAAAGCGGCTGCAGGTCATCTTCGCCAAGCTCGGCGCTATCGACCGCGCCCACGCCGTCGCCGAATCCATCCGCCGCGGCCTGATCTAGTCCGGGGTCCGGGGTCCGGGGTCCGGGGTCCGGAGACGATCGTAGCGGAGGGCGTCTCTGCCCTCTCGTGTCATGTGCCGGTCTGCACATTTCTGCGCACTTCTCCGGGCTCAGGACTCCGAACTCGCCGTTTGGTTACGCCCTAACGGACCAAAAACTGGGTCCGATTGGTTATGGTTGTGCGCAATCCCCAGCCCTATCATAGAGACTGATCGATCGAGCACCAGCCAGCGACATCGATCGCCGCCGCTCACCACCAGCCAAGGGTGAACGGCAAAACTTCCCTCCAAAGAAGTAGGCCGAACGGGACCAGCCACCCGTTCGGCCATTTCTTTTTCAGTTCCATGCCAATCTCGCCCGGAGAGTGGGCACGGTCAGACGATGGCTTACGCAAGGGAAGTCACTTGGCGATACGCGACTTGAAATCGGCCATACAGACAACAAGCACACCGTCGCAATCACAACGGTCAGGGTCGCGAATTCTCGCTCATTCCTATGCTACGCTGATTTCGCCGTATTTATGTCCCGAACGCAAGACTGGGGCACCTTCACATGGCACGACACAAGGTGGGAAGCGTCGGCCATCTCTTCCTGAGCTACGCTGCCGCTGACATGGACCGAGCGCTCGCGGTGGTCGCCTTGCTCGACCACGCGGGAATTCCCACTTGGATCGATCGCCGAGGTATCACCGGCGGCGCGCTATGGGCAGCAGAGATTAGCGCCGCCATTCGAGATTGTGCTGCGCTCGCGATTCTTTGCACGGCAACGTCAGTAAACTCAAGGAACGTGCGTCAAGAGGTTCAATTGGCCTGGGACCGCGACCGGCCGATACTCCCCATACTGCTCGAACCAGTGGATTTCCCTGATGATATCGCGTATTTCCTGGAAGGGCGTCAGTGGATCGACGCCCGAGAAGTCGAAAATCCAAACTGGGTAGACGCTCTTGTAACTGCCTTGGATTCGATTTCCTCAGTCAGTTCAGCTGTTTTATCTGAGAGCCATCAATTCGTCGATGGGCCCGGCACGCTCGCTGAGTTCCCCAGCGCCTGGCAGACTCACCGGATCCCGGTTGCGCCAACTCCGCTCGTTGGCAGGAAACGCGACCTGACATCGATCGTGAATCTCATCCACACCGATGGCGCCCGCCTGGTCACGTTGACCGGTCCCGGCGGCGTGGGCAAGACACGACTCGCGATAGCAGCAGCAACGGAACTCGTCAATGACTTCTCGGGGGGCGCAGCGTTTGTTGACTTGGGGTCCCTTTCAGACGCCGGGGTCGTGCCAGCAGCCATTGCCACCGCTCTAGGTTTGCGAGATACGAGCGGGCGACCGCTGTCCGATGTGCTGGCGGAATTTTTTCGGAGTCGGCAGTTTCTGCTGGTGTTGGACAACTTCGAGCATGTGCTTGCGGCCGCCCGAATACCAGCGATGCTGCTGCAAGCGTGTCCCAATTTGGTAGTGATTTGCACGAGCCGCGAACCTCTGCGAATTCGCGGCGAACGGGAGCAGCTCGTCGATCCGCTGACGCTGCCCGAGACGGGCGCTGATCTTTCGATCGAGCAGGTGAGGGAGAGCGAGGCGGTCGCGCTCTTCATCAGTCGTGCTCGCGACGTAAAACCGCAATTCGAACTGACTGCTGAAAATGCCTCCAAAGTTGCAGAAATCTGTCGACGGCTCGATGGCTTGCCGCTGGCTATCGAGCTGGCAGCGGCGCGCATTCGACTACTATCGCCGGCGATGTTATCCAACCGGCTGGCTCATAGCCTGGCAATTCTGACGGAGGGCGCCCGAGACGCTCCAGATCGGCAGCGGACCTTGCGCCAAACCATCGCCTGGAGTTATGACCTGCTCAACCCTACCGAGCAGTTGTTTTTCCAGAAAGCCGCGGCCTTCACGGGCGGATTCACTCTGGACGCGGCCGAGGCGGTTGCGGTTGTGCCGGAAGACGACGTATTGGAAATCGTCACCTCACTCGTGGACAAGCACCTCCTTCGACAACAGGAGGGATGGGGTGGGGAGGCCAGGTTCACGATGCTGGAGACGATCCGGGAATTTGCAGATGAACAATCACCGGAGACGGAAGCCCACGTTTCGCACGCCCATTATTACCTACAGCTTGCGGAACAGGGCGCTTCTGCCCTGTTCGGACCAGACCTGGTGGCTTGGCTCGATCAGCTCGAGGCGGAGCGTGACAACTTCCGCGCCGCATTCGATTGGTTCATGACGCAGGGCGATATTGTGGCCGCATCGCGGCTCGCAGCTTCTCTCCATTTCTTTTGGCGCATTCGCGGCCCGGTGAGCGAGGGCCGGGACTGGGTCGAAGACATTCTGAACAGCCAGGATCTGCCGCCCAGAGAGCTACACGCCAACCTGCTACTAGTTGCTGGCGACTTGGCCAACATGCAAGGCGACCGGGAACGAGCTATTCCGTTGCTCGACGAGAGTCTTGCACTCGCGCGTGAGAGCGGCAGCGCGTCGCTGGTCGCCTGGGCCCTGGGCTTCCGCGGCGTGGCCGCCCTGGGACAGAGCGAGCTGGCCAGCTCGCGTGCATTTTTCGAAGAGGCGTTGGCGCTACGCGGCTACCCTGGCGAAAGCGCGTTGCGGACCCCGATATTGGACAACCTCGGCACGATCGCTCGGCTCCAAGGCGACCTCGACCTCGCCATGGAATTGCACGAGCAATCGCTGACGCTCAGCCGGCAAATCGGGTTCGTATGGTCCACTGCAAATATTCAAGCCCATCTTGCTCACGATGCGTGCGAGCTCGGCGACTACGAGCGCGCTGCCTCACTTTATAACGACAGCATGCGGCAACTATGGGCACGCCGGGAACACCGGGAGTTCGCCGGCGCTCTGGCCGGCTTTGCCGAACTGCTCGTGCTGGCGGGTCAAGCCGAGCGGGCGGCGCGGCTGTGTGGAGCGGCCGATGCGCTGCTGGAGGCAATCGGAGTCAACCATGTGCCGGCGGGGCAGATGAGTTTCGATCGAGCGATCGTTCTAGCCGAAATAGACTTGGGAGAGGAGGCCTTCGTAGCTGCACGGACCGCTGGCCGGACAACTGCTCCAGACCAAATACTTGCCGAAATCGAGCGCGGGATAGCGCATACCCCAGCCGCTTGAGATCGGTACTTATCGTTCCGGAGGGAACCAGAAGCGGTTGGAAATGTCTGGCTACTATGGATTCTTGCGCCAGAAGGCACATTCAACCGCCGACGCCATTCTTCGTTCGATTAGGTCTTCGCACGGCCTGCTCGCCAGATGGCTGGGCTCACTCCCGGCAGCACCTTTGCTCTTGCGGTTTCGAAATGAGAAGACGGCCTTGGTGTTCTCTCAGCGCCCGGCACGCACAATTGAAGACACGATCGCCCTTGGCGAAGTCAACCGGAACCGTAGTTGCTAGAACGACCAAATCTGCGGCACCAGCAGCACCCCCACCACACCATAGAGCACCAGTAAGACCACTCCCAGCTTCCAGTAGTCCCCGAACTGGTATCCGCCCGGTTCCATCACCATCAGATTGGCCGGGGTCGCAATCGGGGTCAGGAACGCGGCGGCGAACGCCACATTCACACACATCAACACCGCCAGCGGATTGATCCCCGCATCGGCCGCCACCGTCACGGCAATCGGCAAAATAATCAGCGCCGTCGCGGTATTGCTGATCATCTGCCCCAACACCGCCGACACGACGAACAACCCGAGCAGCAGCACATACGGACTCCCGCCGCCCACCACACGCACGATCTGATGCGAAATCGTCTCCGCCGCCCCTGATTCGATAATCGCAATCGATAGCGGCGTCATCCCACCGACGATGATCAAGGTCGGCCACGAGATCGAGCGATGCGCCTCTTCCGGCGTCACCACCCGCAGCAACACCATCGCGATGGCCGCCAGCAAGGTCGCCGCCACCGGCGGCACCAGATCGAGCGACATCAAGAGCACCATCCCCGCCAGCACGCCCAATGCCGGAAACGCCGACCGCCCCAGCGCGATCGTTTGCCGCCGGATCGCATCGGGCGAATCGACCAGGATCACATCCGGATCGCGGGTCTGCTGGTCCAGATCGCTCCAGGAACCGTAGAGCAGCATCGCGTCGCCCGCTTCCAACCGCAGCGATGTACCCGATTCGACCTCCTCCGTTCCCCGCCGCAAGCCAAAAATCACCAGCTTGCCGCTCTCGGTCACCATGCCCGGATAGGCCATGTCACCGATATAGCGGGAACGGGGTGGAATCAGCACCTCGGCGACCCCGGTGTCTCGCGTCACCAACCCGCTGGAAAACGCTCCTTCGATGTCGGTATCGAGCGACAGCCCTTCGGCCTCGGCGAAATCGCGCAATCGTTGCACGCTGCCACGCACCAACAGTTCGTCGCCCGAATGCAGAACCGCATCCATCGGCGCGAGCTCCCCCTTCGAGCGCACCCCCAGCAAATGCAGATCATTGGGTAGCTCGGCATTCAACCGGTCGATCGGCTTGCCGGTCAGCCGCGAGGTATCGCTCGCCCAAAACCGTCCCAACTTGTCCTCGGCCAGATACTGGGTTTTCAGCGTATCCGGCAAACCGCTCAGATCTTTCAGCGACGATGCCGGCTCGCGGTCGGGCAACAGCTTGTCGCCCAGCAGTACGATCAGCACGATGCTGCCGATCAGCAGCGGCACCCCCACCAGCGTGAACGAGAAAAAGTTGAACTCGCCTACTCCCGCATCCCGCGCGGCCTCGAGCGTCAGCACATTCACCGGCGAAGCGGTCAGCACCAGCAACGATCCGGCATGCGCCGCAAATGCCAGCGGCATCAGCAGCTTGGACGGCCGGATGGAAAACTGCACCGCCAACGCCACCACCATCGGCACCAGCGCCGCCACCGAGCCATTGGTTGTGATCATGGCTGTCAACGCCGCCACCACGACCATCAGCATGATCAGCAACCGCGTTTTGCTCCCGTGCGATTTGCTTGCCAACAGCTGTCCGGCCCAGGTGGTCACCCCGGCGCTGTTCAATCCCTCGGCCACCACGAAGAGCGATGCGATCAGCACGACCGTGGCACTGCCGAACCCGCTCACCGCCTCCTCGATGGAAATGACCCCGGTCGCCCAGAGGGCCAGCGACACCCCCAGCGCCACCGTGCCGACCGGCAGCTTGTTCCAGACGAAGACCGCCACTGCTGCCGCGAGAATGAGCAGCGTAATCGTCTGGTCGCTCATACAGGTGTCCCTTCCATGGAAACCCCGGATTCGGGAAGCGGCTCACTCTGCTCGACGGCTGATTCCGGCGCGGGCACATAGGGATTGCGTCGAACATCGATATAGAACAAGGTCAGCCCGATCACGGCCAGCGGCACCGTGACCGCGTAGATCAGACTCGAAACCAGATCGGCGTTCCAGGGATCGAGGTGCAGCCGGATCATCAGCAGGAATCCGATCAGCGGTCCCGGCACGATCGCGATGGCCTGAAAGACGATCGTATTCAGCAGCGCCGGGACCCAGCGATGGCGCACCACCTCACGGCTGAATTCCAGCGCCGCTATCCAATCGGTGGCGCCGCTCACCAGCACACCCTGCGGATAGAACTGCCAGCGCACCAGAAGGAAGATCGCGATCACGATACCGATGAACGACGTAATGAGGAAACCCGTCACGATCGTCAACAGCACCAGACAGATCAGGATCGGCTTGATATTCCGGAGCACCAGCAGGTAGCACTGCTTCACATCGGGTTGTTGCCGCCCTTCGAGCGCTCCCACCGCCGCAACCGTCGCCGGCGCGACCAGCAGCAAGATCGTCAGATATTGGAAGCTGGTTGCCAGAAACAACGACGCCAGCGACGCTTGCCCTGGGTTGTTGAACCATTCGACTACCCAGCTACCGGGCCGGAATTGCTGGAGCACCCAGGCGAGTCCCGCAAACGCCAGCCCGATTGGCACCGACGCCAGACCGATCTTGAAGAAGAGCCACGCATTTTGGCGGTAAAGTCCGAACGCCAGCCCGGCGATGCGGCGCGTCTGGAAGGCCAGTGCCACGATACCGAGCACCAGCGCCAGCAAACCGAGCAGCAATCCCGTCTGGTTCTGGTCCGCCCAGCTCAGAATCGCGGCGCCGCCCGACGAGAGCGTGCAAAACGTATCGGTCACATTCGGACCCAGAAATTGCGATCCCGGCACGATCAGACTCGAATCGCGCCAATTCGCCATATCGCCGATCGGGTCGGCCCAGCGCCCGGTCAGATTCGGCGAGCGCGGTCCATTGAATTCCCACGGCTGCCGCTCGCCCCACCGGCCGCCGAAGGTCGCCCAGCCGAATGCGCTCTTCGGATCCGGATCGTCTGGCACCACGATCGCGACCAGCGGTTCCGCGGTACCCGGCGGCCGCGAGTTGTCGCAACCGAATCCGGTGCCGTTCTCGCCCCAGCCCAGATAAAGCTCCTGCTCGTAATGAGTGGCGTGCGATCCCGCTGCCGGATAGATCACCGGATGCCCGTCCTCGAGATGCAGCTTGCCCGAATCAGGATCCGCCAGCTCGCCGCCGCCGTGCTGGGCATAGGCATACCGAATTGGCTCGCTCTGCAAGGCGCCTTCGACGCTGTTCGCATCGAAGACCACTTGCACCACTTCCCAGTCACCCTCGTGCAGATTGTTCCAGTCGTTGAAATACCACCAGAGCCAGTATTGGATGACGACCCGGTGCTCCTCCGCATCGACCACGATGTGCGCGTACGTTGTCGGCTTCAACCCCTGCTCGGCGGCGTACGCCTTGAAATCCGTTTCGAAGGTGCATCCCGGTCGCCGCGGATTGCCCGGAAAGTCGAGGTAATACCGATCGTCCAGATTGGCGATATCCTCCGCTGTCGGTCCCATCTTTACGATCGTATCGGTCGCGGACGAGCTGGAGTCGGCGATCTTTAGCGCCACATCCGGATTGCCCAGCACCGACTCCACCGGGGCCGGAAAATACCCCTCGCCAGTCCGGTCGCACGGGCCCGTCTGATCGCGCAACACCGCCACCGGCGCATACCGGTCGGCCAGCTCCTGCGCCGGATCGCCCTGCGCCAGCCCGCCTTCGGGCCACGCACCTGCCAGCCCAGACAGCAGCACAATCCCAAGCACGCACGCGCGAATCGAAAAGCGAATCGTCATTCCTCGTTCTTCGCTAATAATCGACAACGATTCGCAATCGTACCGGTTTCCGTACACGCCGGTTTACCTCGAGATCGAAACCGTCCGCGAAAGAGTCGAGCGCGCCCTACCGTCATCCCAAGCGAAGTCATGAGACCTCTTCGCCAATCCGTCATTCCGAGTAAACATGCTGGAGGCCAGCGCCATCGCCGCATGAAAAGCCCCTAGCGGTCGTAGCGAAGGGCGTCTCTGCCCGCTCATCCCGGGGACGTTTCACCGCAGCGGAGTCGAGATATCGCTCGTTGCCTACGACGAAGTCCTCATCCGAAATGCGCCGCACCACCACGGTTGCTCCGCTCTTCTGCACCTCGGCCGGGACGCCAGCTTTGGTAGCGACCACCCCGGCGGTTGCCCTTGCTGGCGGACTCGATGGCCAAAGTTGGAAGCCTCGATCCCTGGGATGTTTCTCTCAGAAGATGCATTGAGCCGCAGAGATGTGTTCGGACAGGAAGGGCAATCACAGGGGGTTGTCCCTCCCCATTACAGATCGATTCGGAGCCTGAACGTAGGGTGTCAAGGCCGGCTGCCGGGGGGCTTATCGGGCAGCAGTGATGGTGGATGGCGGCGTCGCCGGAAGGGAGGATGGGACATTCCCCCAGACCTGGACGGGAATGGTGTCCACGGAACCGTTCCAGAGGAGCTCGGTGCAGGTGTCGGCGAGGAGATTCTTCCAGAGCTGGGCGCTGGCGAAGACCTCCTCGTCGGTGGCGAAGAGATCGAAGATGGAGCGGGAGCCGACCAGCACCAGCTTGCTCTTCGCCCGGCTGATGG
>DASTFJ010000240.1:0-11087 GCA_035708745.1 Thermomicrobiales bacterium | reverse complement strand
CTGTCATCCAGGAAGGGCGAAAACTGGTTCCAGGTGTCCCGTACCCACTGGATGTTGCGCTCATCGCTGGAGGGGTCATCCCAGGCGGTCGTGATCACAACGTTATAGGCGGCGTTGCGATGCGGGAATGCGGTTTCGCTCGCGCCAACCCGGTTGACGGCGCCGCCGCATTGCTCCAGTAACAGCGCCGCGTACGGCGATGGGGTGCCCGCGTAGCTTTCGACCATGAGATCGATCAAGTCATCGGGAAGCTCGCCGATAAAGGCCGCTTTCCAGTAGTTGCGCAATCCCGTGGGGTAGGCAGCATTGAAGAGGGACTGCAACGAGAGATACGGTATCGGCCCGGCCATGTCCGCCGCCGGCGGTCCGAACTGACGAAGCGGCTCGATGGCTCGCTCCCCATCGGGAATAGGGCCGACATACACCGGAATCAACGCGCTCAATTGTGCGCCGTCTGGAGCCGTCACCACGCCAAGATGACAAATCAGCTCATCCGGCTGACTCGCGGCGCGGTCGCGGGCAAAGCGAAAGGCGTCCCGTCCTTGCTCTCGAGGATAGAAGAGCGGTCCCGCGACGAGATCCGGACCGACCTCATGCAATTGGAATTCCATCGAGGTCACCACCCCGAAGTTGCCACCTCCGCCACGTAACCCCCAGAAAAGCTCGGAATGCTCGTCCGCGCTGGCGGTGACAAGGCGACCGTCAGCGGTCACAACATCGGCGGAGATGAGGTTGTCGCAACTGAGCCCATGTTTACGCATGAGCCAACCGATACCGCCGCCCAGCGTGAGGCCGGTAACCCCGGTGGAAGGAATGACGCCGCCAGTGGTGGCCAACCCGAAGACCTGCGTTTCCCGGTCGAGCTCGCCCCAGGTCACGCCGCCTTCGACTCTGGCGCGGCGGCTGGCTGGGTCGACCCGAATTCCCTTCATGCGCGTGAGGTCGATCACCAGGCCACCGTCGCAGAGCGCGGTTCCCGCCACATTGTGCCCACCAGCGCGTATCGCCACGCTCAAGTCATTGCTCCGGGCAAAGGCAAGCGCATCGAGCACGTCGGCCACGCCCGTGCATTGGGCGATGACAGCTGGTCTGCGATCGATCATCGCGTTCCACAGTGTGCGGGCGTCGTTATAGCGCCCGTCGCCGGGGACGAGCGCATCGCCGCGCAACTGGGCGCGTAAGTCCGAGATTGCAGTTTCCGAGAGATGCTGGCTGGACGAAAATGTCGACACCAAGAGGCACTCCTTCCGAAGAATGAGCGAACCGGCTCGTGGTGCGCGCAGGTTCGCGTTAGGGAAACGTTCTGTTCGTAAGAGCGATAGCAGCATCGTACCGCTTTTTCCGGCAGCGTCAAGCATGATCGGATAACCGGCGCGCCGAGACGCGCCAGATCGACCACAGGCCCGCTCGGAACGCGCGGGCGCTCCGGACTGCCGGCGCTGTTGCTGAACGACAATAAATCTGGCCGATCATCTTCCGAAACGCCCGGCTTCCCTCTACACTGGGATGCTATGACGAGTGCGGTCGATTCTCTTCCTGCCGAGCTGATTCCCGATGCCGCGCGCAACCCGAATGGGTTGACCAGCGCGGAGGTGGAAGAGCGCCGCGCGCAGGGGCTGGGGAACCAGGTCGAGAACAAGACCAGCCGCACCTACCGCCAGATCATCGAAGATAATCTCTTCACCTTCATCAACACCACGCTGATCGGGATCGGCTTCATCCTGATCCTGCTGGGGCAGCCGAAGGACGCGCTGATGTCCTCCGGGCTGGCGATCATCAATGCCTCCATCGGCATCGTGCAGGAGGCGATCGCCAAACGGCGGCTCGACCGTATCGCGCTGCTCAACCGCCCGACCGCCGCGGTGGTGCGCGACGGCAAGACCGAGGAGGTCGACCCGGGGCAGCTCGTGGTCGGCGATCTGCTGGTGGTTACCCCGGGCGACCAGATTCTGCTGGATGGCGTGGTGGTCGGCAGCGGGGAGATGGATGTCGACGAATCGCTGCTGACCGGCGAAACCGATGCCGTCCATAAGAAGGAAGGCGATCGGGTCTATGCCGGCACCTATGTGCTCAGCGGTCGCGCCTGGTACGAAGCCGAAACAACCAGCGAGCAGTCGGTGGCGGGCACGATCGCAGCCGGAGCGCGCGAATTCACCATCTCACTGACACCCCTGCAACGGGATGTGAACTATGTCGTGCGGGCGCTGCTGGCGATTGCGATCTTCCTGCTGGTGCTGGTGCTGTTGAGCTCGCTGATCTGGTCTTATCCGATTGCCGAAACCGTGGTGGGCGCGGCCGTGATCCTGGGCATCGTCCCCTCCGGACTCTTTCTGATGATCACGGTCACCTATTCCATGGGCGCATTGCGGCTGGCCCGCAAGAACGCGCTGGTGCAACAGGTGAACGCGGTCGAATCGCTCAGCAATGTCGATGTCTTCTGCGCCGACAAAACTGGCACTCTCACTGCCAACAAGCTGGTGCTGACTCAGATCCAGCCGATCGGCCACTTCAGCGAGGATGAGGTGCGGGGCATGCTGGGCAATTTCGCCGCCAGCGTGCCCGGCGGCAACAAGACCAATGAGGCGATCGCCGCGGCGCTCCCGGGCCGGGCGCAACCGCTGGTGGGGCAGGTGCCCTTCAGCTCAGCGCGGAAATGGAGCGCCCTCTCGGCCGATACCGACGAATTGCGCGGGGTGTTCGCGCTCGGCGCGCCCGAGATGCTCGGCGCGCTCATCGAGGACGACCGCCATCTGGAGCCACCGCAGGGTTGGGCCGCCCAAGGATGGCGCGTGCTGCTTTTCGCGTACAGTCCAGAACCATCGACATTGCAAGATTCCGATGGCGATCCTTCGGCGCCGCTCGATCTGCATCCGGCCGCCTGGTTGGCCTTTGCCGACGAGCTGCGGCCGAATCTGCATGAAACGCTCGATGGATTCCGCAAGGCGGGTGTGCGGCTCAAGATCATCTCCGGCGACAATCAGGAGACCGTGGCGGCACTGGCGCGGCAAGCGGGCTTCCCCGAGGATGCGGTGCTGGTTTCCGGTCTCGATCTGGCGCATATGAACGATGCCGAGTTCGATCAGGCCGCTGAAACCGGCGATATCTTCGGACGGATCACCCCGGATCAGAAAGAGCGGTTGGTCGAGTCTATGCGCCGCAATGGGCACTACGTCGCCATGACGGGCGATGGTGTGAACGACGTGCTGTCCATCAAGAAGGCCAATCTGGGGATCGCCATGCAGAGCGGCGCCCAGGCGACCCGCGCCGCCGCCGATATCATCCTGTTGAAGGATTCGTTTGCGGCGGTGCCGGCGGCATTTCGCGAGGGTCAGCGCATCCGGCGCGGATTGCAGAGTGTGCTGAATCTCTTCCTGGTGCGGGTCTTCACCGTCTCGCTGATCATCATCGCGGTGACCTTCGTGCGCGGCGGATTCCCCTTTTCCCCCTCGACGATGACCTTGCTGACCCTGCTGACGGTCGGCATTCCCACCTTCGCGCTGGCGATCTTCGCCCATGCGGGCCGCGCGCCAGACCGCATTCTGTTGCCGATCTTCAAGTTCGTCCTGCCGGCCACCATTTTGATGTTCCTGGTGGCGGTGGTCGTCTATCTGATCTTTTATTTCCTGAGCGATGTCGATCTGGAAACGTTGCGGCACGCCTCGGCAGCCGAGGTCAACAATCCCGATGTGTCCGGGGCGCTGGCCAAGGACGCGCTCACCTATGTGATGATCCTGTGCGGGCTTTGTCTGGTGATCTTCACCGCCCCGCCGAACGAGTGGTGGGCGGTCATCGAGGAAACCGACCGGGATTGGCGGCCCACCGCGGTGGCGCTGTTGATGATTCCGCTCTATATCGCGATTCTCTATTACCCCTGGTCGCGCCATCTCTTCAGCGTGCAACTGCTCTCCTGGTGGCAATACGCCATCATCGCCGCGGCGGTGATCGCCTGGGCGCTGGGGTTGCGCTATTGCTGGAAGAACAAGATCTTCAACCGCTTCTTCGGGTATGGGTAACCGCGTCAGCGTTCCAACAAGTGCCGGTGGTCGAGACACCAGCGTTCGAGCTCGACGAGCACGGAGCGTAATGTGGGTCGATTCGCCTCGCCGATCCACTCCGGTGGGGTGATTTCTTTTCCGGTCACTGGGTCGAAGCGGTGCTTGTGATGCGGGTCGGGATGCCCCTCCTGCGTGTACGCATGGGCGTTGTCGTATTGAAAGATGGTGCGGTCATCGGTTCCGGTTATTCCGGCGTGAAAGGTGTAACGCCAGACATCGATTTGGTGACGATCGCCGAAGCCAAGTTTGATGCGGACATCAAGATACACACCGTATGAAAAAAGGAGGCGGCCTTCGAAGAGCGTGCCGTAATAGTCGGTAACCTGCGGTTCGACGGAACCTCGCTCGATAAAATAGTCGAACTCGCGCAAGGTGGCATCGTGAATTGCGAGGTAGCGATCGAAGCTCCGTCGCCTCGAAGGGTCACTGTTCAAGCAATTTGGCTTGCGACAGCATTTCGAAGTCCATAATCCATTTGGTTACGTCGAACGTCTCTCGCAAACGCCCGTCATCAATGGCTTCGTGGATCTCGGAGGAGGGAATGCCAAATTGCGCCTCGTATGCCAGCACTCGTGCTTGAAGCGTTCGCATGAATTCGATATAGCGCACGACAGCCGCATGGTCTGCAAGCAACTGGTCGGTCTGCGATTGCAGGGATGGGGTGGGTGGTTTCGTGGTTGCCATGGAGGTCTACCTTCGATGAAAAGCCATCAGGAAAGATTGTACTTTGCTCCGATCGAGCAGCAGGGTTGCGCGAGGGAGGCTGGGTCGTGGGCAACGAGAGGTCTCTCCACTCCGCTTCGCTTCGGTCGAGACGACGGTTAGGCCGTCAGGTTGCCCTGCATGATGGGGGAGGTGGTCGGGGTCTGGCTGCCGCCGTCGGGTTCCATAGTGATGGCCATGGTGCCGGTGCCGGCCGCGTCTCCGCCGACCTGCACGGTGGCCTTACCCTCGGCATCGGGCGTGAAGGTGGGCCCGGGGGTGATTTGATCGCCCGTGATCATCCAGAGCTGGTAGACCTGGCCGCTCGGTGGTGGCGTCATCCCGCGGAAGGCGATGATGCCGCCCCAGCCATCCGGATCGGGATCCATGTAGACCATGGCCGACGCGTCGGACGAGCTGGCCGTGGTGGACACCAGCGGATAGACCAGCGCCGGGGTTTGCGCCAGATATTCCTCGCGCTCCTGGTTCATCTGGGCGAGCTGCTGATCCTGCAGATCGCGCTCGCTCTTGAGATCGTCGATCTGGCCCATCATTGCCAGCGCCCAGAGGATCGCGCCGGTCGCCAGAATCGCGGCGGCGGCGGCAATGGCCCAAGGCAGAATCGAGCTCCGCTCCCGCGGCAGCGCGACTACCTTCGCTTCCGGCGGCGCATCGCCGCGGGCAATGCGGCCCCGAGGACGACGCTGAGGCGCGGAATCGACCGCGGCCTCCTCCGCCGCGTCTTCCGCGGCTTCGTCGGCGGCCACCTGAGCGGCGATCGCGTCCTCATCGATTTCTTCGGATGCCTCGACCGCCGGGCTGGCGATCGCCGGGATCACCGGGTCCTCGAGCTCGGGCACCGCGGCTTCGACGGAGCGGTCGACCCCTGCGATGGTTGGTGGGTCGGTAATGGTCGACGGCTCGACGACGATGGCGGCCGCTTCGGCGACGATCCGCTCTTTCACGCCGGCCGAGGGTTCTGGAGCATTCGGTTCGAGAGCGGACAGTCCGGCGCCGTCCAGATCGAGATCGTCGTAGAGCCGGGGAAGCAGCGCCGCGATCGGCCCGAGCTCACTGAGCTCCTGCTGGCATTGGGGGCAGTCGCGCAGATGCTCCTCGAAGGCGAGCGCTTCGGATTCCGGAAGCGCGCCAAGGATGTACGCCCCGATCGCGTCGTGCGCCAGGGCAGCATCGTCCTGCTCAGGTTGTAGGGCGGGTGTTACATCATCGTGCGTCACGATCGATCGCTTTCCGGATAACTGAGACTATCGAAGTACGGTTGGTCACGCAAGGCAACGCGTAGGGCCAGAAGGCCGCGATTGATCCGGCGCTGTACGGTGATGCCCTGCACCCCCGTGCGCTCGGCGATTTGCTGATAGGTCATACGGGCGCCAACCGCCAGCTCGATAGCCTCGCGCTGATCGGCGGGCAGCCGGGAGAGCGCGGCATTCAGCGCGGATTTGGCATCCTCCTGTCCACCGGTGCGATCAGCATCAGTCACCGGGCGCACACTCCTGGGATTGCCCGAAATCGTTTGCATCTGCACCGGCTCGGCCGTCCTGCTTGTGCGGGGCGGATACATCCGAACGATCCGCGCTCATTTGCAGTACGCAGAATCGGTGCGCCAGGATCATTGTTGCTCTCCCGTTGATTCAGTTGAGGCGGGAAGGCACAGTGGCCCTTCGCTACGACCAACCGTGGACAGCTCCGCGGGAGTGGGAGGGCAGAGACGCCCTTCGCTATGGACGGGGGTGCAGCTCACACTAGTCGGCAACGGCACGGCTCTTGATCCTGCCGGCCAGCCGGGTCGTGGCGTCGGCCTTGCTCACTTCGACCGCGTCGGTCCGCACGCCATCATTGGCATACCGGTCGGCTACTTTCGCATCGAAGGCGTAGACGCCCCCTTCCATCGCGGTGAAGCGGCCGGCGGTGTAGGCACGAGACGCGGTGCCCTGCTGTTGCAACTCGCAGACTTCCCAATCCTGCCGGTTGGTCAGATCCCAGAACTCGGTGGCATCGGACGGATCGAAATCGGGCCGCGCCATCTGCTCGGGATCGAAGAAGAACTCGCAGGCGATGTAGCTCCGGTCGGGTGCGATCGGCACGATCCGGTGGGTCATCAGATAGTCGGGATGCAGGCTGATCAGCAGATTCGGCCAGACCACGAAATAGTAGATCTTCTTGTGATCGTTCTCGGTCATGCCGTCCAGCAGGCCGCGGCCATGCTCGGTCATCTGGCCGTCCATGGTCAGGGTATCGTAGTCCCCCACCACCGGCATCCAGCTCGCGCGCCAATCGCCCTCGGTTTCGATCCAGTCACCCAGATCGAATGGGGTGATCTTATTGAGCTGCGGATGCACGCCCGGGCAGTGGTAGCACTCTGAATAGTTCTCGATGATCGCTTTCCAGTTGGCCTTCACATCGTATTCGATCAGCTGCGCCCGGCGGAGGGCGCCCAGATCGAACCGGTCGAAGAACTGCGGCATATCGCCCAGCGAATCGAGCAACGGCGCGGCGTTGTTGTTGATATTGAGGAAGATCGATCCCTGCCAGACCCCGGAATTCACCGGGACCAGCCCCCATTCGTTCAGATCGAAGTTTTCGAGCTGGTCGCAAAACCGGGGCATGTGCAGTGTGCCATCGAGATCGTAGATCCAGGCATGGTAGGGACATTGAAAACGCGGTACCCGCCCTTGCGGCTCGGCGACGATGGTGGCCCCGCGATGGCGGCAGAAATTGAAGAAGGCGCGGACGTTCTGGTCGTTATCCCGCACGACGATGACATTTTCATCGCAGAGGGTGGTGAGGAAATACTGTCCCTTGAGCAGGATGTCTTCCTCGCGGCCAACGCAAACCCAGCCATCGGCGAACCAGGCTTCCTGCTCGTACGCGAGGATTTCCGGATCGTGATAGACCCTGGGTGGCAACAGCGAGGCGCCGCGCAGCGGTTTCCGAACATCGGCGACGGCTTGCGCTGGCACCGGCGACGCCAGCGTTCCGTTTGCTCGTTCCATCCGCTCGACCATAGCCACGGCCTTTCTCCCCGTCCATTCGTTGGAATTTCGCAAGAGTAGCACGCGTTCGGTTTGGTTGCGGACCGTTCCGGAGAGAAGTTCCCATTTGGCATTCCTGGGACTATGATCGGAGGATCGGCTCCCATCTATCCAGGCTATCCAGCAGTGCGAAACGGAGACTGTCGATGAACACTAACGCCCAGGTCGCCTCTCATTACACCGCCGAGGATGTGGTGCAACGGATCGACGCGCTCTTGCGCGAGCAAGGCATCGATCCGGCGCATCCCACCCTCGACTCGCTCGCGCCGTATGACAATTTTCATTCACGCGGTCTAGAAGCCACCCTCGACCTCATTGCGCTGGCGAACTTTCCGGCTGGAGCGCGGGTGCTGGACATCGGCGGCGGATTGGGCGGCCCGGCCCGGGTGCTGGCCGACCGGGCAAAGGTGCAGGTGACCGTGCTGGATCTCACCCCTTCGTTCATCGAACAGGGTCGGATTCTGACGGAGCGGGTCGGGATGAGCGACCAGGTCGCATTCGAGCTCGGCGACGGCACCGCGATGCCATTCGCGGACGAATCGTTCGATGGCGTCTGGACTCAGCACAGCACCATGAACATTCCGGACAAGCGCGGCCTCTATTCCGAGATCCACCGCGTGCTGAAGCCGGGCGGGCGGCTGGTGATGCAAGAGGTCATGGCTGCCAACGGCGAGCCAGTCGTCTATCCCGTGCCCTGGGCGGTCACCGCCGATCTCAGTTTCCTCTCGCTGGCCACGGAGATGCGCGCCTCGATCGTGGATGCCGGTTTCCGCGAGCTGGCCTGGGAGAACGAGACGCAAAAGGTGCTCGGCGCTCTGGGGCCACCGCAGGGCGGCGCGCCATCGCAGCAACCGGCGGGGCTAACGGTGCTCTTCGGCCCGGCCTTCCTGGAACGAATTCGCAATATGGGAAGCAATTTCCGCTCCGGCACCCTTGTGGTCGTCCAGGCGCTCTTCGAACGGGTGTAGCACCCTCCGCAGTGAACGGTGGTGAACAAGGTGGTATTCCGGGTAACATTTCCAGGTAGATCAGGAGGATTTACCAATGTCTGCCCTTACCGAGCAAAAAGATGCATCCCAGGAAGAACGTGCCGCGCTCGATCAACTGCGTAGCGCCCACGATCAGGCCATGCGCACACCGATCGCCGACGTCGCGCGTTATGTCCAATCCCTGCTTGGGCAAAAATGGACTGCCTATCTAACCGGCGTGACTGATCCCAAGGCCGTCGGCAAATGGGCGCGGGGTATGCGCAAGCCGCAACCTGAAAGTGAGCGCAAGCTCCGTGACGCGTATCAGATCGCGCTCTTGATCGCGATGGTGGACGATGAGGAGACTGCCGGCGTCTGGTTCAAGGGTATGAACCCGGTGCTAGATCATCGTGCGCCAGCCTGGGTGATCGCGAATCTCCCCGACGGCGGCGATCGCGCCATGAACGCCGCGCTTGCGTTCGTCGCCTACGGATAGTGGCGATTCGGCTCGCTCCAACGCCGGCAGTTCTTTTCCGGATCGGGCGCTCGCCCGATCCGCTGGCATTCCCGCCGCTTGCGTTTTCCGGAGCCGGCCGCTACGACGATCCGCAGAAACGAACCTCGGTTCTCTATGCAGCAGTGGACCGACGGGCGGCATTCATGGAAACCCTTGATGCATTTCGACCCGACCTGGCAACACTGGCCGACCGGAATGCTGCTGTCGGTCCAGGTGCGGATGAACCAGATGTGCGCTCATACACGCCAATTCCAACAAAATTCTTCAATCGCCGCATTGCGCGGTTTTCGGTAGCCGCCAATCAACGCTGGCTCGATGTGCGATCACCGGAAACGCATGAGGTTCTGCGTGAGGAGCTCGGAGCGTTTGTCTCATCGTTCAGCGGCGTTTCCCGCTTTGTCTTGGGCGACCTACTCTCCAACGATCACAGAGTCACGCAATTAGTCGCAGGATGGGCAATCGGTCAAGGATTTCACGGTATCGCTTATGCCTCATGCCATGATCCGTCGTTGACCTGCTGGGCCATCTTCGAAGACGCAAGCCTCACTCCTTTGGAGGATCCACGACCAGTGCAAATCGATGATGTGGATCTGGCCGCTGTCGCCAAATTGTGGAGTCTCGAAATCCCTTTTGCCTGAGCGCCTACGGACGCGGCCAGTCGTAGCGTAGCAGGAGCTATCCACGATTCGGCCAAGGGGTCAGCGGCAGGCCGGTTTCGCGTTCGAGGGTGAGGAGGCGGTTCCATTTGGCGAGGCGTTCGGAGCGGGTGATGGAGCCGACCTTGAGGGCGTCGCCCTGCCAGCCGAGGGCGAGATCGCTGAGCCAATCGTCCTCGGTTTCGCCGGAACGGGCGCTGACGACGATGGTCCAACCGGCCGAGCGAGCCAGGCGGGCGGCTTCGGCGGCTTCGGAGAGCGTGCCGATCTGATTGACCTTGAGCAGCAGAGCGTTGGCCGCGCCCGTGTCGATGGCACGCTGGATACGCGCTGGATTCGTGGTCAGGAGATCGTCGCCCAGCACGATCGCCTTACCGGAAATGCGCTCGTAGAGCGCCGGCCAGTGATTCCAATCGTCCTCGGCCAGCCCGTCCTCGACGCTGACGATCGGATAGCGCTCCACCCAGCCGGCCACCCGCTCGATCATCGCCTCTGGTGACAGCAGCTGACCGGCGATGCGATAGCCGCCATCGACCGCGAAATGACTGGCCGCCACATCGAGGCAGAGGGAAAGATCGGTTCCCGGCTGAAATCCGCTCTCGGTGATGGCATCGACTGCCAGATCGAACAGCTCTTCGATCGATCCCGCCGAGGGGGCCAGGCCGCCTTCGTCCGCGACCAACGCTCGCTCGCCGTAGCGCGCCCGGATTAGATCGGCGGCTGTCTGGTAGACCGCCCAGGTCCAGGCCAGGGCGTCGTCGACCGTGCGCGCGCCATTGGCGACCAGCAGAATGTCCTGAATCTCTACCTGGCCGCCGGCGTGCTTGCCACCGGAGAAGAGATTGATCGTCGGACGCGGCAGGAATTGCAGCTCTAGCCCAGGTTGCAGGATGTCCGCGAAATGCCAGTAGAGTGGTACGCCGCGCTCGACCGCCACCGCCCGCGCGAAGGCCAGGGAGACGCCCAGAATGGCATTGGCTCCTAGCCGGGATTTGTTCGGGGTGCCGTCGAGCGCGATCAAGGTGGCGTCGAGCTCCCGTTGCGAATCGAGCTCGACCCCGGTCAACGCGCCCGCGATCGGACGGACGACGTTATGTACGGCCGTACGGCAGCCGAGTCCGCGGTAGCGCGTAGGG